>DAOUAT010000413.1:0-11371 GCA_034433275.1 Anaerolineae bacterium
GCAGGTCAAACAGTCCCATGCAACCACACGGCGCGTGAAACAGATCATCGCGATAGCGCAACGCGGTTGTACGTAGTTCATCCGTCGTTGTAGTACTAACCGTTCGGTCAAAAAGCGCATTGCAGGAATACGTTCCAAACAGCCCTACGGCCCTTCACTCGGGGTGAAGGGCCGTAGGGTGCAACACAAAGTCACCTGCACCAGCTATGGCCCATTACGACCCACCGGCTCGAAATGCAGCCGCGACGATGGTCTGCGCCTCAGCCTGGATGCGCCGCAGGTGCTCCTCGCCCAGGAAGCTTTCCGCGTAGATCTTGTACACGTCTTCGGTGCCCGAGGGTCGCGCGGCGAACCAGCCGTTCTCGGTCACGACCTTCAGGCCACCGATGGCCGCGCCGTTCCACGGCGCATGGGTCAACCTGGCAACGATCGGCTCGCCGGCCAGCTCGGTGGCTGTGACCAGCTCCGGCGACAGCGCGGCCAACACCCGCTTCTGCGCGGCGTTGGCCGGCGCGTCCATGCGCTGGTAGACCGGCGCGCCGAACTGCGCGGCCAGCGCCTGGTAGTGCTGGCCCGGATCTTTGCCGGTCACTGCGGTGATCTCGGCCGCCAACAAGTCCAGGATGACGCCATCCTTGTCCGTGGTCCAGACGGCGCCGTCGTGGCGCAGGAACGACGCGCCCGCGCTCTCCTCGCCGCCGAAGCCGAAGGAGCCATCCACCAGGCCATCCACGAACCACTTGAAGCCCACCGGCACCTCGGCCAGCCGCCGGCCCAAGTGTGCAGCCACCCGGTCAATCATGGCGCTGGACACCAACGTCTTGCCGATGGCCGCGTCCGGCCGCCAGCCGGGCCGGTGCTGGTAGAGATACCAGATGGCGACGGCCAGGTAGTGGTTGGGGTTCAGCAGGCCGACGCTGGGCGCCACGATGCCGTGCCGGTCGCAGTCGGTGTCGTTACCGAACGCGATATCGAAGCGATCCTTGAGGCCGATCAGGCTGGCCATCGCGTAAGGCGACGAGCAGTCCATGCGGATCTTGCCATCGTGGTCCACGGTCATAAAGCCAAAGGTCTGATCCACGTAGGGGTTGACGATCGTCAGGTTCAGCCCGTACCGCTCAGCGATGGGCGCCCAGAACGCGACGCTGGCGCCGCCCATGGGGTCCACGCCGATCGTGAGCCCGGCCCGTTGGATGGCGGGGATATCAATCACGTTCTGCAGGTCGGCCACGTAGGGTGTGATGTAATCGTAATCGTGTACGCGGCCGGAGGCCAGGGCGCGGGCCAGCGTCATGCGCTGCACGCCCGCCAGCCCGCCGGCCAGCAGCGCGTTGGCGCGGTTCTGGATGACTTTGGTGGCGCCGGTGTCGGCCGGGCCGCCGTGGGGCGGGTTGTATTTGAAGCCGCCATCGGCCGGCGGGTTGTGCGAGGGGGTGATGACCACGCCGTCGGCCAGGCCCGCGCGGCGGCCCCGGTTGTAGGTCAAGATGGCGTGGGAGATGACCGGCGTGGGGGTGTAGCCGCGGCCGGCCTGCACCAGCAGCTCGACGCCATTGGCCGCGAACACCTCGATGGCGGTGCTCAGCGCCGGCTCGGAGAGCGCGTGGGGGTCCATGCCGATGAACAGTGGCCCGGTCGTCCCCTGCGCGGCGCGGTACTCGCAGATCGCCTGGCTGGTGGCCGCGATGTGGTCGTCGTTAAAGGAACAGTTGAACGACGTGCCGCGGTGGCCCGAGGTGCCGAACGCCACCTGTTGGGCCGGGACGGCCGGATCGGGGTGGCCGGTGTAGTATTCCGAGATCAGGCGCGGCACGTTGACCAGGATCTCGCGCGGCGCCGGTTTGCCGGCTAAGGAATGTAACGCCATGACAAATCCTCCCTATGAGGCGATCGCCAAGAAAAGGCCAACCAAGCGGAGCATCCTGAGCGCAGCCGGGGTAGGGCCCCCGGCGTAGTCGAAGGATGCGCAGCGGTCTTTCAGCCAAGGCCGCATCCTTCGACTACGCCTCGCGAACTGCTGCGAGGCTCCGCTCAGGATGCTCGCGAACTAACTTTGAATGCACCCTTATCAAATCGCGTCCGCGCCACTTGGCTCGCGCGGGCTGATCGTTGCGCCGCTGGACACGTGCAGCCCGTCATAGTCCGTTGGCGTCGTGCTGGGATCGATCCGGCAGTTGCGGCCGATGATGGCGCCGGCCGGCACCCGCGCGCGTTTGCCGACAATGGTGATGCCGGTGTTGATGTTCGCCGGCTCGAGCTGATTGGGCGTATTATCGTCGCCGGCGCCGACCTGTGCGTCTGCGCCGATCTCGATCTCCTTATCCAGCACGCAGCGCGCCACCACCGCGCCGGCCCGCACCACGGTATCGTTCATGACCACCGAGTCACGCACGATCGCGCCGGCCTCAACCCAGACGCCCGGTGACAGGACGCTGTTGATCACCGTGCCGTTGATGACGCAGCCGTTGGACAGCAGGCTGTCGCGCGAGTGGCCGGCCGGGCCCAGCTTCACGGGCGGGCGCTCTTTCGAGCGGGTATGGAGCACCCAGCCGGGATCGTACAGATCGAGTTCCGGCTTCCCTTGCAGCAGCGCCAGGTTGGTCTCCCAGTACGACGAGATGGTGCCCACGTCCACCCAGTAGCCGCTGTACGGATAGGCGAAGACTTGATCGTGCTCCACCATCTTGGGGATGATGTTCTTGCCGAAGTCGTGGGACGACGCCGGATCTGCCGCGTCTTCGTTCAGCCGGCGCAGCAGGAATCTGGTGTTGAAGACGTAGATGCCCATGGAGGCCAGGGTGCTGTCTGACTTCTTGGGCTTCTCGGTGAAGTTGACGATGCGCTGGTCGGCGTCGGTGGTCATGATGCCGAAGCGGAAGACCTCTTCCGGCGGCACGTGCATCACCGCCACCGTCAGGTCGGCGCCCTTATCCTCGTGGAACCGCAGCAGGTCGCGGTAATCTTGCTTGTAGATGTGATCGCCGGAGAGCACCAGCACGCGGTCGCAGCCCGACTCGGCGATGAGGTTGCGGTTCTGGTAGAGCGCGTCGGCCGTGCCGCGGTACCAGTCCTGGTCCTTGCGGCCGCGGTACGGCTGCCAGATCTGCACGCCGTTGGGCTGGCTGCGGTTGAGGTCCCACGGCTCGCCGATGCCGATGTGCTGCATCAAGGAGTGCGGCCGATACTGCGTCAGAACAGCCACGCGATACAGGCCCGAGTTAACCGCGTTGGAGAGCGGAAAGTCTATGATGCGATATTTGCCGGCGAACGGCACCGCGGGCTTAGCTCGCTTCTCGCCCAAGATGCTGAGCCGGCTGCCCTGGCCGCCCGCCAGGATCAGGGTGAGTACGTTCATGAGTCCTCCGTCGTTAGGCTGAGATTGAGGCTAAGGCTGAGCCTTAGCCTTAACCTCAGCCTTAATCTCAGCGCATGCGCTTGATCGCGTTAATCAGCCCATTGGTCGAGGCATCATGGGCGTGAACCTCGTCATCCCCCTTGAGCTCTGGCAGGATGACCTTCGCCAGTTGCTTGCCCAGTTCCACGCCCCACTGGTCGAAGGAGTTCACATCCCAGATCGCGCCCTGGGTGAAGATCTTGTGTTCGTAGAGCGCGATGAGCGACCCCAGCACGGCCGGCGTCAGCTTCGGATACAGGAACGAGTTGGTGGGCCGGTTGCCGGGGAAGGTTTTGTGCGCCACTAGCAGCTCCAGCTCGGCGCCGCGCAATCCGGCGGATTGCGTTACCAGCTCCGCGCGCGCCTCGTCCGGCGTCTTGCCCCGCATCAGCGCCTCGGTCTGCGCCAGGTAGTTCGACAGCAGGATGGCGTGATGGTCGCCGCGCGGGTTGTGGCTCTGCGCCGCGGCCAGGAAGTCGCACGGGATCAGCTTGGTGCCCTGGTGGATCAGCTGGTAGAACGCGTGCTGGCCGTTGGTGCCGGGCTGCCCCCAGATGACCGGGCCGGTGGTGTAGTCCTCGATGCGGTCGCCGGCCCGGGTTACGCCCTTGCCGTTGCTCTCCATGTCCCCCTGCTGGAAGTAGGCCGGGAAGTGCAGCAGGTATTGGTCGTAGGGCAGGATGGCGTGCGACTGCGCGTCGAAGAAGTTGTTGTACCAGATGCCCAGCAGGCCCATGATCACCGGCAGGTTCTGCTCGAACGGCGCCGTGCGGAAATGCTCGTCCACCGCGTGCGCGCCGCCCAGCAACGCCTCGAAGTGATCCATGCCCAGGTAGATGGCGATGGAGAGGCCGATGGCCGACCATAGCGAGTAGCGGCCGCCGACCCAATCCCAAAACTCGAACATGTTCTTCGGGTCAATGCCGAACTGCGCCACCGCGGCCGTGTTGGTGGACATGGCCGCGAAGTGTTTGGCGACCGCGGCCTCGGCTTGGACGGGTGCAAGACCCGCCCTGACGGCCGCCTCCAGGAACCACGCTCGCGCGGTCTGCGCGTTGGTCATGGTTTCCTGCGTGGTGAAGGTCTTGGACGCCACCAGGAACAGCACCGTCTCCGGGTCCACCAGCTTCAGCGTTTCCACCAGGTCAGTGCTGTCTACGTTGGACACGAAATGCACCCGTATACGCCCGCCATACGGTTTCAGCGCCTCGCACACCATCTTCGGCCCCAGGTCCGACCCGCCGATGCCGATGTTGACCACGTCGGTGATCGCCTGGCCGGTGTAGCCGGTCCACGCGCCGGAGCGGATGGCCTCGCTGAATTCGCGCATGTGGGCCAGCACCCGGTTGACTTCCGGCATGACGTCCTGCCCATCCACCAGGATCGGCCGGTTGGCCCGGTTGCGCAGGGCGACGTGCAGCACGGCGCGCTGTTCGGTGTTGTTGTACTTCGCGCCGCTGAACATGGCCGCGATCTTGTCGGCCAGGCCCGCCTGGCGCGCCAGGTCGAGCAGCAGCGCCAGCGTTTCAGCGGTGATGCGGTTTTTGGAGTAGTCGAACAGAATGTCGCCCAGGTGCAGCGAGAAACGCTCGAAGCGCTGCGGGTCACGGGCGAACAGATCGCGCACGTGTACGGATGCCATGTCGGCGCAATGTGTTTGCAGAGCCTGCCACGCAGGCAGGTGAGTAGGTCCTGGCATGTGTACCCCCTTGCTATTGCGTTGTTGTCTGGAATCGAGGCTTTAGCCGGTCTCTCTCACGCACAAGAGCTGCCAGCTTAGTGTTACATCCTCTTTGTTGACCTGGAGTTAGCATCCTTCGACTACGCTGGGGACCCTGGCCCGGCTCCCTCTGAAAACAACCTCGGACGCATCCTGAGCGGAACGGAGCACCGCCAACAGCTCCTGAGCGTCGTGCAACGAAATCGAAGGATCGTTGGCGGTGCGGAGTGCAGTCGAAGGATGCGGCCCCCTGCGCTTGCTCTACACCAACGACCGATAGAGGTCCAGCGTTCGGTGCGCGACCGCAGTCCAACTGAAGTGATCTTCCACGCGCTGCCGGCCGTTGCGCTCGAACTTCGCGCGCAGGTCGGCGTCCAACGCCACCCGGTTGATGTCTTCGGCCAGGCTGCAGGAGAACGCGGCGGGGTCCACCGGGTCAAACGTGCCTGGCTTGAGTTCCAATGGCACCAGCACGCCGGTCTCCTCGGGTACGACCACCTCGGGGATGCCGCCGATGGCCGACGCGACCACCGCGGTCTCGCACGCCATGGCCTCCAGGTTGATGATGCCGAACGGCTCGTACACCGACGGACAGCAGAACACCGTGGCGTTGGAGTAGAACTGGATCACCTGGTCGCGCGGCAGCATCTCTTGGATCCAGATCACGCCGGGGCGGTCGGCGCTGACCTCGGCGACGCGGGCTGACATCTCCCGGCCGATCTCCGGCGTGTCGGGCGCGCCCGCGCACAGCACCACCTGGATGGACGGGTCAATGTGCGGGATCGCGTTCACCAGGTGGATGATGCCCTTCTGGCGCGTGACACGGCCGACGAACAGCACGTAGGGCCGTTCGGGATCAACGCCGTGCTTCACCAGTGCGTCCACGTTCGGGTCGTGGCGGTATTGGTTCAGGTCAATGCCGTTGTGGATCACCTTGACCTTGGCGGGATCCACGTCGAAGAGCCGCAGCACGTCGTTGCGCGTCTCCTGCGACACCGCGATCACCGCGTCGGCCTGGGTGATGCCGTTGTTCTCGATCCACGAGCTCAGGTGGTAGGCGTTGCCGAGCTGCTCCACCTTCCATGGCCGCAGCGGCTCCAGCGAGTGGACGGTCAGCACGAAGGGGACCCCCCACAGCTTCTTAGCCAGGAAGCCGCCGAACTGCACGTACCAGGTGTGGCAGTGTACGATGCTGGCGTCAAAGTTGTCCTTCGCCATCTGCAGGCTGCGATACATGGCGTCCAACGCGCCCTTGAAGCGGGGATCGGTGTTCTGCGCCGCCTCGGCCCACGAGCCGTACCCCTTGACGCGCAGGTTGGGCTCGGTCACGTCCTGGTCGCCGAAGCAGCGGACCTCCATCGGCACCAGCTTTGCCAGCTCCCGGCTGAGGTATTCCACCACGACCCCCGCGCCGCCGTAGATGTAGGGTGGGTACTCGTTGGTGAAGAAAGCGATCTTGTTGATTCCGGGCATGAAAACCTCCTTATAACATCTGGGGATGCTCACTCCGCATCTCGTTGGACATCTCCCCGGCCGCGCAGGTCAATCACCACGTTTGACCGCGTGCCCACCAAACTGCTGGCGCATGGCAGCCAGGAGCTTATGCTGGTAGGCTTCCTCGGTCCGGGATTCGAAGCGCTGCTGGAGCGCCAGGGTGATGACCGGCGCGGACACGTCCAGGTCCACGGCCTCGAACACCGTCCAGCGGCCTTCGCCGGAATCGGGCACCCAGGCCTTAATGCCGCCCAGCTCCACGTCATCCGCCAACGCGCGCGCGATCAGGTCCAACAGCCACGAACGGACCACGCTGCCGTAGCGCCAGATTTCAGCAATCTGGGACAGGTCGAGGCCGAATTCCTTCTTGGCCCGCATGATCTCGAAGCCTTCAGCGTAGGCTTGCATCATACCATATTCGATGCCGTTGTGGATCATCTTGACGAAGTGGCCCGCGCCCGCCGGCCCGGTGCGGCCCCAGCCCAGGTCAGCGGCCGGCGCCAGGGTCTCGAAGATGGGCCGCAGATGCTCGACGACCTCCGCATCACCGCCGATCATCATGGCGTAGCCTTCGGTGACGCCCCAGATGCCGCCGCTGGTGCCCACATCCACGAAGTGCAGGCCGCGCGCGCGCAGTTCTGCGGCATGGCGGATCGAGTCCTTGTAATTGCTGTTGCCGCCATCAATAATGATGTCGCCCGGCGCGAACCGGTCGGCCAGGGCGTTGATGGTGCTCTCGGTCGCCTCGCCCGCAGGCACCATCACCCAGGCCGCGCGTGGCTGGGGCAGCTTCGCGGCGATCTCATCGAGGGTGCGCGCTCCTTCGGCGCCTGCGGCCTCGACGGCCTGGATGGCGGCCTCGTTGAGGTCGAAGGCTACAACCTGATGGCCGCCCTTGAGCAGGCGCTGCACCATGTTCGCGCCCATCTTGCCCAAACCGATCATAGCAATTTTCATGTCAATGGTCCTTTCAAAGAAAACGGTGTTTCAGCGTGTCAGGTGTCGCACCCCGGCCGAGCCAGCGACGATCAGGTCGGTGGCCAGACCAAGAAACAGGCCGTGCGCCACAATGCCCGTGCGAGCATCCAGGCGCGCGCCCAGCCCGGCCGGGTCACTGATGGGCCCGAAGTTGCAGTCCAAAATGAAGTTGCCTTGATCGGTGATGTAAGGCTCGCCGTCATCCCGCGTGCGCAGGATCGGCTGGCCCCCCAACGCTTCCAGATACGCAGCCTGGGTCCGCCAGCCGAAGGGGATAATCTCGACCGGGACCGCCCAGTGCGTGCCCAACGCCGGTGACAATTTCGACTCGTCCACGATGATGATCTCGCGGCGGCTGGCCTGGGCCACGATCTTTTCGCGCAGCAGGGCGCCGCCGCCGCCTTTAATCACGTTCAGCGCCGGGTCCACCTCATCCGCACCGTCGAAGGTCAGATCGATCACGGGGTGATCTTCCAGCGTGGTGAGCGGGACGCCCAGGCGCCGGGCTTCCGCCTCGATGGCCTGCGAACAGGGGATCCCCTGGATGTCGGTCAACTGACCGCGTGCGAGCAGCACAACCAGCCCGCGCACCGCCAGGATCGCCGTGCTACCGTGGCCAAGGCCCAAAATCATACCCGACCGGATGTGCGTGAGCACCTGGTCGGCGGCCTGTTGTTTCAATACAAGTGCTGGATCCATGCTCACCTCTGGGGCCATGGACCCTGCAGAGGCAGGGAACCCAGCCCCCTGCAGGGTGAGGAAAACCGGCGCGAATGGGGCAGGGAAACCCTGCCCCTACTCGCCGACGACGGCCTGGCGGCTCGCTTCAACCGCGTCCAGGAGCGCCTTCCACGCGTCAGCGAAGGACTTAACCCCTTCGGCCTCGAGCTCAGCTGTGACCGTGGTCATAGAGACGGCCAGTGTTTCCAGGTTAGCCAGCACCTGGTACGCGCCGGCCAGGTTCTCTTCCAGGCTGTCGGCGCGCACGACGCCGTGATCCAGGAACGCCTTCAGGGTCGCCGGCGGGACGGTGTTGACCGTGTCTTGGCCGACCAGCTCCTCGACGTAGACGACATCGCGGTACGCCGGGTTCTTGGTGCCGGTGGAGGCCCACAAGGGGCGCTGCACGCGCGCGCGCAGGGCCTTGAGCGCGGCGAAGCGCCCAGAGCCGAAGATGATCTCGTAGTCGTGATACGCCAGCCGGGCATTGGCGATCGCGGCCTGGCCCAGGAATTTGGCTGCCTTATCGGCCCGGGCGCCCCCGCGGTCAATCATGGCGTTCAGGTGCCCATCCACCTTGGTGTCAACCCGCGAGACGAAGAACGAAGCCACCGAGGCGATGCCATCAATGGGCAGCCCCTTGGCCGCGCGGGCCTCGAGGCCGGCGATGTAGGCCTCCATCACCGCGGCATAGCGCTCGCGCGAGAAGATCAACGTAACGTTCACATTGATGCCGGCCTCGATCGCATCCTTGATCGCTGGCAGGCCCTCCAGAGTGGCAGGGATCTTGATCATCAGGTTGGGTCGGGCCACCCGCTTCCACAGGCGTTTCGCCTCCGCCAGGGTGTTGGCGGTGTCGTGGGCCAGGTAGGGGTTGACCTCCAGGCTGACGTAGCCGTCGCCCCGGTTGCTCTCGTCGTAGAGCGGCCGGAACAGGTCGGCGGCCGCCTGGATGTCTTCGATGGCCAGGTCCCAGAAGATCTCCTCCGCGGTCTTGCCGGCTTTCGCCAGCGGTTCCAGTCCCGCGGCGTAATCGTGCGACTTGGTGATCGCGTTCATAAAGATGGTCGGGTTGGATGTGACGCCCCGGATCTCCCCGCGCGCGATCATGCCGGCCAGCTCGCCGTTGTTGAGCACGCGGCGCTCAATGTTGTCGTACCAGATGGATTGGCCGACCTGGTGCAGTTGTTGTGCTGTGTTCATGGGTTGCTCCTGAGCAGCGAGCCAAACCAGGTTTCTTCGAGAAACCTGGTTTGGCTCGCTGCGACTCATAGTAGCTCTTCCGCCAGCTTCACCACGTTCTCGACCGTGAAGCCCAGTTGCTCGAAAACCGTCTTGGCCGGCCCGGAGGCGCCGTAGCGGTCCAGCGTCAGCACGCGGCCGGCCGACCCGACCCAGCGATGCCAGCCCTGCGAGACCCCGGCCTCCACGGCCACGCGCGCGGTCACCGCTGGCGGCAGCACCGCGGCCTGGTAGGCCGCATCCTGCGCCGCGAACAGCTCCCAGCTCGGGAAGGAGACCAGGCGCACCGCGATGCCCTGTTCGGCCAGGCGCTGCCCGGCCGCCACGATCAGCCCCACCTCGGAGCCGCTCGCCAGCAGGATGACCTGCGGTGCATCCCCGCCGAGATCCGCCAGCACGTACGCGCCGCGACGCACGCCTTCAGCCGGCGCGTACACCGTCCGATCCAGGGTGGGCAGGTTTTGGCGCGTCAGCACCAGGGCCGTGGGGCGGTGGCGGTTCTCGACCGCGATCTGCCACGCCACGCGCACTTCGTTGGCATCGGCCGGCCGCAGCGTCACCAGGTTGGGGATGGCGCGCAGCGCGGCCAGGTGCTCCACCGGCTGATGCGTCGGTCCGTCCTCGCCCACCCCGATGCTATCGTGCGTGAGCACCCAGATCGACCCCAGGTGTGAGATCGCCGCCACCCGCAGCGTCGGCCGCAGATAGTCGGAGAACACGAAGAAGGTGGCGCCGAAGGGGATCACCCCGCCGTGATACGCCATGCCGTTCACTACCGCGGCCATGCCGTGCTCGCGCACGCCGAAGTGGATGTTGCGGCCCGTGCGGTCGTCGGCCGAGATGGCCGGGGTGTTGGCCAGCCAGGTGTTGGTGGATGGCGCCAGGTCGGCCGAGCCGCCCAGCAGTTCGGGCAGTTTCGCCGCCAGGGCATTCAGCACCTTGCCCGACGAGGCGCGCGTCGCCAGCCCTTTCGGGTCGGCCGGGAACACCGGCAGGCCATCAGCCCAAGCCGCGGGCAGTTCCCCAGCCAGTCGCCGGGCCAGCTCGGCCGCCAGCTCGGGATGTGCAGCCTGATACGCCGCAAACCTGGCCTGCCAGGCCGCTTCCCGCTCGGGGCCGTTGGTCGCCGCCTGGCGGAAAAAGGCCAGCGCTTCGTCAGGGATGTAGAAACGCGGCTCGACCGGCCAGCCCAGCGCCGCCTTGGCGCCGTTGAGCTCCGCGTCGCCGGGCGGTTCGCCGTGCGCTTTAGCGGTGCCGGCGCGGGTGGGCAGGCCGTAGCCAATCACCGTGCGCACCATGATCAGCGAGGGCCGCGGGTCGGCCTTGGCCGCCTGGATCGCCTGGTCAATGGCCTCCACGTCCAGGCCATCTTCCACCCGCTGCACGTGCCAGCCGTAGGCCTCGAAGCGCTTGCCCCGATCCTCGGTGAACGCGATGTCGGTGGAGCCCTCGATGGAGATCTTGTTGTCGTCGTAGAGGTAGATCAGCTTGCCCAGGCGCAGATGGCCGGCCAGCGAGGCGGCCTCGGATGCGACCCCTTCCATCAGGTCGCCGTCGGTGACGATGGCATAAACATAGTGGTCAATGATCTCGTGGCCCGGCCGGTTATAGGCCGCGGCCAGGTGCGCCTCGGCCAGCGCCATGCCGACGCCGTTGCTGAACCCCTGCCCCAGCGGGCCGGTGGTGGTTTCGACGCCGGGCGTGAAGCCGAACTCCGGATGGCCGGGTGTCTTGCTGCCCCACTGGCGGAAGCGCTTGAGCTCGTCCAGGGGCAGGTCGTAGCCGGTCAGGTGCAGCAGGGTGTAGAGCAACATGCAGCCGTG
>DAOUAT010000414.1:0-9758 GCA_034433275.1 Anaerolineae bacterium
TCATATTTGCTCCAACATCCAACTTCTAACCTCCAACCCCCGCATACTTCTCCTCGAACAGCTCCGGCTCATACGGCATCCGCCGGTTGGGGCAGGCTGTGCGTGGGCAGAGCTGGCAGCTGGCAAAGCTCGCTTCCGTGGCGAACAGGATGCCCGAGACCGACTTGGCCGGCAGCATCAACATGCTAGGGGTGAGCTCGACGCCGATGGCGCCTTGGACGTCGCCCAGGAAGCTGAAGAGGATGCGCTGCTGCGTGATGGGCCAATCGGCCAGGGAGCCGGGATTCATGGCGGCGGTTTGGCCCAGGCCGTAGGTCTCGGACAGACGCTGGATGAAACCCAGGGTCGCGCTGTGCAACACGGCTTCATTGATGCTGTCCGCGTAATACTGGGTCAGCATATCCGGTTGCGCCTGAACCCAGGCATCCAGTTCTCTTCCACTGGTACACACGTAGGCGAAGGCGCGGTGCAGCCCGTCCAGGTTCACCCGCAGGATGCGGCTGGTGAAGGTGTGGCCGCCGGCGACAATCGTGTTGTCGGTCTTGTCTTCAATGAAGGCTAACCGGTAGATGGCCTTGGGCCGGGCGATAGCCTCTGCCTCTGCGATCAAGCGCAGCACATCCGCCTCGCGGCCGGAGCCGGGGCGCACGCACATGGCCTGCAGGATATCGGGCTCGGCCAGCGCAAAAGGAAGGGGCTGAAGAATGATGGACTCCATGTCTGCTCCGTTACGGCTAATGACCGGCGCTTGCGTTGCGCCGGTCATTGGGGACAGAATACCTGATCTTCCGCGCTTCGTCCATGATGAAGGTCATCACGCTGCGCTCATTGCGGCGCGGTCCGAAACACGAAATCCCACACCGGCGAGCTGACGCCGAACAGCGCGTTGGGGTGCTTGAAGTGGTGCTTCATGTGGTAACGCTTGAGATACTTCAAGTACCCCGACCGCATGGGGAAGTGGTGCGTGGCGTAGTGGGTCATGTCGTACAACAGATAACCGAAGATGAAACCTGCAAAGAGCGGCCCCACCCACTGCACGCCACCGAGGCCCACCGCCACCACCAGGTGAAACAACCCGTAGAACAGGAACGCCAGCGGGATCGAGAGCACCGGCGGCATCACCAACCGGGTCTTGAGCTGCGGCTGGGCATGATGTACGCCGTGGAACAGGAAGAAGATCTTCTCCTGCCGCTCGGTCTTGGGTTCGTAGTGGAACAGGAACCGGTGCAGCATGTATTCGGAGAAGGTCCAGATGACGATGCCGAGCAGGAACCCGGCCGGGATGTGCGCCCACCCGGCGCCGGGCGCGAGGGCGGCAAGCGCCCGGTAGAGAAAGTAGGCGACGACCGGAACCCAGATCACCAGCACTGTGATCGGGCTGATGTGGGTGAAGAACTCCATGAAGTCCGACTTGAACAATCGGATGGGGATGTCGCTATGATTGATCGGGACCGAATGCGCGCTGTGTGCCATGATGACCTCCTTGGTGAAATACATGTGTGACGCTCACAAACTATCTTGTTATTTCAACGTCGCCAGCACCTGCCCCAGCGCCACCTGCTCACCGGGCCGCACGCGCACTTCGTGGACCGTGCCGCCGCGAGGGGCGCGAAGCTCGTTCTCCATCTTCATCGCCTCCAGGATGATCAGTGTCTCACCCTCGCCGATCTCCTGGCCTGCGACCACCGGCACTTTCACCACCAAGCCGGGGATGGGCGCCTTGATTAGCAGCTCGCCATCAGGTGCGCGCAGATTGCGGTCCACCAGCGCCAGCCGGCGGGACCGCTCATCCTGCACCTTGACCTGGTAACGCAAGCCGGAGACCATGACATCATACAGGTTGCGCTTGTCGCTGGCCGGGTCGAGCAAGACCTCATAGGACGCGCCGCCCAACAGCAGCGAGTAGAGGCCCTGCGCGCCCACTAGCTTCATGTCTGCGGCCAGCTCGGCGCCATCAATGGTGATGCGCCCCTGGTGATCAATATCAATCTCAAAGGTCTGATCGTTAATTGTGGCAAAATACTTCATGACACCCTGTCCCCAGGCGCCTCAGCGCCCGATCCCGCGGACGGGCCGGCCAGCCAGCTTCCACGGCGAGATCTGTTCGCCGTGGTCGCCGCACCCTGACCCCAGAATGACCGCCTGCTGGCCCTTCTCGTGCTCGACCAGTGCGGCCGCGATGGCAGCCACCTGCGCCAGGTCGCGGCTCGGCGCGGCCGCCAGGCGGAAACCATCCGGCCCATCCACGAAGCCGGTGTCGAACTGGCCCCACTGGAACCGGGTGCTGTCCATCACCTGCTGGTGGAACGGGATGGTGGTGTGCAGGCCGCCGACCCGATACTCGGCCAGCGCACGGCGCATGCGCAGGATCGCCTCCGGCCGGGTCTCGCCCCAAACGACCAGCTTAGCCAGCAGCGGGTCATAGTACAGGCTGACCTCCCAGCCCGCGTAGATGCCGCTCTCCAGGCGTACGCCGGGGCCGGTCGGTTCCAGCAGATTGGTGACGCGGCCGGCCTGGGGCAGGAAGTTGTTGTACGGATCCTCGGCGCTGATGCGGCACTCGATGGCGTGACCCTTGAACGTGATCTCGTCCTGCGTCCAGCGCAGCTTGCGGCCCGAAGCGATGGCGAACTGCTCTTTGACGATGTCAATGCCCGTGACCAGTTCAGTCACCGGGTGTTCGACCTGAAGCCGGGTGTTCATCTCCAGGAAGTAGAAGTTGCCCGCCCGATCGAGCAAGAATTCGATCGTCCCGGCGTTGCTGTAGCCCACCGCCTGGGCTGCGCGCACGGCGATGGCGCCCATCTGCGCCCGTAACTCCGGCGTCACCGCGACCGAGGGCGCCTCCTCGATGAGCTTCTGGTGCCGGCGCTGGATGGAGCACTCGCGCTCGCCCAGGTGGATGCAGTTGCCGAAGCTGTCGGCCAGCACCTGGATCTCTACGTGCCGCGCCCGGGTGATCAGCCTCTCCAGGTAGATGTTGTCGTCGCCGAACGCGGACTTGGCCTCGCGGCGCGCGGCCGCCAGGGCGCGGGGCAGCTCGGCCGGGTCGGTGACGACGCGCATCCCCTTGCCGCCGCCGCCAGCCGCCGCCTTGACCACCACGGGAAAGCCGATCTCGTCGGCCGCCCGGACGGCGTCCGCGTCGGAGAGACCCGCACAGGCGT
Organism: Anaerolineae bacterium; assembly: GCA_034433275.1. Lineage (GTDB taxonomy): Bacteria > Chloroflexota > Anaerolineae > CG2-30-64-16 > CG2-30-64-16 > DAOUAT01. The sequence goes on from DAOUAT010000414.1 coordinate 3,168, forward strand.
CGCACCCGGCCGCCGAGTCGCTGCCCGGCACCACCGGCACCCCGGCCGCGATCATGGCCCGTCGCGCCATCACCTTGTCGCCCATAGCATAAATCGCGCTGGGCGAAGGTCCCACCCACGCGATCCCGGCATCCAGCACCGCCTGCGCAAAGGTCTCGTTTTCGGACAAAAAGCCGTAGCCGGGGTGGATCGCCTCTGCGCCGGCGCGCCGGGCGGCCTCGATGATGGCCGGGATGCTCAGGTAGCTCTCGCGCGCGGGCGGCGGGCCGATGCGATACGCCTCGTCGGCATAACGCACGTGCAGCGCGGCCCGGTCGGCGTCCGAATACACCGCCACCGTCCGCACCCCGCGTTCCTGACAGGCCCGAATGACACGGACGGCGATCTCACCACGGTTGGCGATCAGGACTTTGTTGAACATCTACGCTCCGGTATCGGGGTGTGGGGTATGGGCGTGCTCTCACACGCCCATACCCCCACACCTCCACACTCTCACACTCACAACGGTATATTCCCGTGCTTCTTAGGTGGATTCGCGTCCCGCTTGTTCTGCAGCATCTCCAGCGCGTTGATCAGGCGGGGGCGCGTTTCGTGCGGCTCGATGACCGCGTCCACGTAGCCGCGCGAGGCCGCGACGTAGGGGTTGGCGAACTTCTCGCGATACTCGGCCACCAGCCGGGCGCGGGCCTCATCGGGGTTGGCGGCCGCCGCAATCTCCCGTTTGAAGACGATGTTCACCGCGCCGTCCGGCCCCATCACCGCGATCTCGGCCGAGGGCCACGCCAGGTTAATGTCCCCGCGCAGGTGTTTGGAGCTCATGACGTCGTACGCGCCGCCGTAGGCCTTGCGGGTGATCACCGTCAGCTTGGGCACGGTGGCTTCAGCGTAGGCATAGAGCAGCTTGGCGCCGTGGCGGATGATGCCGCCGTGCTCCTGGGCCGTGCCGGGCAGGAAGCCGGGCACATCCACCAGGGTGATGACCGGGATATTGAATGCGTCGCAAAACCGGACGAACCGCGCGGCCTTGACGCTGGCGTTGATATCCAGAACGCCGGCCAACACAGCGGGCTGATTGGCCACGATGCCCACGCTGCGGCCGTCCAGCCGCGCATAGCCGATCAGAATGTTGCCGGCGAAGTGCTGCATGATCTCGAAGAACTCGCCGTCATCCACGATCTTGGTGATCACATCCCGCATATCGTAGGGGCGGTTCGGCTCCTCAGGGATCAAGGTGTCCAACGCCTCATCGGTGCGCAGCGGATCGTCCTCGCCCCGGGCCAGGGGTGGGTCGGCCAGGTTGTTGCTGGGGATGTAGCTGAGCAGCTTTTGGACCAGGAAGACCGCGTCCTCCTCGCCATCGGCCGCGAAGTGGGCCACGCCGCTGGTGGACGCGTGGGTCAGCGCGCCACCCAACGCCTCGTGCGTCACCTGTTCGTGCGTCACCGTCTTCACCACGTCTGGGCCGGTGACGAACATGTTGCTGGTCTCTTTCACCATAATGATAAAGTCGGTGATGGCCGGCGAGTAGACCGCGCCGCCCGCGCACGGCCCCATGATGATGCTGATCTGCGGGATCACGCCGGAGGCCAGGGTGTTGCGCAGGAAGATATCGGCATAGCCGCCCAGGCTGACCACCCCCTCCTGGATGCGCGCGCCGCCCGAATCGTTCAGGCCGATCACCGGCGCGCCGTTTTTCATCGCCAGGTCCATGACCTTGCAGATCTTGGCCGCGTGGGCTTCGGACAGGGAGCCGCCGAACACGGTGAAGTCCTGCGAGAAGACATAGACCAGGCGCCGGTCAATGGTGCCGTAGCCCGTTACGACGCCATCGCCGAGGAAGCGTTGATCGGCGGCATAGCTGCCCTCACGCGGGGTCACGAACCGGTCGAGCTCCACAAAGCTGCCTTTGTCCAGCAGCAGCTCAACCCGCTCGCGCGCGGTCAGCTTGCCCTTGGCGTGCTGCTGCTTGATCCGCGCCTCGCCGCCGCCCAGGGCCGACAGGTATTTCATCTCGCGTAAGCGGACGATTTTATTTTGATGAGACATAAGTGCTCCAAATAGTGCTGCGTGCTACGTGATCTTGCACTGTGCAACGAACGCAACTTCAAAGGCATACAACGCATCACGTTATCACGTTATCACGTTATCACGCTATCACGTTTCACGTACCGCCCCAGCACCCACCCCACCCCCATCACCACAACCCCCATCACCAGCGCACCGCCCACCAGCAGCACACCTGCATCGAACCAGAAGCGGTCGGGGAAGAGGCGGATCAGGGAATCGGTCCAGTTGAAGGTCCAGGTGCCGGGCGGGAAGAAGACATCGTGGAACGCGATGAAGAACCAGCGCCAGGAGAGCAGCACCAGGCTGATCAGCACCACCAGCAGGCCGGTCGTCAGCGCGCCGCCGACGAACAGGGCCGCGGCGCCATCTCGTCGCGTGGAGCGTGGGGCCAGCAGCCCGCTCACCCCGGCCACGACGATAATGCCGGCCGCCAGGAGCACCCGCCACAGGATGTCGGTCAGGCGTTTGACGTCAATCATGTGGCTCAGCTCGTACTTGTTGAAGAGCGGCTGATCCGTGCCGGGCAGGCGCAATGCCTCCAACATGGCGATCGCTTCCTCGGGCGGCGCCGGTGCATTCAGGAAGTCAATGCTGGCGGTCCCAAGCTCCAGGCGCTGCGCCTGAGTGAAGCCATAGGGATCAGGCGGGAAATCAGGCCTGGCGTATTCGAAGCGCGGATACCAGGTGTTCACCATAACCCGCGCCGCCAGCAACACGATGAATATGGGCATGGCGATGACGATCAGCCAGCGGATGATTGCAACAAAGAGACGATTCAAATGAAGCTCTCCTATCTGTAAGGGGCGGTCACTGTACCACGCGCATCCTTCGGCTGGTCACGATTCGTTAAGCACATTGGCTCGCAGACCCGCTCAGGATGCTGGCTGATTAGCCCTATCCAAACCACCGATCGAACCAGTCGAGCGTCTGTGCGATGTAGGCTTGCTCGACCAACCCCAGCGCCTCCAGGTGATCCGCACCCGGCGCCAGCCACAACGCCGTGCGGTCGGGCGCAGCGGGATCGCGGATCAAGTCGTAGGCGCGCTGGCTTTGCCAGGCCGGCACGTGGCGGTCGGCCGCGCCGTGGATGAGCAGGATCGGCATCCACACGCGGGCGATCGCGAGCTCATCCAGCAGCTTCCGGTTGGAAAGCTGATAGAGCACCGGTTGGACGGCCCAATAGACGGGCTTGCGCACCAGGCCCGAATAGATGCCCTCTGCGGACACGGCCGGGCTATCCAAGGCCATCGCATCGAAGCCGCCGCCGGACGCCTTAACCGCCAGCGCCAGCCCCACCGACGCGCCGAACGAATGGCCCCACAACCCGGCCCACAGTTGGCCGTGCTCCTCGCGCAGCCACTTCGCCCACCCCATCGCGTCCGATGCCGCCAGCCGACCCGTCGTATCCCACGTCCCGCCGGACAGGCCATGGCAGCGGATATCGGTGAGCAGGAAGTTGTAGCCGCGCGCCAACCCGGCCCGCACCACCGGCCAGGCGCACAGCGGCTCAAGCCCACTCCGAAACCTTGATGAAGCTGCCTGAGTGCGCCGCAGCATCTCCTGAGCGTGGCCGAAGGGGGTGCGACTTGGCGCTGAAGCTCGCCCGTCGGCTCCGAAAGTGCCGACCGCTGACCGCCGACCGGCGACCGCCGCACGGCCATCTGCGACGCGCTCAGGCTGACTATCAGGCAGTCGCCCGGCCAGGCGTTCCTGCGCGCCGTCGGATGGCAGCTTGATCACGCCCCGCCGGACCGGCGGCACGCGCGAGACCAGCAAGCCCGCGCTGCCGTTGTAGCCGTGCAGGTGGACGATGGTGCGGTCGGCGTGGGCCGCGGCCGGAAGCCAAATGGCGTGCAAGCGCGCGCCATCGCTGGCCGGCAGATGGACGTGCTCGGCGCGCGCAGCCAGATCGGCCGGCAGATCAACGACGATCCGCTGCGGATGGGTCAGGTAGTAGCGCGTGGCGGTGGCAGCCAGCCCTGCGCCGGCGGCCGGCAGCCACAACGCCCGCCGTAACAACAACCCTGCAACCATAGGCTTGCCGGGCGACCGCACGGGTGCGCCCTACTCCCTCTTTCCGGCCCCTCTCACATTAACCGCGAGTCGGCGCTAAGGTCGCGAGCTTTGTTGGGGTGGGTTTCTCTGCACTAACGGGAAACCTATCGCAGCACGCGGCTGCCGAGCACAGCGCGCGTGCGTTACCCGGACAAAACCCGCCCTTACGCCACCTGCACCAGAATCTTGCCGAACGCCTCGCCGCCCAACAGGCGCGCCAGCGCGTCACCATACTGAGCCAACGGGTAGACGCTATCCACCACGGGTTTCAGCTTGCCGGCGAAGACCTGGGCCATCACCGCCTCGAAATCGGCCTGCGTGCCCATGGTGGAACCGATAATGCTCAGGTGCTTGCCGAATATCAAGTTGACCGGGGTTGCAGCCTCGTAGCCCGCGGTGCCGCCGACCGTCAGCAGCCGGCCGCCGCGCGCCAGGCAGCGCAGGCTGCTGCCCCAGGTGGCCGCGCCGACGTTGTCCACGACCACATCCACCCCGCGACGGCCGGTCAGCGCGTACACGGCCTTGCTCCAGTTGGGCTCGGCCGCGCGATCCACGGCCCAATGTGCGCCCAGGTCGCGCGCCCTGGCCGCCTTTGCCGCGTTCGCGGCCACCACGCCCACCGTCGCACCGGCCAGTACGGCAATCTGGATCGCCGCGGTGTTGACCCCGCCGCCCGCGCCCACCACCAGGGCCGTCTCGCCCGCGCGCAGCCGGCCGGCGACGATCAGCATGTGCCACGCGGTCACGCTCACCAACGGCGCTGCAGCCGCAAGATCATCTGGGTAGCCGTCGGGGATGGCCACCAGGTTGCGAGCCGGCACGGCAACGTACTCGGCGTAGGCCCCGCGCACGTGCTCGCCCAGGATGGCGAAAGAGTCGCAGCGGTTGTGCCAGCCGGCCACGCACTGCGCGCAGCGGCCGCACCACAGCGTCGGGTTGGCCACCACCCGTTGGCCGGGACGCCAGCCGGTCACACCTGCGCCCACTTCCGCGATGGCGCCGCTGAAATCCGATCCGAGGATATGTGGGAAGGCCAGGTCAAGCCCCTTCCAGCCGATACGGACGAAGTTATCCAGCCGGTTCAGCGCCGCACACCGCACGGCCACCAGCACCTCGCCGGGGCCGGGCTGCGGCGTGGGAATGTCATTCCGGCAGGCCAACACCTCGGGGCCGCCGTGTTGATCGAAAACAATCGCGCGCATGGGGTTCGCTCCGCAACAAGGGCGCCGATGACTCAAATTCCCTGGCATTCTACATCAAGCATGTACAAAGCGCCAACCGTGCAAGGGTTGAATGCGCAATCCGCTTGCGGCGCGCGCCCTGTGTGCGCTTGTCCGAGCCACTGAAAAGAAGTATAATCAGGACACTGGACCGTGATTCACCAAGAGGAGGCTTGCAATGTCGCAAGGGATCGCAAGGGTCGGCGTCGTGGGCTGTGGGCTCATGGGCGCGGGCATCGCCGAAGTGTGCGCCAAGTCGGGCTACACCGTCATCGTGCGTGAGGTCAACCGTGAGCTGCTGGAAAGCGGCATGGCGCGCATCAACAGTTCCATGGATCGCGCGGTGGCCAAGGGCAAGCTGGCCGCGGCCGACCGTGATGCTGCCCGGTCACGCATCATCGGCACAACGGACATAGGCGCGTTTGCCGAGTGCGACCTGATCGTCGAGGCGGTGATCGAAAACCTCGACCTGAAACGTAAGATCTTCGCCGAGCTGGACGCGGTCGCGCCGTCCCGCGCCATCCTGGCCAGCAACACCTCATCGCTGGCGGTCACCGAGATGGCCGCGGCCACCAAACGGCCCGACAAGGTCCTGGGCCTGCACTTCATGCAGCCGGTGCCCGTGATGACCTTGCTGGAGATGGTGCGCACCTTCCTCACCAGCGAGGAAACCTTCCAGGCCGCCAAAGCATTCGGGGAAAGCCTGGGCAAGACGATCATCGTCAGCAAGGACACCCCCGGCTTCATCGTCAACCTGCTGCTGATCCCCTACCTGTTGCAGGCCATCGAAGCGTTGGAGCGGGGCGTCGCCACCAAAGAAGACTTCGACACCGGCATACGGCTGGGGCTGGGGCATCCCATGGGGCCGTTCACCCTGCTGGACTTCGTAGGGCTGGACACCACGCTGTTCATCGCGGACGCGGTGTTCGCCGAGACCAAGGACCCGCGCTTCGCTGCGCCCCCGCTGCTGCGCCGGATGGTGGCCGCGGGGTATTTGGGAAAGAAGAGCGGGAAGGGGTTTTACGATTATGGCAAGTAGAACTATGAAAGGGTTTTTAACATGATCCCGAAATCTACTTTTGGCCGCACCAACCACCTGAGCACGCGCGCGATCTTCGGCGCGGCCGCGTTGGGTCACGTCACCCAGGCCGAGGCGGACGGCACGCTGGATGTGCTGCTGCACTACGGCGTCAACCACATTGACACCGCGCGCAACTACGGCGATGCGGAGCTGCGCATCGGTCCGTGG
>DAOUAT010000415.1:0-3348 GCA_034433275.1 Anaerolineae bacterium
CCTCCAACCTCCAACCTCCAACCTCTCACCGCCCTTCGCCGCACCATCGCCGAGCGGATGACGCAGAGCGCGTTCACCGCGCCGCACGTCACCCTGTTCACCGAGGCCGAGGCGACGAATCTGGTCTCGGCGCGGGCGCAGCTCAACCAGGAAGTGGCCGCGGCGGACAAGATCAGCTACAACGCCCTGCTGGCCGCGCTGGTCGCCAGGGCGCTGCGGGAGCACCCGAACCTCAACGCCACCTGGGAACCCGACGGCATCCACCTGCTGGCCGAGATCAACATCGCGTTGGCGGTGGACACCGAGCGCGGGCTGATGACGCCGGTGCTGCGCGGGGTGGACCGGCTGAGCCTGCCCGCGATCCAGCGCGGTTACGGCGAGCTGGTCGCGCGCGCGTTGGCCGGCAAGTTGCTGCCCGACGACTTCGCGGGCGGCACCTTCACCATCACCAACCTGGGCGGGCTGGATGTGGATGGCTTCACCCCCATCATCAATCCGCCGCAGGCTGCGATCTTGGGCGTGGGCCGCATCGTGGAGAAGCCGGTGGCCCGCGACGGCGCGGTGGTCATCCGGCCGATGATTACGCTGAGCCTGAGCTTCGATCACCGAGTCGTGGACGGCGCGCCCGCGGCGAAGTTCTTGCAGCGGGTGAAGCAGTTGGTGGAGCGGCCGATGGCGTTGTTGTTGCGTGGTGCGTGATGCGTGGTGCGTGAGCCGGAATCGAGGCTTTAGCCGGTTTGGTGGTTAACGGGAGAGACCGGCTGAAGCCTCGAATCCAAATAATTCGAGAAGTGAGAAATGACCGAGCGTGTTGCTTCCTTACTGATTGAGCACGGGACGCTGCTCTCGTGCGACGCTGCGGGGCTGTCCGAACAAATCGGCTGGCTGGCGGTCGAGGGGGACCGCATCGCGGCCGTGGGCGCGGGGGGGGCGCCGGAGGCGTGGCGGGCGCGGGCGGGCCGCGTGATCGACGCGCGGCACATGGCCGTGCTGCCGGGGCTGGTCAACGGCCACACGCACCTCTCGCAAACCTTCCTGCGCGGGCTGGCCGAGGATCGACCGCTGCTGCGCTGGCTGAAGGAGGTCATCTGGCCCGCGCAGGCCGCGATGACGCCTGAGGACCAGTTCCTGGCCGCGCGGCTGGGGCTGGTGGAAAACCTGCGCTGCGGCGTCACGACGGTGGTGCAGCACCACAAGCTGCCGGGGCGAGAGCACGTCGACGCGGCCTGCCGCGCCGCGGCCGAGGTCGGCATCCGCATGACCCTGGCCCGCGGCTGGGTGGACCTGGGCGCGTCCGGCGAGCCGCTGGACACGATCCTGGCCGAGTTGGAGTGGCTGTACGAGACCTGGCACGCGAGACCCTTCGCTGGTGGCTTGCCGTCACGTACTTTGGCTGGCCAACCCGCTCAGGGTGACACGGCCGATTCTGTCATTCTGAGCGCAGCGCAGCGGAGCGAAGAATCTCACATCCGCATCGCCTCCGGCCCCCTGGCGCCCTGGCGCTGCTGCGACGACGCCATGCGCGAGGTCACCGCGCTGGCCCGCTCCTGGGGCGTGCCCACCCACATCCACGTCGCGGAGACGCAGGATGAGATTGACCTGTTGTTCCAGCGCACCGGCCGGCGGCACATCGAATGGCTTGCGGACCTGGACTGCCTGGGGCCGGACACGCAGCTCGTACACGCTGTCCACGTCACCGACGCCGAGCTTGATCTGATCGCCCAGGCCGGCGCCACGGTCGTCTACTGCCCGACCAGCAACCTGTACCTGGCTTCGGGCGCCGCGCCGGTGCGGAAGATGCTCAACCGCGGGATCGCCGTCGCACTCGGCACGGATGGCTCCGCGTCGAACGCCTCGCAAGACCTGCTGGAATGCGCCAGGGTGGGCGCGCTGCTGGGGAAGCACGCCAGCGAGGACGCCCAGGCGCTGGTCGCGGCGGATGCGATCCGCATGATGACGGTTAGCGGTGCGCGGCTGTGGGGTGCTCCGGCGACTGGCCAACTCCACCCCGGCGCGCCGGCCGACATCACGCTGGTGAACCTGAACAACGTGCGCTGCCAGCCGGTCCACAACGCGGCCGCCGCGCTGATCTACAACGCCAACGGCGCGGACGCGCACACCGTCATCGTGGGCGGCGAGATCCTGCTGGATGCCGGCCGGGTGATGATGTTGGACGAGGCGGCGCTGATGGAAGATTGTCGGAAAGCGGCCGCCGGATTGATGAAGCGCGCCGGGATCGGCGTTTGAGTGGCGCGGAATACCCGGAATCGAGGCTTTAGCCGGTCTCTCCCGTTAACCACCAAACCGGCTGAAGCCTCGACTCCAGCCATTGATTCGCTGTAGATTGAAAACTGGAAAGAGGCTTATGAACCAACCTGAACCTTACCCCATGACCACCTCCCTGGCGGGCAAAGTCGCCCTGGTCACCGGCGGCGGCGTGCGCGTCGGGCGCGCCATCGCCCTGGCGCTGGCGGGGCGCGGGGCAAACGTGGCTTTCACGCATCTCTCGTGCGAGGAGTGTGCGCGCACGGCCGATGAAATCGCGGCGCTGGGGGTGGAGGCGATCGCGCTCACCCTCGACGTGTGTGAGCCCGGTGCGCCCGCGCGCGTCATCGAGCAGGTGATCGCCCGCTTCGGCCGGCTGGACATCCTGGTCAACAACGCCTCGGTCTGGCTGCGCGCGCCGTTCTTGGCGATCACACCGGAGGCGTGGCAGCTGGCGCTGGACGTCAACCTGACCGGCCCCTTCCTGCTCAGCCAGGCCGCCGCGCCGTACATGCTGCGGCAGGAATCGGGCCTGATTATCAACATCACCGATCTGTCGGCCTACCAGACGTGGCGGGAGTACGCGCATCACGCGGCCAGCAAGGCCGGGCTGGTGGCGCTCACCCGCGTCATGGCGGCTGAGTTGGCGCCGCACGTGCGCGTCAACGCGATCGCGCCCGGCACCGTGCTGCTGCCCGACGGCGCGACCGATGCCAAGCGCCAATGGGCCGAGGGCAACTCGCTGCTCAAGCGCGTCGGCCGCCCCGAAGACGTCGCCCGCACCGCCCTCTTCCTGGCCGACAGCGACTTCGCCACCGGCGCGGTGTATTTTGTGGATGGGGGGCGGGCGCTGGTGTGAACTACTTCGTACTGCATACTGCGTACTGCATACCTCGTACTTTGTACCTCGGATAGTTGGTTAATGAATGAGTTTACGTAATATGCAGTATGTAGTATGTAATATGCAGTACGCAATACTCTCGGAGGACAATCCATGCCAATTAGCGATTACTCACCCGACCAACTCCTTCACCTCTACCGCCAAATGCTGCTGGTGCGGGAGTTCGAGCTGCGCGCCATTGC
>DAOUAT010000416.1:0-2981 GCA_034433275.1 Anaerolineae bacterium
GGGCAAGCTCTATGCGCCGGATCGCGCTTTGCGCCAACGCGCGGCCGCGTCGGTCACCGCCGGGCTGAAGAACCTGAAACGCACCACCACCTACGTCTTCAACACGGTCCTGGCCGACAAAGCCTCGGACGACCGGCTGCGCCGCTATCCCTCCTGGGTCAGCGCGCGCAACCTGTCCAACGAGGTGGATGACGCGACCGTGGACGCGCTGGTGGCCGCGGTCACCGCGCGCTACGACATCGTGGCGCGCTACTATCGGCTGAAGCGCCGGCTGCTGGGCCTGGACGAGCTGTTCGACTACGACCGCTACGCCCCACTGCCCGCGGCCGACCGGCACTACCCCTGGGATGAAGCGCGCACGATCGTGCTGAACGCCTACGGCAAGTTCCACCCGCGGCTGGCCGAGGTCGCGGGCTGGTTCTTCGAGTGGCATTGGATCGACGCGCCCCCGCGGCCCGGCAAGTACGGCGGCGCGTTCAGCAGCGGCACAGTGCCCTCGGTCCACCCCTACATCCTGCTGAACTACGAGGCCCGGCCACGCGACGTGATGACCCTGGCCCACGAGCTGGGGCACGGCGTCCACCAGAAGCTCTCGGGGCCGCGCGGGATGCTGCAGGCGCACACCCCCCTCACCACCGCCGAGACCGCCTCAGTGTTCGGTGAGATGCTGGTGTTCCAGGATCTGCTGGCGCGGGAGGCCGACCCGCAGGTGCGGCTGGGCATGTTGACCGCGAAGATCGAGGACTCCTTCGCCACCGCGTTCCGCCAGATCAGCATGAACCGCTTCGAACACGCCGTACACACCGCGCGGCGCACGGAAGGCGAGCTGACCACCGAGCGGTTCAGCGCGCTCTGGCTGGAGACTCAGCGCGCCATGTTCGGCGACAGCGTCACGCTGACCGACGATTATGGCCTGTGGTGGAGCTACGTGCCCCACTTCATCGGCACGCCCGGTTATGTCTACGCCTACGCGTTTGGCGAGCTGTTGGTGCTGGCGCTCTACGCCCGCTACCAGCAGGTGGGTGCAGGCTTCCCCGAGGCCTACATCGAGATGCTGTCTAAAGGTGGCTCCGATTGGCCGCACGCCATTGTGGCGCCGTTGGGCGTGGACCTGACCGACCCCGGCTTCTGGCACGGCGGCCTGGGGATTCTGGAGGGCCTGGTGGCCGAGGCGGAAGGGCTCTCGACCGGTGGTTGAAAACCGACCGGCTGAATCTGAAAAGGCCCCGCAGGGCCTGAGACCGACGAAGGAGAAAACACTCATGGCAGAACCGAAGCTGACCGTGGCCAAGGACACGGTCGTGACCATGGACTACACGCTGAGCCTGGACGACGGCGCAGTGTTTGAAACCACGCGCGGCGGGATGCCGTTGCGCTTCCTGGCCGGGCACGGTCAGCTCTTACCGGCGCTGGAGGACGCGCTGATGGGCATGGGGGCCGGCGATCAAACCGCCCTCACCCTGGCACCGGAGGAAGGCTACGGCGAGTACGACGAAGACGCGTTCGAGGCCGTGCCGATTGATGCGTTCCCGTCCACCGACGAGCTGCTGCCCGGCGCCCCGGTCGGCGTCCATGATTCGTCGGGCGAGATCTACGAGGCCTACGTCACGGAAATCCGCGACGATGAGGTTTTGCTCGACTTCAACCACCCCCTGGCCGGCGAAACGCTCCACTTCCAGGTGGAGGTGCTAGACCTGCGGCCCGCGACCGCGGAGGAGCTGGCGCACGGCCACGTCCACGGGGAAGACCATCACCACGACTAAACGCGCACGGCGCCACGGCGCATGAAAACGTAGCGGAGCCGCTCCGCGTGAACAGGGCTGGGCAGGGCCCCAGCGTAGTCGAAGTGTGTCCTGAGCGCAGTCGAAGGGGGTGCGGAGCGGTCGTCCCGGCAAGGCCGCATCCTTCGACTGGTCACTATTCGTTAAGCGTCTTGACTTGCAGACCCGCTCAGGATGCTTGCTCATTTTCGGGGCAGCGTCCATATCGCAGGCGACACAAGCGGAGATGAAAATGCGGTCATCCGCGTTTATCCGCGCTCGTCCGCGTCCCCTTTTCGGGTTAGTTTTCCATGCCGGGCTCGTCGCCACGACGCACGGCAATGTAGCACAATCCGCTGGATTGTGGCCGCACTGCCAAACGCAATCCAGCGGATTGCGGTACAGGTTCATTTCCAGGGCAGGCCCTCAGCTTCGTCGCCCCACCAGCGTATCCAGGATCTCGCCCAGGTAGCCGTGCGCAAGCGGATCCGCGGCGGGCAGCGCAGCCGCCAGGGCCGCGTGAGCCTCATCGGTGGCGCGACGAACCTCAGCGGCGGTGTGTTCGTGCGCCCCAGCCTCATTTAGCAGGCGCAGCACCGCGGGCACGTCGGCTGAGGTGAACGCTGCGCCCGCGTAGAGCGCACGCAGCCGGCCGCCCACCCGCCCGTGCGTCAGGGCGTAGGCCACGGGCAGCGACTTCTTCTTGCTGAGGATATCGCTGGCCGCCGACTTGCCCGTCTCCGCTTCGTCTCCCCAGATGCCCAGGATGTCATCCTGTAGTTGGAACGCGCGACCCAGCGCGGCGCCGTAAGCGCGGTGTGCGGCCACGACTGCAGGCTCGGCCCCAGCCACCAGCGCGCCGAGCTCGGGCGCAGCCGCCAGCAGCGCGCCGGTCTTGCCCGCGATCATACCGAAGTAGTCGTCGGGGGTCACATCCAGCCGCGCCTCGAAGGACATGTCCAGGTGCTGTCCCTCGGTCAGCGCCAGGCACGTCTCGTCGAAGCGGTGCAGGGCAGCCAGGGTGCGTTCGGGCGGGACGCCGTGCCGCGCCAGGCGAAAGAACGCCAGATGGGCCAGGCTGAACATGCCGTCCCCCGCGTTGCAGGCGATGGGCATGCCGAACAGGGTCCAGGCGGTGGGCCGGTGGCGTCGCACAGGGCTGTTGTCCTCGATGTCGTCGTGGAGCAGCGAGAAGTTGTGCAACAGTTCCAGCCCTGCGGC
>DAOUAT010000417.1:0-9026 GCA_034433275.1 Anaerolineae bacterium
GCGCGAACATGAAGACTTGCTCAAGGGCCTGGCCGCGCTGCCCGGCCTCCGTTCCGCCGCGACCGCGGTTGCGCAGCGGCAGGCGGCCGAGGCGGAGCTGATCGGCAAGCCGCGCGGCCGCGCCGCGATGGCTGCCTTGCGCCGCGCCCGCGACCTGGCCCGCGCCGCCGACCTGGCGTGGGATGGGCTGGTCATCGTCATGGCAGTCGCGCAGGGTTGGGCCCAGGTCGCCGCAGCCGAGGCCCTGGCCGCCCAACTGATCGAGCGGCCCGCGGACGTGCTCTACCTGGAGCTGGAGGAGCTGAAGCAGATCGCCACTGGCGAATGGCACCGCGGCGACGCCGCGCACGTGCAGGTTGAGGTCGCGCGCCGGCGCAACACCCTTACTGGCGCCAGTTCCCCCGCACCACAGGTTGACCGGCTGACGCCGGTCGGCCCCGGCCAGGCGACCGGCTTGGCCTACCTGGGCGCGCCAGTGACCGAGCGCCCGCCCGCGGCCGCGATCTGGCTGGCCGAGAGCGCGGATCCGGGCTGTGCGCCGTTCTGGTTGACCGCGGGCGGCGCCATCAGCGCGGCCGCCGATGTGTGGGCGCCGGGATTGCTGGCCGCCCGCGGCCTCGGCCTGCCCGCCGTTGCCGGCGCCGCGTCGCTGGTGGCGGCCGCGCGCGCCGGCCAGCCGATCGCTCTGGATGGCAGCGCCGGCCGGGTCACTGTGGTATAATACGAGCTATGGAACGATTGATTGCTGGCGCAGCCCAGTTGGGGATCGGCCTGAGCCCGGCCCAGGTGGCAGCCTTCGAGAGCTATACTGACGAGCTGCTGGCCTGGAACGCGCAGTTCAATCTCACGGCCATCACTGACCGCGAGCAGGTGCAAGTCCGCCATTACCTGGACTCGCTGGCGCTGCTGCCCGCGCTGGCGGCGCTGGAGGGGGTCACGGTGCCCGCGTTGTTGGCGCGGTCGGTGCGCGCGGTGGATGTGGGCGCGGGGGCCGGCTTCCCCGGCCTGGCGCTACGCATCGTTTGGCCGCGGCTGCGGCTGAGTCTGATCGAAGCCACGGCGAAAAAGGTGCGCTTCATGGAACATATCACATCCCGGCTGGGTTTGAGTGATATCCAGCTCATCCATGGTCGCGCCGAGGAGTTGGCGCTGCACGAGCCGCAGCGCGCGGGCTACGACCTGGTGCTGGCACGCGCGGTGGCCCCGTTGCCCACCCTGATGGAATACCTGCTGCCGCTGGCGAAACGCGGGGGTCGCGTGGTGGCCTACAAAGGCTCTGCCGCGCACGAAGAAGCGCTGGCGGCCGAGCAGGCCATCCATCTGTTGGGCGGCCAGTTGACCCGGCTGCTGCCCGTGGAAGTGCCGGGCCTGGCCGAGACGCGCGTGCTGGTGGTGGTGGACAAGATCGCGCAGACGCCGGATGGCTATCCGCGCGGCCGCGGCCTGCCCAAGAAGCGGCCGCTGGGCTGCAAACCGGTTGAAGATGGCGGGGAAGAGATGGGCGAGGGGTGAATCACTCGGCCGCGTCACCCACCCGCCCCGCCACCACCACCAGCCGCCGCGCCTGCGCCAGCAGCGTCGGCGAAAAGTCCTCCCAGTCGGTCGTGGTGATTACCGCCTGCCCAACCCCGGCCAGCACGTCCAGCAGCGCGTGGCGACGTCGTGCGTCCAGTTCCGACATCACATCGTCCAGCAGCAACAGCGGATCCTCACCCGTCACCTCGTGCATCATTGCCACCTCGGCCAGCTTGACCGCGAGCGCGGCGGTGCGTTGCTGCCCGCGCGAGCCGAACGCGCGCAGATCGCGGCCCTCGACGATGAACGCCAGGTCATCGCGGTGCGGGCCGACCAACGACGCGCCGGCATTGATCTCGCGGCTGTGGCCGCTTCGCAGTTGCGCGGCAAAGGCGGCCGCCACCCGGTCGATCTGCCAGTCGAACGCGGGCGCCGCTCTGTCAGGACCGGCGGACCGGTTTACCGAGGGGATGCCGGTGTCCAGGCTCGGCTGGTAAACCAGGCGCAGCCGCTCGGCGCCCTCGGTCAGGTCACGATGGCGCTCGGCCGCGCTGCGGTCCAGGTAGCCGACGGCCTCGGCGCGACGGGCGAACACAACGCTGCCGTGCGCGGCCAGCTGGCTGTCCCAAAAGGTCAACTGGCCCGGATCGCCTCCCTCATCGCGCAGCCGGCGCAAGAGCGCGTTGCGCTGGGCCAAAGCCTTGTTATACTCGCCGAGTGCGCGGCAGTAGGCCGGATCGATCTGGCACAGGGCGATGTCGAGATAGCGGCGCCGCTCGGCCGGCGCGCCCGCCACCAGGCTCACATCCTCCGGCAGGAAGAGCACCATCCGCAGCCGGCCCACCAGGTCCAGCGCCCGCCGCGGCACGCCGTTGATCCGCACCTGCTTGCGCACCACGGGGCCGTTGGCGCCGCCGTTGCGGCCCAGCTCCAGCACCAACTCCACCTGCTCCGTCTTGTGTCCGTCGGCTACCTCGGCCACCAAGCGCGCATAGGGCAACGGACTTTCAATGACGAGCCAATTGATCAGCTCGCGCTCGGCCCCTGAGCGGGGTGAGCGCGCCGTCGCCAGCAGATGGATCGCTTCGAGCAGGTTAGTCTTGCCCTGGGCGTTGGCGCCCTGCAGCACAGTGATACGGTCGGGCAGGCGCAGCTCGAGCCGGACATAATTGCGGAAGTTGGTGAGGGAGAGGTGGGTTAGTCGCATAGTCGCACAATCGTTCGTCAGGTAGTCCCGGAGTCACAAAGCCAGCAATTAAATAGTCGGGTATCTCACCAGAGACAGCCCGACTATGTGACTACATGACTACAAGATTAAGAACCTACCGGTTAAGCTGCATCGGCATGATGACGTGGGTGAACTCCTCTGGGCCCGTGCCGACGGGGCGGAAGAGGCCGGGGCGGTCGGAGCGCGTCGTTTCCAGCACCACCTGCGGCGTGTCAATCACGGACATGACCTCGATGAGATAGCGGACGTTGAACGCGATCTCCAGCGGAACGCCTTCCACCAGCGCATCCACATCGCTGACGTTGTCGCCGGCCTCGGCCGAGGTGGCGCGAATGGTGAGTTGACCGGGCACAGTGTCAGTGCCGGGCGTGATGGTGAAGACCACCCGGTCGGACGCATCCCGTGCGAACAACGACGCGACTTTTAGCGCGCGCAGAAACGCGGCGGTGTCCAACACGGTGCGCGTCGTGTAGCTCTTGGGCATAATGGCGGTGAAGTCGGGGAACTTGGCGTCAATCAACTGCGAAACCAGGTCCACCTGGTAGAACGCGCCGCGATCCCCCTCCCCTTTGCCGAACAGGCGGAACAAGATCTGGTTGCGGGCCGCGGCGACTGCCAGCTCGACGGGCCGATCCGGGTCAGCCTCGCCGCTGATGCGGCTGACCTCGCCCAGCGACCGGGCCGGGACAATGACGCTGATATCTTGAGGGGCGGGCACGGGCAGGGCGGTGCGACGCACCGAGAGACGGTAACCGTCGGTGGCGGCCAGCGTCAGGCGCTCGCCCTCGAACTTCGCCAGCACACCGGTGAGCGCGGGCCGGCTGGTGTCCTTGGCGTCAGCCGCGGCGAAGACGACCTGGTCAATGATCTTGCGCAAGCTGGCCGGGGGCAGGCCCAACGCCTGTTCGCCGTCGGCCGTGGGGATGAGCGGAAACTCGCTGGCGTCAATGCCCTTGATGTTGGATTCAGACCGGCCGCACTTCAGGTTCATGCTCATGGTGCGGACCACCATCTCCATGCCGATCTTGTCCGGCTGCATGGAGTTGACCCAGTCGGTCAACAGCCGCGCCGGCAAGGTGATGGCGCCGTCGTCCTCCACCTGCGCGCCCAGCCAGCAGTTCACGCCCACCTCCAGGTTCGTGGCTGCCAGCTTCAGGCGATCTTCGTCGGTGCTGAGCAGGATGTTGCTCAGGACAGGGAGCGTGCTGCGCGAAGACACGGCCCGGCCAACGATGGCCAGGCCCTTGGCAAGGTTTTCTTGCATGACAAACAGGCGCACGATGATGCCTCCTGGAGATGAAGATGGGCGAACTCGCCGGTAAGTGAGAGTATACCACACTGCAGCGCAAAATAAAACTAATCTACGACAGATCGCGGCAGCCCAAGGTCGGGCGCCAGGGCAGTGCCGATGGGGTGATAGTGTATATGGACGCGGCGCAACAGCGCGAGATTCTCGTATAACAAGCGCTCTACCTGCAGTGAAATCGAGTCGCCGGCCGCCACGGAAAGCGCCCCATCCACCCCGATGGTCAGGTTAAGGACCAGGTAGGGGCCGAAGCGGTGTGCGTAAACCTCCTCGACGCACTTCACCTCCGGCACGGTGGCGAGCAATTCCTGCACCTGCGCGGCCAGCTCGTCGCTGGGCACGTTGTCCATCAGATCGATGGTCGCTTCGCGCAGGATATAGATGCCGGTGCGCAAGATCAACAGCGCCACCAACGCGCCGGCCAGGGGGTCCACCCAGGGCAGGCCAGACCGGCCCAGGAAGATGCCGACCGCGGTGGCCGAAGACGCAAAGACGTCGTTGCGGTGATCGTATGCCAGCGCCGAGACCGCGGCATTGCCCGTCTGCCGGCCGATGCGGCGAGTCACAATCAGCAGGATCAACTTGAGGCCCACCGTGAACAGCGCGACCCACAGCGCAGCCGCGGCCGCGCCGCCGAAATCGCCCTGGCCGGATAGCAGGTCGTAGACCTTGTTGACCGCGTCCCAAAAGATGGCGACCGCGGTGGTGATGACGAACGCGCCCACCAGCAGCGCGGCGATGCTCTCAAGCTGGCTGTGGCCGTAGGGGTGCTCGCGGTCGGCCGGCTTGCGGGCCAGTTGCAGGAACACGCGCACCACCACGTAATAGGCCACGTCCGAGGTCGAGTTGATGCCGTCGGCCAGCAGCGCCGGGCTGTGGCCCAGGACGCCGATGGAGGTCTTCAGCGCGGCCAGCAGGACGTTGGCCGCCAGGCCCAGGTTGACCGCGAACAGGCTGCGCGCCTGGCGTTGTTTGTTGTTCATAGGTCCACCGTGGACTGCTCGCAATCCTCGTGATCTTGGGTCCAGCCGTTTTCCAGCCCGGCCGCCTCGAAAGCGTCCAGCGCGGCCGCGTACTCTTCCGGCGTGATCTTCCGGCCCAACTGGGGGTCAGCCAACGCCTTGTGGGCCGGGAAATACTGATCCATCAGGCTGACGGGAACGTGCGGCGACAACTCGGCCGCCAGCCAGCGCAACACCCCCGGTGTGTCGGCCAGGCCCTCAGGCAGCACCAGGTGCCGCACGATCATGCCGCGGCGAGCGATGCCGTGCTCGTCGCAGACCAGTTCAGCGCCGGCCTGCCGGAAGATCTCCCGAAGCGCGGCCCGGTTGTGCTCGAGGTAGTGCGGAAAGCCGGACACGCGCAGCGCAACCGCATCATCAGTGTACTTGGCGTCGGGCAGCCAGAGGTCAATGACGGCTTCCAGCAGCCGCAGCGTCTCGACCCGCTCGTAGCCGCTGGTGTTGTAGACCAACGGAGTGCGCAACCCCCACCCTGCGGCCAGGTCCACCGCAGCCAGGATCTGCGGCGCGAAGTGAGTGGGGGTGACGAAGTTAATGTTGTGACAGCCGCGGCGCTGCAGCGCCAGCATCATCCCCGCGAACCGCTCGGCCGTGACGGTGTTGCCGTAGCCGAGCTGGCTGATCGGGTAGTTCTGACAGAAGATGCACTTGCCGGTGCAGCCTGACAAGAAGATCGTGCCCGATCCGCGCGTCCCGCTGATGGGCGGCTCCTCCCAGGGGTGGACGTTCCACGAGGCGATGACCGGCTCGGCGCCCATGTTGCACGCGCCGCGGCCACCGTGCAGCCGGTCAACGCCGCACATGCGCGGGCACAGCGTGCAGTGCGCCAGCGCCGCGGTCGCGGCCCGAGCGCGTTCGCGCAGCTCGCCGGAGCGGTGCAACGCCAGGTAAGAAGGTTCCCATTCTGCCATTGTCGTTGCTTATGTAGAAGTAGGGGAATCGAGCCTTCAGGCGGTCTGGCGCTCAGACAAAGAAACCGGCTAAAGCCTCGATTCCAGCTTAACGTCGTTTGCTGTTCACTAACCCCTTCCTCTACCGCGTCGCGGCCACCGGGCACACGGCCACAGCCACGCAGCCCGGCCCCACGTGCGCGGCCACCACCGGGCCGATCTGCGCGGTGTACAGCTGCTCGAGGTTCAGGCGGGCCCGCAATGCCTCACAGATCTCGGCGTTCTCCTCGGCCGCGGCCGCATCAAAGACCAACGCCACCGCCGGCTCACCGGCCGGGATCGCCTGCACGCACTCGTCCAGCATGGCCGCCAGCGCCTTCTTCTTGCCGCGCGCCTTGCCCCGCAGCGCGATGTGCCCCTGATCCAGCCACAGCACCGGCTTGATGCCCAGCAGGCTGCCCATGAGCGCCTGGCTGCCCTTCATGCGGCCGCCGCGGTGGAGATAGTCCAGCGTGGCGACGGTGAACATCACCCGCATCGTCTCGCCCATGCGCCGGGCCACCTGCGCGATGTGCGCCGCGGGCGCGCCGGCCTGGGCCAGCCGGCCCACCACGTGCAGCGTCAGCCCCAGCGCGCCGGAGACCGCCAGCGAATCCACCACGTGGATTCGCGCCCGCGCCGGGTGGGCCGCGGCGACGTTCTGCGCGTTCTCCACGGTCACGCTGGCGCCGCGGGACATGAACACCCCGACGACCTCATCGCCGTCCGCGGTCAGCCGGTCAAAGGCAGCCTGGGCCGCGGCCGGCGTCACTGCGGCCGTGGTCGGCCACCTGGTCCCGCGCTCGCCCAGCTTCTCGAACAACGCCTCGGTGGTGATGTCCAGCCGCTCGCGGTACTCATGGCCATCCAGTTGGAGGCTCAGCGGCAGCACGTGCAGCCCCAGCCCGGCGACGACCGCCGGGTCGAGATAATGGCTTGAATCGGTGATGATGTGAACAGTCATGCACGCTCCACGGTTGTGATTTCCCAGACACGGAGAAATGATCCGGCCCACTATAATGCAATCCGCGGCGTTGTGCAAGACGCGGGACGTGTGCAAACCTGGTTACGAACGCCCTGGGGGAAGCCCCTACAAGATAAGAAGATACCCCAAACGGAAAACGTACCCCGCAAGTTTGGGACGTTTGGCACAAGGGCGAGGATGCGCTAGAATTGGTGCAGTGCGGGATGTGGTCTACAACTGCGGCAGGACGCCGGAGGTGCAGCCGATCCAGGATCCGGCGCGGCTGGCGTGGGAGGCGGTGATGGCGGTGGAGCACTACAGGATCGGAGTTGCAGAACTGATCAACGCGTCACAGTGAAAAACAAAAAAGGCAGAGTCGGATCCCCTTGCGGAGTCCCGATCAAAGCCTCCATAACTAATGGTACCCGATGCGCTGACGCTTGTCAAAGGTATGAAGTGAACAAAGGAAACGTTGTGACGCAATCGTCGCCAACGATCGTCTATGCAGGCCTGGATGAATCCGGTTCCCTCACCGCTGACAGCCCCCACTTCTGCATGGCGATTGTCATCGCGCCAGCCCCGTTAGCCGTGCGGCACCTTGTGCGCCGGGCAGCGTCGCGCTCCGGCAAACGGCTCGAACGACCGCTGAAAGAAGCGGCAGAAATCAAGTGGAGCAACGCCAGCCAGCGTATTCGAGCGTTGGTGTTGGCTGATTTGGCTGATGCCGACGTGGATCTGTTCGCATTGACCGTGCTCAAAGGAGGCCGGCGCATCGAGGACACACCGGACAACTACGGGATTCTGGCCTGCGAGTTGCTGAGCTTATGCTGGTCTTCCTATCCCAATGTGGCGCTGGCGATGGATCGCCACTTCACTTCAGCGGCCCAGATCGCTGCGGTAAACACGCGCATCCATCGCGCGTGGCCATCAGCCGGCGTGCTTTCAGTCGCTCACGTGGACAGCCAGCGCCATGCCCTCGTGCAATTGGCTGACCTGGTCGCCGGCAGCGTCTATGCCTGGCACAAGTCAGGCGATAGAACCGTGCAATTGCTATCTGGGAAGTTCGGCGCCACCCTGGAGGAAGATTGGCGGCATATCAAAGCGCGCTGGCTGTAGGCAACAAAAAACGGAACCCCCAGGCGGGCACGCTCCGCAAGAGCGGGGAGAGCAGATCAACTGCCTTCCTACCGTGCCTGGACTTACGTTCCGTTTCCATGCGTGAGTATAGCACAAACCCTTACTTTGTCAAGTGATTTGTCGAAAATCCGAAGCATCATGACTGACTATCCCAAACGTCTCATCGAAGTTGACCTGCCCATCCGCCGCATCTCGGCGCACGCGTCCCGTCGTCGGAAAGGTTTTGATCTATGAGTGATTCTTCTGGCCGGACGGATTCGTCTCGACGACGTGGCGATTCGAGCCGCGGCACAAAGCCTTTGGACCGCGGCGGCGGCCTCTTCATCGTGGACAACAGCGACACCGACTGGAAAGTCCGCTCGTACCTCGCCGATTGGTGCGAGATCGCGTCGGCCATTGACATCGCCACCGGCTACTTCGAGATCGGCGCGCTGCTGGGGCTGGAGGAGAAGTGGCAGCGGGTGGAGCGCATCCGCATCCTGATGGGGGACGAGGTGTCGTATCGCACCAAACGGGCCTTTGCGGCCGGGCTGGCGCGCATCCAGGGCCAGTTGGAGCGCAGCCTGGAGGGGGAGAAGGCGCAGAACGACTTCCTGACCGGCGCGGCGGCCATTGTTGAAGCCATCCGCGCCGGGCAGATCCAGTGCCGGGTCTACCGCCGGGACGAATTTCACGCCAAGGCGTACATCACGCACGGCCGCGTGGCCGTGTTGGGGTCGTATGCCCTGGTGGGGTCTTCTAACTTCACCTATCCGGGTCTGGCGGAGAACGTCGAGCTGAACGTGCAGATCCAGGGGCCGGAGGTCGCGCTGCTGCAAGCGTGGTACGAGCGCTATTGGGAAGAAGCGGAAGACATCACCCCCGAAATCCTGCGCACGGTGGAGCGGCACACGCAGCCGCGCACGCCGTTCGAGATCTGGGTCCG
>DAOUAT010000418.1:0-25908 GCA_034433275.1 Anaerolineae bacterium
CGGTGGTCGCCGCCGCGGCCGCGGCCGCGCGGCGGCTGGGCCTCGAGCCCATCATCAAGAGCACCGGCGGCGGCTCCGACGCCAACATCTACGCCGAGCACGGCATCGCGTGCGCGGTCCTTAGCACCGGCATGGCCGACGTCCACACGCCGCAGGAGCACATCGCCATCGCCGACATGGTCGGCGCGGCGCGGCTGTTGCAGGAGATCGTAAGCTCAAGTTGAGGGCCACGCCGAACAAACCAGGTTTCTCCGAGAAACCTGGTTTGTTCGGCGTGGGTGACTGAGGAGGTTCTCATGTCCCGCCCACTTCCCATCCTGTTCATCCACGGCTTCAACGGCGATCCGGGTGACTGGACCGACGGCGGTTTCCGGCAGTATCTGCTGGCACGCGGCGGCCTGGACCCGGACCTGGTGCGGCTTTTCCGCTACGGCGTGGCGGAGGACGGCACCTACAACAATCGCGGCGACCTGCGTCAGATCGCGTCCCGCCTGGCCGGGGCCGGGCTGAGCGAGGCCGAGCGCGGCCAGTCCAGCGTGGATCAGCTCAGCGCGGACAGCGTGGCCAGGGGCGGGCCGAGCCAGGTGACGCTGATCGCGCACAGCCTGGGCGGCATCATCAGCCGCTACTATCTCAGCCGGACGGAACCGGACGCGTTCGGCACGGTCTACCGGGGCAACGTGGGCCGGCTGATCACCATCGGCTCGCCGCACCGCGGGGTGGACCTGCTGCGGCTGACCGCCCTGGCCCCGCGCAACTCGTTGATCTGGCGTTTCATCCGGCTGCTGGAGCGGCTGGGGCTGGCGCCAGCGCTGCCGGCAGCGGCGGTTGAGGCGTGGGAGGCGGCCCTTCACGAAAGCGAGCTGGCGGAACGCGGCCGGATCGCGCCCGAGGCCCTGCCTGACAGTCGCGTGTTGCTGACCGACACGCCCATCTACCAGCAGCTCGCGCCCGACAGCCCGTTGCTGGCCGAGTTGAACCGGCCCGGTGCGCTGCCGGCTCTGGTCGAGGCGCACACCTTCTACGGCGACATCCGCCTGGGCGTGCGCATCACCGCGGCCGGGCTGAAGCTGGTGGATCGAACGGTGAGCATCGGCGACATGGCCGTGCCGGCCTACAGCGCACGGGAGATCCCCGGCGCGTCGGCTACGCGGCATCCCTTTGTGACTGAGAAGCGGGTGGAAATGACGCTGAGAGTGACGCCCGCGGAAACAGGCACGCGTTCGCTCGCCGCCTTCCTGCCCGACACCGCGCACGCCAAACTGCTCGTGAACCCTGCCGTACACGATGGGGTGTTGTCACTGCTGTAACACAATCCGCTGGATTGTGCGCCCCGCAATCCGGCGGATTGCGGCACAAACGTAACACAATCCGCTGGATTGTGCGCCCCGCAATCCGGCGGATTGTGGCACAAACGTAACACAATCCGCTGGATTGTGTGCGCAAGTTCGAGGTCATCATGCGCGCATTTATCGTGTTAGGCCGGGCGATCGTCTCTTTCTACAACGAGATGTTCTTTCTGGCAGGCATCAGCCTGCTGTGGTGGGCCACGGGGGGGGTCTTCGTGGGGTTGGCGGGGTTCATCGGCTGGACGATCTTCACTGTGGGCGGCCCCTGGTGGCTGGCGCCGCTGGTGGCGATCCCGGCCGGGCCCGCGTTGGCCGCGCTGGCCGTGGTCGCGCGCCGGTGTGCGCGCGATGTCCACGTGGACCGCAGCTACTATCTCGATGGCCTGCGCGCTTATTGGCGGCAGGGCCTGGCCTTGAACACCATCGGCATGGTGGCGCTATCCCTGCTGTGCCTCAACCTGATTTTCTATTCTGGCCAGCAAATGCTGCTCCTGGTGGCGGTTTCAGCGCTATGGGCGTACCTGACTTTGCTCTGGGTCGGCATCCAACTCTATGTCTACCCGGTGCTGACCGCGATGGAGAAACCCACCGTGCGGCTGGCGCTGCGCAACGCCGCGATGATCGCCGCCGCGAATCCGTTCTACTCGGCGCTGCTGGTGATCCTGGCCGGGGCGCTCACGGCGCTCAACGTCGTGCTGGTGATCCTGGTCTTGATCGCCTGGCCCGCACTGATGGCGCTGCTGGGCGAGCAGGGCGTGCGGCTGGTGTTGATCCGGGCCGGGGTGTTGAAAGAGGAAGAGAAAAGATCTTCGTGATCTCGTCCGCCGCAAACATGGGCCACGGCACGGGTTGATCGCCGCGCCGCGCGACCAGGCCTTCGGCCGCCGGGGTCACGCGGCCGATGCGGGCGGTCGGGTAGCCGGCGGTTTGCAGCACGACCGCGAGGCGGTCAACCTCGTGCTCCGGTGTGATCGCGATGACCGCGCCCGAAGCGATGGTCCCCAGCGGATCCAGGCCAAATTCCCGGCACAGCGCCGCGCTTACCGGCGGCACGGGGATGGCGTCCAGGTCAATCGCCAGCCCCACCCCAGCGCCCCGCGCGACCTCCAACAGGCCGGTCAGCACGCCGCCCTCGGTGGGATCGTGCATCGCGTGGATCGTGGCCGTCTCGGCCGCCAGCAGCGCGGGAGCGACGACGCTGATCCCCGGCTGGTGCAGGAAGCGCTGCGCCTCAGAGATGAATTTCCAGCTATAGCCGCGCTGCCGGAGCTCGGCCTCGCGCTCCAACGCGATCAGCGCCGTGCCCTCGATGGGCGCTGGCTTCACCAGCAGCACCGCATCCTCGGGTTGTGCGCCGGCCGTCCGGATCAGCCGGTCGCGGGCGACCTCGCCCAGCATCGTGCCGCAAACGATGGGCCGGTTCAGGTCAACGGTAATCTCGGTGTGGCCGCCCGCCAGGCTGACGCCCAGGGCCGCGCACGCATCGGTGATCTCAACGAAGATGCGTTCAGCCAACTCGCCGGTCGCCCGGCCCGCGGGCAGCAACACCGTCGCCATGAACCAGCGCGGCCGCGCGCCCATCACCGCGATATCGTTGGCGTTCACGTGTACGGCGTACCAACCGATCTCGGCCGTGGCGAAGGTGATGGGGTCGGTCTTGACCACCAGGCAGCGGTCGCCGAAGTCTATCACGGCCGCGTCCTCGCCAGCCCGCGGGCCGATGATGAGGCGCGGGTCGCCGGCCGGGATGCGCGCCAGCAGCTTTTCCAACAGCGGCAAAGGCAGCTTGCCCGCGGGCAAGGGAGTAGTGTTAGCGGTCATCACGCCTCGATACAAGTGTCGTTCTGAGTGCCGTGTAAAGCTGGATTTTGTCATGCTGAGGCCGGGCCCAGAGCCTGCGGCGTAGAGTCAACTCGGTCAGGCCGAAGCATCTTCGCTGGCTGAGCGGAGACCCTTCGCTGGTGTTGAGCTGTCATCAGTGTTGTGTTGTTAACCCGCTCAGGGTGACAGAAACTAACCTAACAGAGCACTCAGGCCCACAGCCCGAAGAACCTATGCTCGGTATCATAGTGCAGTCGCGGCCGGCTGTCAATGCTGCTTCCGCGAAATGATGTGTTCGGGTATAATCAGTCTGCCACCATTGAGATGATTACGCGTCTACGGGATAGAGTCACTCACACCGGATGACTTCCGGGAGTGCGTTGGTGTTAGCTGAGATCGAGAAAAGTCTGCAAAGGAGTTACTAACAAGTCATGACCAATTCGGTGCAAGACCAAAAACCTGTTTTTCGCCTATCACCTGTCATGATCGCCCTGGCCGCCGTGCTGATCGCGCTGACCGTGGTGATGACCAAGGTCGTCCAGATCCCGATCCCGGCCTCGCAGGGCTACTGGAACCTGTCGGACGCGGCCACCGCGTTCGCCGCGTTCGCGTTCGGGCCATGGGTGGGATTCGTGGCCGGCGGCATCGGCACGGCCATCGCCGATCTGCTGAGCGGCCCGTATGCCGTCTGGGCGCCCATCAGCCTGCTGGCCCACGGCCTGCAAGGTGCGGTCATCGGCCTGGCCGCGCGGCGCTGGCGCACCGTGCCCGGCCTGATCGCCGCGTTTGCGCTGGGTGCAGTGGTGATGATCGCCGGTTACCTTGTGGGCGGCGCGCTGCTGAAAGGCGTGCCGGCCGCGCTGGCCGAGGCGCCGTTCAACGCCCTGCAAGCGCTGGTGGGCGGCGCGGTGGGCATCCCGCTCTACCTGGCCGTGCGTGCGGCCTACCCGCCCATCGAGCGCCTGGGTCGCCGGCAGACCTGGACGGAGGAGTGAGCGCAGCGTGCTTGAGCCCCTCGTCGGCCCCATGATCGCGTTCGAGCGTCTGACCTTCGCCTACGACCAGGCCGCGCCGGTGTTTCGCGACTTCTCGTGGCTCGTGGCCGCAGGCGAGGCGTGGGCCATCATCGGCACGTCGGGGTGCGGCAAGAGCACGCTGCTCTACCTGGCGGCTGGGTTGCGCCAGCCAGGGGTCGGCAGCGTGCGGGTGGGGGGCCAGCCCGTGCCGCGGCCGCGCGCCAGCACCGGGCTAGTGCTCCAGGATTACGGCCTGCTGCCGTGGGCCACCGTGTGGGAGAACGTGGCGCTGCCCATGCGGATGGGGCAGTTCTACCGGCGCAAGGACGCGGCCGCCGATGAGTTGCGGCCCTATCCGCGCGGCGACATCACCCCGCAGCAGGTGGACGCGTGGTTGGCGCGGCTTGGGGTGGCGCACCTGCGAGACAAGTACCCGAACCAGCTCAGCGGCGGACAGCGGCAGCGGGCTGCGATCGCGCGCAGCCTGCTGCAACAGCCCCGGCTGCTGCTGATGGACGAACCGTTCTCGTCGCTGGACGCGGTCACGCGCGAGGATTTGCAGCGACTGACCCTGGAGCTGCGCCAGGAGACCGGCGTCACCACCGTGATTGTCACCCATACCATCGAGGAGGCAGCCTTCATGGGCCAGCGCATCCTGGTGTTGGGCCGGCCGCCCAACACACACGCGCGCATCATCGAAAACCCGGCCGCGGGCGTCCCCGACACCCGCGGCCAGCCCACCTACTGGCAGAAGGTCAGTGAGCTGCGCGCCGCGTTGGAGGAGACATGAAAGATGCGCCGTCGTGACCTGCTCCTCGCGTCTCTCGCCCTGCTGCTGGGCTGGCAGCTCTTGAGCTGGGCGCTGCGCGTCGAGGTGCTGCCAGGGCCGTGGGCCGTGTTGCGCGCCTTCGCGGCCGCGGCGGTTGCACCCCAAGGCCTGGCCTGGCACTTCCTGGTCAGCTTGTGGCGCGTGGGCGCCAGCATCGCGATCTCCATGGTGTTGGCGGTGCCCGCGGGGCTGGTCATGGGGCAAAGCCGCCTGCTGAACCGCTTCTTCTCGCCCCTGGTCTATATCGTCTACCCGATCCCCAAGATCGTCTTTCTGCCGGTAGTTTTGCTACTCTTCGGCATCGGGGACACGGGCAAGATATTCCTGATCGTGCTGATCCTGTTCTTCCAGATCGTGGTGGTCGTGCGCGATCAGGCCGCCGCGCTGCGGCCGGAGCTGCTCTACTCGGTGCGCTCGCTGGGCGCGGGGCGCCGCGCGCTGTTCCGGTTCGTGTATCTGCCGGCCACGGTGCCCGCGGCGTTGACGGCCCTGCGCGTCAGTGTCGGCATCGCAGTCGCAGTGCTCTTTTTCGCGGAGACGTTCGCCACAACCGCCGGGTTGGGCTACTACATCATGGCGAGTTGGGGCCGGCTGGCCTATCCGCAGATGTATGCCGGCGTGATCGCGCTGAGTCTGCTAGGCCTGCTGTTTTACTTCGTGATTGACTTCGCGGAGCGCCGGCTGGCGCCGTGGCTGTTTGTTTCGTGATGCGTGGTGCGTGATCCGTTCAGCTCGCCGTGATCCTTCAACCGTCACGCAGCACGCAATACGCAGTACGCATTCATCAAGGAAAATCAATTTGACCGACAAATCTCATCCCCCAGTGCTCCCTTCGCTCATCGAGAAGCGTTCGTATGTGCGCAGCATGTTCACAGCCATCGCGCCGCGCTATGATCTGATGAACCGACTGATGACGTTGGGCCGGGATCAAATCTGGCGGCGCACGGTGATTCACCTGTGCAACCTGCCCCCGGGCGGCCGGCTGCTGGATGTGGCGACCGGAACCGGCGACATCGCCTACGAGGCGCTGCGCCTGGCGGCCGGCGCACGGCCTGTGGGGGTTGACCTGACCCGGGAAATGATGGTCTACGGCCAGGGGAAACGGCCGGGGCTCAGCTTTCCCTTTGTCGAGGGGGACGCGCTGGCGCTGCCGTTCGACGACGACACCTTCGACGCGGCCTGCTCCGGCTTTATGATGCGCAACGTGGTGGACATCCACGCCGCGTTCGCCGAGCAGGCGCGTGTGGTCAAACCGGGCGGCCGCGTGGTCTGCCTGGAGATCACGCTGCCCCGCGCGCCGGTCTTCGGCCAGCTTTTCCGGTTTTATTTCTTCAAGCTGGTGCCCATCATCGGCGGGCTGATCAGCGGGCAGCGCTCGGCCTACACCTACCTGCCGCACTCGGCCGTCAACTTCCCGCAGCCGCCTGCGCTGGCCCGCATCATGGCCGGGGCTGGGCTGCGCGATGTGCGCTACAAGCTGGCTATGCTCGGCACCGTGGCCATCCACTGGGGGACAAAATGAAACGCCTGATCATCGCCCTGTCGGGCGCGTCGGGGCAGATCTACGGCATCCGCCTGCTGGAGGTCCTCAGGCACGCGCCGGAGGTCGAGACGCACCTGGTGCTCACCCAGGCCGCGCGCATGACCATCGCGCAGGAGACCGACTACGACCCGCGAGATGTGGAGGCGCTGGCCGGCGTGGTCTACCGGCCGGCCGACATCGGCGCAGCCATCGCCAGCGGCTCGTTCGAGACGGCCGGCATGATCGTGGCGCCGTGCAGCATCAAAAGCCTCTCGGCCATCGCGCACAGCTTCGACAGCGACCTGCTCTCCCGTGCGGCCGACGTGCAACTGAAAGAGGGGCGGCCGGTGCTCCTGCTGGTGCGCGAGGCGCCGCTGCACCTGGGCCATCTGGAGCTAATGGTGCAAGCGGCGCGCATCGGCTGCACCATCTTCCCGCCGGTCCCCGCGTTCTACAGCCGGCCGCAGACGTTGGACGACATCGTCAACGGCACCGTGGGCCGGGTGCTGGCGCGCATGGGTTTCGAGAACGATTTGTATCACCGTTGGTTGGGCATGCGGGACGCCGCGCGTTGATAGTCGCAAGAAATTGATGGATGCTTTTTTGTGCATTCTGTGCTATAATCTCGCCGTGAAAGTTCCGCGCCGCGACGAAGGGAACGACTGCAATCATGGGCATCATCATCGCACTGGCCAACCAGAAGGGCGGCGTCGGCAAGACGACCACCACCATCAACCTGGGCGCCGCGCTGGCCGAACGCGATCAGCGCGTCCTGTGGGTTGACATCGATCCCCAGGCCGCACTCTCTAACGGGGTCGGCCTGGAGCCGGATTCGTTGACGCGCACGGTCTACAATGTGCTGGTGGACGGCAATCAGAACGCCCTCTCCATCCTGCAGACGGTGCGGCCGGGCATAGACCTGTTGCCGGCCAACATTGACCTGGCAGCCGCCGAGATCGAGTTGGTGGCAGCATTCAGCCGCGAATCGCTGTTGAAGGATGCCCTGGCGCCGCTCGTGCCGCGTTATGACTTTATCCTGATTGACTGCGGGCCGAACCTGGGCCTGCTGACCATCAACGCGCTCACCGCGGCCCAGCTCGTGCTCATCCCACTCCAATGCGAGTACCTGGCGCTGCGCGCCATGAGCACCTTACTGAAGACCATCGTGCGCGTGCGCGCCCGACTCAATCCGCAGCTCCAGGTCGCCGGCATTCTCGGCACCATGTATCACACTGGGACGCGCCACGCGGAAGAAGTGCTCAACCAGGCGCGCGCGTTGTTCAACCTGCGCGTTTTTGATGTTTACGTGAAGAAGAGCATCCGGTTTGCCGAAGCGTCGGCGGCGAGCAAGTCCCTCCTGGAATTTGCCCCCGACCATGAGGGCGCGCAGGCATATCGCACGCTTGCGGAGGTGATTATCCATGACTATGGGCAGAAGTAGTGCAAACGCCGTGGGCGCAACGCGCGGCCGCGGGCTGGATGCGTTGTTCGATGGCGCTACGGCCCCAGTCAGCCCTGGCAGCGCAGCTAAGGATATCGAGGCCGATCTGGCTGCGTTGCTGGACGCCGAGGTGATCGCGGCTGAGACTGGCGGCGGGCCGGTGGCCGCGACCCCGCTGCCTCCGCTGCCGGCCCGCGGGGTCGAGCCCCCAATTGTGACCGCGGAGCCGATTCATGTGCCGCCATCAGCCGCGGAAGTGCGGGCCGCGCCCGTGCGGCCCGCCACACCTGCGCCCACCCCGGAAACCGGCCAGCCCAGCGCGCCGGCTGTGCCGCCCGCCACTCGACGGTTTGGAGCGATCATCATGGAAAGCGAAACTGCGCCGACCGCACCCGTTGATTCCGATGCGTTGGTAGTGCCCAAGGGGTATGGAGAGTCAGCTATGCCCGTGGCGCCAGGGATCGACCCAGGGACGATTAACCCATTGCCTGTGCAACCTGAGCGTCCAGAAGGCGATAAGGCTATTATCGTTTCCCGGCTCGACCAGGTGCTGCCCAACGGTTGGCAGAAGGCGCTTCATCAGCAGATTGACGGCTTGTACAAGCAGGTCGCCACCGAGTTCAGCAGCCCGCCGGCCAAGGCCGAGCGCGCGCTGACCATGCTGCGGGAGGCGCGCACACTGCTGATCGAATCGCCGGAAGAGTACGTCAACGCCGAGTATCGGATGATGCAGGTGCGCGCGATGCTCGACCGGGTGAAGGAGAGCCGCAGCCAATCGGTGTACTATGGGCCGCGCATCCTGGGCTATCAGGCCGCGTGGCTGGTGCTGTTGCTGCTGGGGCTGGTGTTCGCCGCACCGTTGACGGGCTGGATCACGCGGGTGGGGAACGTCACCGGTCAGACGTTGCTAAACCTCTATCCGGTAGTCAACACCATGATGTGGGGCGGCATCGGCGGGGTGGTGGGCGCGTTGTACACCCTGTGGTGGCACATCTCCCAGGAGCAGGACTTCAACCGGCACTACATGATGTGGTACCTGGTGCAGCCCTTGATGGGCGTCGTGTTGGGCGGCATCACGTTCCTGGTGTTGGCCGGCGGCTTCTTGATCCTCAACGTGAGCCTGTCGGACGCCCAGGCCAGCGAGGGCGCACGGCTACTGCCCTACCTGGCCGCGGTGTTGGCCGGGTTCCGGCAGAACTTCATCTATGAACAACTCGAACGGCTGATCACGCTCTTCACGCCCGCCAGCCGCAAGGAGAGCAGCGGCGAAGGGCCGAGCGTGTAGCAAGGGGCATGGGGGTGTGGGAGTATAGGAGTGCGAGAAAAAGCTCCCCCCACACTCCCATACTTTCACACCCCCACACTAATCCTCTTCCCACACCACATCCTCGACCGTATACGCGGGCGCGCAGGTGACGATCAGCACCAGGTCGTCCGGCCCGTCGTTCCACAGCTTGTGCGCCTGTCCGGGGCGGATGATCACCGCGTCACCGGGCCCGATGGCGCATGCTTCCCCGGCCACCCGTATGCGACCTCGGCCCGACCACACGAAGTACACCTCATCGGCGGCCCTGTGCGTGTGATCCCGACTTTCCGTCCCCGGCGGATGCGCGATAACCGCCAGGCTGTGGCTGGCCAGGCCGCTGCCATGGCCGGCCAACTCCCGGATGCGCGCGCCATCGGCCGCGGTGAAAGCTGGAATGCGGGATAATAGGCGAAAAGTCTCCATCGTTGGCCCCCTTGATGCTCAGGGCAGTGTCCATGTCGCAGGCGACACAAGCGGCAATGAAAATACCGTCATCCGCGTTCGTCCGCGCTCGTCCGCGTCCTATTCTCAGGTTAGCTTTAACGCACCGCGCGCCAGCCGGCCAGGTTCACCCGCTCCAGTCGCGGGTTGGGCGTGAGGCCGGGGATGCGGCCGCGTTTGGCGCGCGGCGCACCCTCGACCATCTTGACGTCCGCAGTAAAGTCAATGGGCCGCGCGCCCGAGATCGCGCTACCGATGCCGAACGAATCCACCGGCGCGTTGCGCGCCTTGAAAAGCTGGATGCGCGCCGCGTCAATGCCGCCGCTGACCACGATCTTGACATGGCCGAAGCCGGCCTGATCCAGCCGCGCGCGCACCTCGGTCACCAGGGCCGGGGTCACGCGCCCGCGCTCCGATGGCGTGTCCAGCCGCACGCCCCACAACCGGTCGCCCAGGGCCGCGGCCACGCGCAGCGCTTCCTCGGCCTCGTCCTTAAAGGTGTCCACCAGCGCGATGCGCCGCGCTTCCGGCTCGATGATGCGGTCGAACGCTTCCAGGGCCGCCACCGTGTCGCCGATGCAGAGGATCAGCGCGTGAGGAATGGTGCCGCTGGGCTTGATGCCGAACAGCGCGGCGCCCAGCGGTGTGGCGCATCCCGCGCAGCCGCCCACCAGCGCCGCATATTCCATGCGCGCGCCCACGTCGGGGTGGACGTGGCGGGCGCCGAAGCTGATCACCGGCACGGGGTCGGCCGCTTGCACGCACGCCTGCGCGGCCGTGGCCCAGCCGCTCTCGTGGGCCAGGGTGCCCAGGATGGCAGTCTCGTAGATGGCAAAGGCCGGGTAGGGCGCGCGGATGCGCAGGACGATCTCCTTTGCCTGCATCGGTGCGGCCTCCGGCAGCGCCTCCACCTCGGCCTCGTCGGGCAGGGCGCGGGCCAGCAGCGCCAACGCCTCTTTCATACCGCACAACAGCCCGTCGCCGTTGGGAAACACCTCCACGGTGACCTCGGGCGCCATCCCCTCGGCATCCATGATCTGACGGGCGCGCAGGAAGTAAATGTCGGCGTTGCGCCCCTGCAGCGTCTCCTCCGATGGGGCGAACAGCCGCGTGTGTTTGTCAATCACGCCCAATTGAGGCATGTACGTGCTCCTTCTCAAAACGGCAGCGGATCCGTGCTGTTGATCAGGTTGATGCCCAGCGCCTGAAACTCGGCCAGGCGGGCGGTGGCCAGCGCATGAAAGTCAATCTCCGGGTGCTGCACCGGCGAGGTGCAATCCCGCAGGAAATAGATCTTGCGCAACACCTCGGGCTGGCCGCCAAACTCCTCCACCAGATCCTCCACGGTTTCCAGCACGCAATGGCTTTCCGCCTCGCCCGCGATCACCAGCACATCGGCGCTGGCCAGGATGTCCATGAAGCCCTGGTCTTTGCTGCCACCGGGCTGATCCAGCACAGGCACCTCGGGTTGCAGGATCGAATAGTGCTCGGTGAGCGGCACGCTGCCCTTGGTCAGCCAGTGTGGGTCCACCTGGCGGGCCAGCGAGTGCCAGAACACAGCGGACCACAGCTCTGGGTCCAGCGCGTGGCCGGGGCTGCCGATCTGCACGTGGTAGGGCCAGATGCAGAGCTGCTTTTTGTGCGCCTGTTCCAACGTTTCGACGTAGCGCAGGGAAGCTTCGGAGGCAAAACGCGGCCGCCAGACGCCGTGACGTACATCGTGGGCCGAGATGATGGTGAAGGGCGCGGGCGGGCGGCCGGCCGTATCCTCCCACCACCCCGGCGCGAAAATCTGGCTGGGCAGGTGGGAATCCAGCGAGCAGGTGATGTGGCTGATGCGCCCGGCATTGCGGTAGATGAACTCGATGGTGCGGCGCAGGTCGTCCAGGGCGCCCGGCACGTACAGGTTGCCGGTCGGATGGCAGAAGTCCACCTGCATGTCAATTACCAGCAGATGTACATTAAGCATGTCCGCGGCGGCCGGCGCCAACCCGGCCGCCGCAGCCTCGGCCGCGATGTGCGCGACGTCGGGATAGAACAACGTGCCGATGCGTCTTGGATCATAAAACGACGGAAACTCCGTTAGCACTCCCACACTCCCATACTTTTCCACACCCATCACGCTTTCACCCGCTCCAACTGTGCGCCCAACGCTTTCAGCTTCTTGTCAATGTCCTGATAGCCGCGGTCAATCTGGCCCACGTTAGCGATGGTGCTGGTGCCTTTGGCCGCCAGCGCGGCAATGAGCAGCGCCATGCCGGCGCGGATATCGGGGCTGCTCAGCTCCTGGCCGTGGAGGGGCGATGGCCCGACGATGACGGCGCGGTGGGGGTCGCACAGGATGATCTTCGCACCCATGCCGATCAGCTTGTCCACGAAGTAAAGCCGGCTCTCGAACATCTTCTCATGGATCAGCACGGTGCCTTTGGCCTGGGTGGCGACGACCAGTGCAATGCTCATCAGGTCGGCCGGGAACTGCGGCCAGGGCGCGTCGTCAATCTTGGGCACCGCGCCGCCCAGGTCCTCACGGATGCGCAGGTCCTGCTCATCGGCCACGACCAGTGTATCGCCTTCCATGCGCATGTTCACGCCCAGGCGTTCGGTGAACACCCAGTTGATCATGCGCATGTGTTCGGCCGCGACCCCGCGCACGCGGATCTCGCCCCGCGTCACCGCGCCCAGCCCCAGGAAGCTGCCCACTTCCAGGTAATCGGGCGAGATGGTGAACTCGCCGCCGCCCAACCGTTGGATGCCGTGAATGGTGAGGGTGTTGCTGCCGACCCCTTCGATCTGCGCGCCCAGGCAGCGCAGCATATTGCACAGGTCTTGCACGTGCGGTTCAGAGGCCGCGTTGCGGATGATGGTGACACCCGTGGCCAAGACAGCAGCCATGACCGCGTTCTCGGTGCCGGTGACGCTCATTTCATCCAGCAGCATGTCGGCGCCGCGCAGGCCCTGGGCCCCTGTCTGCATGACGAAGTCCCGCGAGGCGAAATCAACATCGGCGCCCAGGGCCTGAAACGCCAGCACATGGGTGTCCACCCGGCGCCGGCCGATCCGGTCGCCGCCGGGCAGCGGCAGGATGGCCTGGCCGAAGCGCCCCAACAACGGGCCGGCCAGCAGCATCGAGCCCCGGATCTGCTGGAACAGATCGGCTCGAGGGCGGGCGAAGCGAGCGGCCCGGCCGCACAAGTGCAGCGTATTGCCCTCATCGCGCACGGTCACGCCCATTTCCTGCAAGAGCTGGAGCATGGTGCCGACGTCCCCGATACGCGGGACGTTGTGCAGGGTCACTTCCTCTTCGGTGAGGAAGATGGCGGCCAGCAGTGGGAGTGCTGCGTTTTTGTTGCCGGCCGGGGCCACTTCCCCGTTCAGGGGGTGGCCGCCGTGAATGACGAATTTCTCCATGGGGTTCTCCTTAAGCTGATTGTGGCGCCGACACCGATGCCCAACACGCGCGCGGCGCTGCCGTCGCGCACGGCGACCTCCAGCGTGTCACCGCTGCTCACCAACGCCAGCAACGCGCCGGGGGCGACCTCGGCGTAAGTAGAACTCAGTCCGTCGATCCGCTGGCCCGCGATCCAGCAACGCCAACTCCCGTCCGCCAGCCAGGGGGATGGCACATTGCTGATCAGGTTGCCGAAGCGATCGACGTGGATGACGCAGCCCTCGATGTGATCGTTCCCCAGGCGCTGCGGCGCGGCATCGGTCAGGCGGATGGCATCGTTAATGGGCGTGCCCAACTCGCCCGGCGCCGCGCCCAGCGCCAGGCGAGCCGCCACCGGCGCAAAGATGTCGCGGCCGTGGAAGGTGCGGCTGACCTGGGGCAGCCAGTTCGCAGGCCGATCCAGCACGCAGGCTTGTGCGCCGGGCTGGTCCAGCATCGAGGTGAACAAGCCGTTGTCAGGGCCGACGAAAGCCGCCTGGGGCGTAGTCACCAGCAGGGGGCGCCGTGTACTGCCCACGCCGGGGTCAACCACCGCCAGGTGGATCGTGCCGGCCGGAAAGTAGGGTGCGGCCTGGCACAAGACGTGGGCCGCTTGGCGCACGGCCTGGGGCGGGATCTCATGGCTCAGGTCCACCAGGCGGACGGCGGGCGCGATGCCCAGAATCACGCCTTTCATCGTGCCGACGTAGCCGTCGGCCTGGCCGAAGTCAGTGGTCAAGGTGATGATCGTCATGGGTTGCCGATGCTGTGTCACAGGTGATGATCACATTACGCGCTAGCGCGTCCAGATTCTACCCCAGGCCCGCCCAGGCGTCAACACGGGTTGGCAGGAGGAGAAGCTCGCACATTTGTGCTGCCATAAGCGTAAAAAGGAGGGCCTTTGTTTCTTAAAACAGCTCAGTTGTGGTAAAATAACCCCGATGAAAAAAGAAGCTGTCCAGCCCATAGGGGCGATTGATGCGCTGTCCGCAGGCCTTCAAATGGCATTGTGCTATCCCTGGCCGTTAGCGATCCCTGTTATCGTTGATCTGCTACTCTGGCTGGCGCCGCGGCTTTCGGTAGGGGCGTTGCTGCAGCGCTTGTTCGTCGGATGGGAAGCGCTGGCGCAGGCTTTCTACACCCCGGCACAAC
This sequence comes from Anaerolineae bacterium, assembly GCA_034433275.1. Classification (GTDB taxonomy): domain Bacteria; phylum Chloroflexota; class Anaerolineae; order CG2-30-64-16; family CG2-30-64-16; genus DAOUAT01. Next base: position 14,305 of record DAOUAT010000418.1, read on the forward strand.
TCGCCACCATGAGTGAGCCGCTGGCCCTGGCACGCGAGGCGGTGGGCCAGGTGGGAAACAACAGCAACCTGGCGGTGGCGCTGGCTGGGAATTGGCTTAGCCCCCTTAGCGCGTTGGCCGATGTACAAGCCAGCCGCCTGAAGCTGATCAGTGACGGTGTGTTGGCGCCGGTAGGGTTCGGGCTGAACTTGCCGGCTATCGCGTCTTCGCCCAATCGCCCGACGCCGTTCGAGACGCCCAGTGTCTGGCTGGCGCTGGTGATCATCATCGGTCTGTGGTTGGTCAGCCAGGTGATAGCCGCAGTATATTTTCGCTGGGCAGCACACGGTCTCGCCAGCGCGTCAAAGCAGGACGGATCAACGGTGGTGGCGCAGACCCCTGACCAACTGCGCGTACCGCTGTTCCCGCTTGCCCTACGTTTCACGGGCCTTGGCCTGGTGCTGGGGAGTGTGATGCTGATACTGCGCATGCCGCTGGCCCTGGCTACAGCCCTGGCGCTGTTGAACAGCGGGGGTGGGGTCAGCCTGCTGTTCGTATTCAGCGGCGGCTTGGTGCTGTGGCTGACGCTGTGGTTCCTGTTAGCGTTCTTTTTCGCCAGTGAGGCGCTGGCGTTGGACGGCCAGCCATTGTGGGCAAGCCTGTGGCAGAGTATGATCTTGGCGCGTCGCAACAGTATGCGCGTGATGGGTCTGGTAGTCCTGATCAATTTGATCATGCTGGGCTTTCGGGCGGTCTGGGGATTGATCGGCCAGACCGCTATGGGCGCTATGGTGGCCATCCTGGGGAACGCATTTCTGGGCACCGCGATGCTCTATGCGATTTTTGTTTATTACACCAGTCTGCGCGCGCAGGCGCTGGGTTCACAACCGCAAGGTGGGCCTGGGGCGCCGGCCGCGTAAAGTATGTGTTGGCAGGAGATAATCCGTGACTGAGCAGGTAAATCGCCCCAATCATTATACGGCCGACGATATCCAGGTGTTGGAAGGGCTGGAAGCGGTGCGCCGCCGTCCCGGCATGTACATCGGCGGCACCGATACCAAGGCGCTGCACCATACGGTCTATGAGGTCGTAGACAATTCGATCGACGAGGCCATGGCCGGCTATTGCGACCGCATCGTCATCACCATCCGCAAGGATGGCAGCGTGACCGTGCAGGATTGGGGCCGCGGCATCCCGGTGGATGTTCACAAGCAAACCGGCAAGTCGGCGCTGGAGACCGTGATGACCAAGCTGCACGCGGGCGGCAAGTTCGGCAGCGGCGCTTACAAAGTTTCCGGCGGCCTGCACGGCGTCGGCGTCTCGGCCGTCAACGCGCTGTCGGATTGGATGGAGGTGGAGGTGCGCAAAGAAGGCAAAGTCTACTTTCAGCGCTATCACCGCGGCATCCCGCAAGCTGACATCGCCGTGATCGGCCTAGCGAACCCGGGCGAGACCGGCACGCGCACCACCTTCCTGCCGGACAAGACCATCTTCGAGGATACCGAGTTCCGATTCGAGACGTTGGAGCAGCGGTTCCGCGAGATGGCGTTTCTGAATCGCGGGCTGACCATTGAGTTCGCGGATGAGCGCACCAACAATGGCGCCCGCTTCATGACCTTCTACTTCGAGGGCGGCGTGCGCAGCTTCGTGCGTTACCTCAACAAGAATCGCGACGTGCTGCACGAGCCGGTGTACGTGGAAAAGGAGCTTGAAGGCAACATCGTCGAGGCCGCGATCCAGTACAACGACGGTTACAACGAGTCGGTCTTCGCCTTTGCCAACACCATCAACACCCCGGATGGCGGCACGCACCTCACCGGCCTGCGCTCGGCGCTGACCCGCACCATCAACGAGTGGGCGAAACGCCAGAACTTGCTCAAGGATGCCGATTCCAGCTTCACCGGCGATGACACGCGCGAAGGCCTGACCGCCATCATCAGCGTCAAGCTGCCCGACCCCCAGTTCGAGTCGCAAACCAAGGTCAAGCTGCTCAACAACGAAATCCGCAACCAGGTCGAGTCGGTGGTGGCCGAGGCACTGATGGAGTGGCTGGAGAAGAACCCCAAAGATGGCCGCAAAATCATCGAGAAGTGCATCACCTCCAGCCGAGCCCGCGACGCCGCCCGCAAAGCGCGCGACCTGGTGATCCGCAAGAGCGCCCTGGAGAGCCTGACCCTGCCCGGCAAACTGGCCGACTGCTCGGAGCGCGACCCGGCGAAGTGCGAGCTTTACATCGTGGAAGGCGATTCTGCAGGGGGGAGTGCGAAACAAGGCCGCGACCGCCGCTTCCAGGCGATTTTGCCCCTGCGCGGCAAGATCTTGAACGTGGAAAAGGCCCGGCTTGACAAATCGCTGGCTAACCGAGAAATCCAGGCGCTGGTGCAGGCGTTAGGTAGCGGGATTGGTGACGCGATAGACTTGAGCAACCTGCGCTATCATCGTGTCTTGATCATGAGCGTGGATGGCGATGAGTTGACCTTCGTCAAAGACCCGGCGGGCCAGGTGAGATCAGTTCGTATTGGTCCGTTTATAGACAAGTTGATGGCCGACGTGGCAAACCCATCCGAGTACCAGGTGTTGTGTTTTAGCCCGGAAGACGGAACGACACGGTACAAATCAATCAAGAGTATTATTCGGCACGATCATGCAGGCACGCTTTATGAGATCGAGACGGCTTATGGCCGGCGGGTGCGCGTTACGGGTGAGCATAGCGTGTTTGTGGTCGGAGAAGCAAACCGCCCGGTGCTGAAGCGCGGTGACGAAATCCAGGTGGGTGATCGCCTTGTTGCGCCTTCTCGGTTGCCGCAGACCGAATTGACGGTTGGCCGCATCGATCTGATCCGTTCGTTCGTCGAGCTTGGATCGGACATGGACAGTGATTTGGTGCTGCGCGGACCAGCTGTCACCGAGTGGTACAAGGAGCAGGTCCGCCTGGAATATGCGGATAATCCGGCGTTTGTGGAAGTCAGAGTCGCAATACCACCCGCGGTCGGCGCGCTGCTTAAGCAACAACGCCAGGCGAGCGGTTTGAGCCAACAAGCGATTTGCGCGGCGGTGGGCATCCGCCAGCCAGTGACGTATTACGCATGGGAGCGGGGCGAGCAGCGTCCGACGGTGAGCCACTTCCTGCGCTACATCGAGACGCTCGGTCTGACCGCTGACGCTGTGTTGCCCCAGGTCGAGGTAGGCGCCAGCCGGCTGGATCATGTGTGGAATACGCAATATCGCGGGGCGCCGCGCAACCGAGTGCGCGAGTATTTGTCATTGGCTGATCTCAATACTGAGGGCGTCAGCCGGCTTGGCGACAATGTCTTCTTGACGCCCAGGCATTACAGCGATCAGGCGATACCGCGCTATCTGCCGGTCAACAAATCGCTGCTACTGCTGCTGGGTTTCTTTGTGGCCGAGGGCGCCTTGAGCGATCGTAACGGCGTGCGACTGGCAATTGGAACACGTAACGAAGCAATCGTGCCCGAACTGATAGCCGCCGTCCGCACCGTGTTTGGAGTGGAGCCGGTGCTGTATCCTGGGAAGGATGGCCGTGCAGCAGAACTACGGATCCAAAACAAAGTAATCACAGCCCTCTTCCGCTTGCTGCTGGGGTTCGATGGCGTGAACGCTGCCCATAAGCGTATGCCCGATCTGGTCTTCAACGTGGGGCCAGAACTGCAATTGGCATTCTTGCGTGGTTACTTCCTGGGCGACGGCACCCTGGCTGTTCGTCAGGTTTCATTTGCCACAACCTCGGAAACGCTGGCCGATCAATTGATGTATTTGCTGCTGATGCACGATATTCGAACATCACTCTCGGTGCATCAGCCCACGGGTGAGCCTGGTGGGAGCATTCGCGGTCGGACGATCACCACACGCCACGCGGCCTACTCTCTGTCGGTAGGCGAACGCGCGGCGATAGCCTATCTGGAACCGATCTGGCGTGACCATGCGCGCGCCGCCGAAGTGCAGGCCTGGCTGGCCGGGCCGCGTGGCGCCGGCGGCAAGGCGGCCGGTCGGCCCCTGGTTGGTGATTTGGTGGGTTTACCGGTACGGGCCGTCCGACAGGTGCAAGCCAGCAGTCGCCGGGTCTATGATTTTTCGGTTGCTGACGATGAAACCTTCATCTGCGGCCGCGGCGCGCTCTGTTGTCACAACACTGATGCAGATGTTGATGGCAGCCACATCCGTACATTGTTGTTGACAATGTTCTTTCGCTACATGCCCCAACTCATCGAAAGCGGCCACCTGTACATCGCGCAACCCCCGCTCTACCTGGTGAAGAAGGGCCGGGAGGCGAAGTACGCCTACTCCGACCAGGAGCGGGACCAGATCGTCAAGACCCTGGGCGGTATGCAGGGTGTCACCCTCCAGCGTTACAAGGGCCTGGGCGAGATGAACCCGGAGCAGCTCTGGGAGACCACCATGAACCCGGCCAACCGCATCCTGCTCCAGGTAACCGTGGAGGACGCCGCCGCGGCCGACCGCACCTTCGACATGCTGATGGGCAACGAGGTGGCCCCGCGCAAGCGCTTCATCCAGAGCCACGCCAAGAAGGTGCGCAACCTGGATGTCTGACACCCTGCTCAGCCGCGTCGCCCTGCTCAGCGTCCACACCTGCCCCCTGGCCACCCTGGGCGGCAAGGAGACGGGCGGCATGAACGTGTACGTGCGCGAGCTGGCGCGCGAGTTGGGCCGCCGCGGGGTCGCGGTTGATGTCTTCACGCGTTCCCAAAACCCGCACCTCCCGCGCGTCAGCCTGGGCCTCAGCGCCTACGGGCCGATCCGCGTCGTCCACCTGCCGACCGGGCCGGAACGCCCCTACAACAAGAACGAGATTTACGGCCACCTGCCTCAATTCGTGGCCGAGGTGCGCGCGTTCGCGGCCGCGGAGGGGATCGGCTACGACGTGCTGCACAGCCACTACTGGCTCTCGGGGTTGGCCGCCCGCGCGCTGCGAGACGCCTGGGGTGCGCCCATCGTCCACATGTTTCACACCCTGGCCCTCCTGAAAAACCAGGTGGCGAAATCCACCGATGAACTGGAGCCACAACTGCGCGCGACCCAAGAGGGTGAGATCATGCGCTTCAGCGACCGGCTCATCGCGGCCACCGCGCTGGAGCGGGAGCAAATGGCCGCGCTCTACGGGGCCGACCCGGCCAAGATCGCGATCGTGCCACCGGGGGTGGACCTGGCCCTGTTCCGCCCTGTGCCCTGTGCGATCGCGCGCGCCGCGGTGGGGCTGCCACCGGACCAGCACATGATCCTGTTCGTCGGTCGCATCCAGGCGATCAAGGGCATTGACACCCTGATTCGGGCCATGGCGCAAGTGCTAAGCCGCCGGCCAGCCCTCCGCGGCAAGATCAGCCTCAGCATCATCGGCGGCGCAGGGGATCCGGCAACCGACGGCGAGCTGGCGCGACTCCAGGCGCTGCGCGAAGCGTTGGGCATCGGCGACTTGGTCACGTTCCTGGGCTCGCGCGACCAGGACACCCTGGTGGATTACTACAACGCGGCCTCGGTGGTGGTGGCGCCCTCATATTACGAATCGTTCGGGATGGTGGCGCTGGAGGCGATGGCCTGCGGCACGCCGGTGATCGCGTCGGACGTGGGTGGGCTGTCGCTGAACATCGCGGATGGCTTCAACGGCTACCTGGTGCCCCAAGGCGATGTGGCGGAGCTGGCGTATAAGATCGACTTGCTGCTGGACCATGATGAACTGCGCCGCCAATTGGGCCGGCAGGCGTGCCAGTGGGCGCAGCGCTTCTCGTGGCAGGCCATCGCTGACGAGACGCTGGCCGTCTACGCGGACGCATACGGCCGGCCCGTGGCGGACTTCGCCCCGCTGATGTCCGCCGGACACGCGTCGCCGTGGCAATTTCAGGAGCGCACATGTCCGTGAAGGCCGTCATCTTCGACTTCGGCGGCGTGTTGGTGCGCACGCGCAGCCAACACCTGCGCCGAGCCTGGGAAGAGCGCCTGGGGCTGCCGTCGGGCGGCGCATCAATGGCGGTGTTCGGCGGCGAACGCGGCCGCGCGGCGCAGTTGGGGCAGATCAGCGATGCCGAGCACTGGCGTTGGATCGGGGAGACGCTGGGGCTGGCGGACGCCCCACTGGCCGAGTTCCGCCGCGATTTCTTCGCCGAGGATATCCTGGATCAAGACCTCCTGGCCTATGTGAATCGCCTGTCCGCGGCCGGCTTGCACATCGGCCTCCTCAGCAACGCGGCCGACAATGCCCGGACCGTATTCGGCCAGAAGTACGGCATCCTGGACCACTTCCAGAGCGTCACTGTCTCGGCCGAAGAGGGCGTGATGAAGCCTGACCCGCGTATTTTCCACATCGCCCTTGCACGGGCCGGAGCGCTGCCGGAGGAAGCCATCTTTGTGGATGACTTTGCCGAAAACGTGGCGGGCGCGCGGGCGGTCGGGATGACTGGCATCCATTTCACCGATCTCAACAGTGCGCGCCAGGAACTGCTTCCCCTGACGGGGGTGGACTGACGCCACCGCCTGACCAGGTTCGGCAAGCGGTGCAGCGCGATTTTATCCACCCATCTATCGCCCCTATTTTGCCGCGTCTACACACTTAAGGTATCATGCTTCTCGGCAACTTCAATGTAGGTATTCGCTCAAGAATGCGGAGAGCGGGCGAACACAGACCGCTTGCGTTTGTGCACGGCCAATCCGTTTTATGAGGAAGGCTTCACGTTGGCCCCAGACCACTCTGATTGAGAAGATACCGGCGAGGCGTTCATCATGACTCACTCCCCTCGGCGTTTCTTTTGGCCCCTGCTGGCCCTGTGCGCGGTCGCGGCGGCGGCCGTGCTCTTGGCGATGCCGACCGAGAAGACCATCGGCGATGTGATCAAGCTGGTTTATCTGCACGGCGCGTTGAGCCGCGCCGGGATGGTCGGCTTCTGGCTGGCCGGACTGGCCGGGGTCGCGCACCTGGCGACGCGCCGGCGCGACCTGGCCCGCTGGTGCGAGGGCCTGTTGCTCAGCGGCTGGGGGTTTTGGGTCGCGCACTTCATCGTCAGTATGCCGGCCACCCGCCTCACTTGGGGACCGTGGATCGCCTGGGGCGAGCCGCGCGTCACCATGACGCTGCAGATCGCGGCCGTCGGGCTGATCAGCATCATCATCGTGCGGCTGCTGCACGACTCCCGCTTCACGGCTGTCACGGCCCTGCTGCTGGCGGCCGCGGTCGCGTTCCTGGCCGCGCGCACGGGCGTGCTGCGGCATCCGCTAGATCCCATCGGCGCTTCCCCTTCGAACCTGCTGCGCCTGGTCTACCTGTTGTTGCTCGCACCGGTCATCGGGAGCATGGCGTTGGTTGCCTGGCGCCTGACCCGCGTCGCTGGGGCGTAGGGGCAGGTCTTGCACCTGCCCGCCTGCTTGCACCTGCCCGCTTGCGCCACAGGGAGACCGCGAGAGCCTGCCCTGGGCGCCGTCCAGGGGGTGCGTCCCCACTCGAGGAGGTTTGACGCATGAAACTGGTCAACGTCGAGGAAATGCGCCGCATCGAACAGGCCACCGATGCCGGCGGCCACACCTACGCGGCCATGATGAGCATGGCGGGCCACACGGTCGCCCAGGTCGCGTTGGGCGTGCGCCTGATCGAGCCTGAAGAACGGGTGTTGGTGCTGGTGGGCCCTGGCAACAACGGCGGCGATGGGCTGGTGGCCGCACACGCACTGCTGGAGGCCGGCTGCGAGGTGTCGCTCTACATCTGGAAGCGAGATATCAAGGGAGATGAGAACTATCGCACGCTGAAGCGCCGCCGCCGTGGCATCGCGATCCTGTGGGCCGATAACGACGCCGATTTCACCAAGCTACGGGATGAGCTGGCGCAGTGCGACCTCATCATAGATGCGCTATTGGGCACCGGCGCGGCGCGGTCCATCGAGGGCCGCCTGGCCGAGCTGCTGACGGTCGTCAAGCAGGAGCTCGCGGCCCGCCAGCAGCCGCCCGAAACGCCTCCGTCACCTTTTGCGCTGCCTCGCTTTCCACTGCTGGAAGCGTTGGGGTGGGGCAGCCCCGCGCCGTCACCACCGCCTCCTTTCGCCGACGACGAGAACGCGGCAATGGAAGAAGGTGCAGAGTATGAAAATGAAGACGAGGACGACTACCTCGACGAGGACGACTGGGAGGAAGAGCCACCCGCGCCGCCGTGGCCGCCGCTGCCCGTGCTGGCAGTGGACTGCCCCAGCGGGCTGAACTGCGACACCGGCGCACTGGACCCGGCCGCGCTGCCAGCGACCGTCACGATCACCTTCGCCTTTCCCAAGTGGGGCCACCTGCAGTTCCCCGGCGCGGGCGCGTGCGGCATCCTGACCGTGGCCGACATCGGTGTGCCGCCCGACCTGGCCGCCGCGGCGCAGGTCGAGCTCATCGAGCCGGATATGGTGCGCGGCTGGCTGCCCCTCCGGCCCATGGATGCGCACAAGGGCACGTTCGGCAAAGCCCTGATCGCGGCCGGTTCACTGCGTTACACCGGCGCGGCCGTGCTCAGCGGTGCGGCGGCCATGCGCGCCGGCGCGGGCCTGGTCACGCTGGCCATCCCCGCGGCGGCCCACCCGGCGTTGGCCGGCGTGCTGCCCGAAGTTACCTGGCTGCCGCTGCCCGGCGTTGCCACGCACGCCGCGGCCGGCGCAGCCGAGCTGCTGACCGCGTTAGAGGGTTACGACGCGCTGTTGGTAGGGCCAGGACTCACCACCACCGACGATGCGCGCGCGTTTATCGGCGCACTGTTCGGCGCCCAGGGCTTATCCCAGGGAGACTGGCAAGGCCGCGCGGTGATCGACGCGGACGCGCTGAACCTCCTGGCCGGCCTGGCCGACTGGCCCGCGCGCCTGCCGCCGAACAGCATCCTGACCCCCCATCCCGGCGAGATGGCGCGGCTCACCGGCCTCACCACCAACGAGATCAACGGCAACCGCATCGCGACCGCGCGCCGCTACGCGGTCACCTGGGGTCACATCGTGCTGCTCAAGGGGCCGCACACCGTCATCGCCGCGCCGGACGGCCGGACCGGCGTCCTGCCGTTCGCCGCGCCCGTGCTGGCCACGGCGGGCAGCGGCGACGTGCTGGCCGGCGCCATCGTGGGTCTGCTGGCGCAAGGGCTGCCGGCTTTCGAGGCCGCGATCTCAGCCACCTACCTCCACGGCTTCGCCGGCGCCCAACTCATGCGGGCCGGTATGATCGCCGGCGTCATCGCGCGCGACATCCTGGAACGCTTGCCGGAGACCTTGCGCTTGCTCTACCTGGGGCGCTGAGCATGGTAATCGGGCGCGTAAAGAGCAGGCGGGAATCGAACCGATTCCCGCCTGCTCTTTACGCGCCCGAAGTGAGCGAATCTCTCAGGCCGCTTCACCTGCCGGCTTGCTCAGCCTGACCTGGGCATCCTGCACCGCCTGCTGCGCCTTCTTGACGCTGTCCGACAACACGATGCGCCCGCGCTCCTGCAGGTGGGTCACCTGGCCCTGCGCGCCCTTGGATACATGGGATGCCTGGCTCTTGGCTTCTTCAGCCAGCTTTTGCGCCTGGGCCTTGGCCTCCTCGGCCAGCTTTTGCGCCTGGCCATGGAGTTCAATGCGCTTCTCGTCCAGCTTATGGCGCGTCTCTTCGCCGGATGCTGGCGCCATCAACAGGGCCGCGGCCGCACCGGCCAGCGCCCCAATCACGAACCCGAAGAAAAACTCGCCGCCCTTATCGCTCATGGGTAAGCCTCCTTGGTAAAAAATCGCAAATCAGGCAGATACGTGTTTGCCCTATCATGCCTTGCCGCGGCCGCGTCGGAACAATGTGCTCGCGGCCTGCCGCGCGCCGGCCGCAAAGCTGGAAACCTTGACCACCGGTTGCACGATGTGGTCACTCATGAAAGTGGCAGTGCCGCGCACCGTGCTCACGGTCTCCTGCGTCGAATTGAGGATGGGCAGGACCTCCTCACGCAACAGCTTCACCAGGCGGATCACCTGGATAACTAATACGGCCAGCAATACGCCGATGACAATGGATTCCACAGCCAGGACGATAATGGCGATGTCTCGCGCGATTCCCATTGCGCACCTCCGAACAACCACAGTTTAGCACAATACGTTATTTTCGTAAAGACGCTTGCTCACACCGCGCGGTGGCGCCGGGTCAGCAGTAACAGCAGCGCTGCACCGAGCGTACCCCACAGCACGTGGACCTCGCCCACGCGCAGCAAATTGATGTCGAGAAGCACGCCGGCCAACTGACCCGCCCCGAACCCGATGCCGCCCGCCAGCAAATCACCGGGCAATTGCCGCCACCCCCCGCCGCGCCACACACTGAAAAGGACGCTGTATGTCAGCGCCAGCATCAAGCCCAGCCACAGCGCGGGTGAGAGCAAAACGTCCCACAGCAAATCGGTCCACGGCTCAGGCATCGCCTGCCTCCCGCTCCCACGTCTGGGTGATCACGCCGCCGCCCAGGCAGATCTCGTCATCGTAGAAGACCGCGGCCTGGCCGGCCGCCGCGTCACGCACGGCCGCGGCAAAAGCGACCTCGACCGTGCCATCGGGGAGGGGCGTCACCCCGGCGGCCGCCGGCCCCGTCCGATAGCGGATCTGCACCTGCGCTCGGATCGGCCCGGCCGGCGGCCGGCCGGCGACCCAGTTAGCCGGGCCGGTGCGCAGCCCACGCGATCCGAGTTCCGCGGCCGTGCCCACCACCACCGCATTGGTCGCGGGGTCCAGCGCCAGCACATAGAGGGGCTGCGCGGCCGCGATGCCCAACCCGCTCCGCTGACCGATGGTGTAGGCCGCCAGGCCGCGGTGGACGCCCAGCTGCCGGCCTTGGCGGTCAACGATGGGGCCGGGCCGCACGGCCTCGGGCGCGTGATCGGCCAGGAAGCGCCGGTAGTCGCCATCGGCGACGAAGCAGAGGTCCTGGCTGTCGGCCCGACTGGCAATGGGCAGACCGCGGGCCGCCGCCAGCTCGCGCACCTGGGGCTTGGTGTATCCGCCCACGGGAAACAGCACGCGCGCCAGATCGGCCTGCGTCAGCACGCTCAGCACGTAGGATTGATCCTTAGCCCGGTCTGCCCCGCGCAGCAGCTGAAAACGGCCGGCCGCGTCCTGGCGGATGCGCGCGTAGTGGCCCGTGGCCAGGTAAGCTGCGCCCAGGCGGGTCGCGTAGTCCAACAGAAACCCGAAACGGACGCGCCGGTTGCAGGCCAGGCACGGGTTGGGCGTCAGTCCGGCGGCGTAGCTGGCGATGAAAGGGTCCACCACATCTCGCTTGAACGGCGCCTCGGCGTTGACCACGTAGAACGGGATGCCCAGCCGATCGGCCACGCCGCGCGCATCGTGGATGGACTCCACTGAGCAGCAGCGGTTGAACCTCTCCCCCAACCCCTCCCCTGCGAGGGGAGGGGAGCTTACCTCCCCCTTCCCTGCGAGGGGAGAGGAGCTCGCCTCCCCCTTCCCTGTGAGGGGAGGGGAGCTTGCCTCCCCCTTCCCTGCGAGGGGAGAGGAGCTTGCCTCCCCCTTCCCTGCGAGGGGAGAGGAGCTCGCCTCCCCCTTCCCTGCGAGGGGAGGGGAGCTTGCCTCCCCCTTCCCTGCGAGGGGAGAGGAGCTCGCCTCCCCCTTCCCTGCGAGGGGAGAG
>DAOUAT010000419.1:0-12655 GCA_034433275.1 Anaerolineae bacterium
GGAACTTCGTAGCAGATCAAGCGTCTCTCATCAACCCCAGGCGCCGCGGCACTGCCCGGCTGGTCGAAGAATGCAGTAGCTTTTAATTGCGGCCATTTTGTGCGATAAAGAGATATCTCACCATAACGGAGGTGTCTCTATGTCAACACAGCATGTACGGCCGGTGGGTGGCCTCGACGCAACCGAGGCCACCCTGTTCACACGGGCGCAAGGGGGTTGTGCGCACAGTCTGGACCAACTCATGCGCCAGCATGATGGACTGGTCCAAGCCGTGGTTCGTCGCCAGGTGCTCGGCGACTTGCCGTTCGCGGAGGCCCTGCAAGCCGGTCGTATCGGCTTGTGGCGTGCCATCCTCGGGTATGATCCTGGCCGCGGCTGCGCTTTTGCCACCTACGCCTGGCCCGCCATTATGCGTCAGGTCTGGCGGGCGGTCAAAGGCCAGCGTCCCGCCCCGGGGCCGACAGCTGGCCCGCCCAGCGCCAGGCCGGTCGCCCCGGACGCCGCCGCCGTGGCCGCTGCGGGCCACCAGGCCCTGGGGCGCCTGGTGGCCCGTCTGCCGGCGCGGCTGCGCTACGTGGTGGTGGCGCGCTACGGGCTGGGGGCGGCGCCCCCGGCGGTGTTCCGGGAGATTGGCGCGCACTTGGGGGTCAGCGCCGAACGGGCGCGGCAACTGCACCAGGAAGCCTTGGCCCGGCTCCGGCAGCCGGCGGCCTCGCAGACGCTGCGCAGCTTGCTGGGGCGGCACACACCGGCGGATTACGCCAGCGCCGACGCCCTGACCCACGGCTGGTTACGCCAGCGGGGAGGGCGCCGTGGCCGCTAACCTAAGCGCCGTCGCCAGTCGCACCCAGGATGCCCAGTTTGCGGCGCAGTGCAGTTGGACAGCTCTGCGTGACCACTTACCCCTGCGCTGGCCCGCCCCGGCGACTACCCCCGCCTGTCCGAAACGGCGTTTCCGTTCGCAGTACATCTACGGGGGCTGGCAAGACCTGGCCGATCCGCAGGTGTGGCCCCACTTGGCCGAGTTTGACCTGCTCCTGCGGCTGGTCGATTTCACGCCCTTGCGCCCGGTGCTTGCGCAATTGCTCGGCTGGCGGTCCGGCCGCGGCTGGCTGCCCTTCGATCCGCTGTCGCTGTTTCTGCTCATCGGCTGGCAACTGGTCAACGGCTGGTCGCGCAGCGCCACCCTGGCCCACCTGGCTGACCCCCGCTATCGGGACTATGCCCAGGCTTTCGGCTTCCGCAACGGCGTTTACCCGACTGAGGGCGGGCTGCGGTACTTCCTGACGGCCTTAGGGCAGCCCCGCCCCGCCCTGGATCTGCGCATCCCGCTCCCGGCCGTGGGCGAGACGGCCGCCGAGGAGGTGGCCGTGCAGCGCATCAATTATCTGTTGGCCCAAACGGTCGAGTTGCTCGTCAGGCATGGCTTCATCACCGCGGCGGCGTGGCAGCAGGCGCTGCTCTGCCCCGATGGCATGATTCAACTGGCCGCGTCGCGCATGCGCTGCACGACCGTCACGGCCGCCTGCTATGAACCCACCAGCGCCGCGGCCCCGCGGCCGTGCGCCGCCCAGGCCAAAGCCCGCCGCGGGTGTGACTGTCAGACCAGCGCTTGTGCACAAGTCTGCCGCTTCGCCCCGCCGCGGGATGCCCAGGCCCGCTGTGTCTGGTATGCGGGCGCCAACCAACCCAAGGCGAGCCCCAATCCGAGTGTCGCCAGCGACCCACCCAAGCCCAAGGGCCGCCTGTTCTATGGTTATCGTTCGCTCCCCTTGCAACTCGCCGACCCCCAGCGGCGTTGTAGTATCGTGCTGGTCAACCACTTCCAGTCAGCCGAGGCCCCGGAAGAGCCGCCAGCCACCGCCGAACTGCTGGCCTTGCCGCAACTCTATCCGACCCTGCAGGTGGCGGCCGTCGCCGGCGATGCCGGCTTTGGCTACGAGCGGCCGCTGCACATTATCTATGCCACCTTGCACGCCCGCCGCGTGGTGGATCTGCGCCACCATGACACCGACAAAGATGTCGCCGGCTGGCTCTTGCGCGGCTACGACGACCAAGGCCGGCCCCTGTGCAGCTTTGGTTATCCCTTGACGGCCAATGGCTTTGATCCGGTGCGGCAGCGCCAGAAGTGGTTCTGTGCCCAGGCCTGTCAGCAGGACACCCCACCCACCGTGCGCCTGCCGGACACCGTCTACCCGCCGCCCGAATGCCCTTACCAAGGCGTTGACCACCCACACGGCTTGATCCGCAATATCGCCGAACGCTTTCCCGACGGCTCGCTGCGCCTGGTGCGCGATGTGCCGTTCGGCTCCGCGCGCTGGAAGCAGCTCTATCATCGCGCCCGCAATGCCGTCGAGGGACGCAATGCTTTCTTGGAACGCGCCGGTCTCAAGCGCTTACCCGTCTATGGCGCAGCCCGCAGCCGCGCCATCAGCGGCCTGGCCGATGTCTGGCTCAATCTGACCACCCTGGCCCGGCTGTGCCGCGAGGCCACCGCCGCCACCGGCGGCTAACGCCAGCGGCCGCCCCAGCGCACTGCCCGACCGCGTCAGCCCGACGTGGCCCGCTACCGCTTACCCTTTTTCCGGCCACGCCCCAGTAAAGCGGCGCCCAACCCGCTTGATTCGCCCTGCCGCACCGCCCATGCCCCAGTAAAGCGGCGCCCAACCCGCTTGATTCGCCCTGCCGCACCGCCCACCAGCCCGGCCAGGCTAGGCCTGACCTTGATTTGCTACGTGCGGCGGTGCGTGACCCGCCGCTCGCCCGCATCGCAACCCCACCTACCGCCTCTAAACGCTTGTTTTCGCCCTGCTACTGCTTCGATGTCCCAAATGACTGACGCAAAGCCGTGAAGAACGCCAAGAATACTCTTTGCGCCTTTGTGGCTTTGCGTGAGATTTTTGCCGGTTGTACAAACGTTCAGCCGGTGGGCGTCTAAAACGGCCCATACCCGATCGCCACCGCGATCGCCAGGAAGATCAACGATAGGACAATAATCTGCGCCCACAGGCCAGCGGTCCAGCGGATCCACTTGGGATAGCCCACGGCGGTCAGCCCCAGGGCGATGAGCAGCATGGCGTTGGTGGGATAGGCCATGTTGGCGAAGCCTTCGCCCAGGCAGTAGGCGGTCACGGCCACCTGGCGGGTGACGCCGATCAGATCGGCGATGGGCAGGATGATGGGCATCAGCAGCAGCGCCTTGGCCGAGCCCGAAGAGACGAACACCTCCAGCACCAGCGCCACGACGTAGATCAGGTACGTGCCCGTCAACGGGTTGACCCCCGCGAACGCGCCGGCCGCAGCGTGCAGGATGGTGTCCATGATGCCGCCGGTGAACGCGATGTACTTGATGCTGGCTGCCATCAGGATCAGTGGGACGCCGGGCGCGATGCCGGCCAACCCTTCCCCGATGGCCCGGCCGATGTTGCGCGCGCCCATGCCCGAGATGAAGCCCGACCCCACCCCACCGATGACGAACAGCAGCCCCACGATGGGCAACGCCAGCTCGCCCAGGGCCGGGAGCGCCGCGCCGGCAAAGGGCACAGCCATGATGCAGACCAGGCAGGCGGCCAGGAAGCGGGTGGCCGCGCGCTGCCGGGGGGTCAACGCCCGCATGGTCGCCACGTCAAAGTCGGCGTACTTGGCGCGCTCGGCCATGTCCTCCGCATGCACCAACGACTTCAACGGGTCTCGTTCGATGCGCCGCGCGTAACGCACGATAAAAACCGAGAAGACCGCGTAGACAACGACAAAGATGATGACCCGGAACCCCGAGCCGGAGAAGCCGGGCAGCTCCGCGATGCGCTGCGCAACGCCGATGGTGAACGGGTTGATGACCGCGGCCGAGAAGCCCATGTTAGCCGCCAGGATGCTCATCCCCAGCCCCACCAGCGAATCCCAGCCCAGCGCATAGGACAGCCCCACCATCACCGGCACCAGGATGATCACCTGCTCCAGGATGCCGAACACGCCGCCCAGCAGCATAAAGAAGAGGACGATCACCAGCAGCAAGAGGTACTTGCGCGCCGCAAAGGCCCGCACCAGCGCCTCCAAGATGGCGCGCAGGATGCCGCCCCGGTCCATCACCGCGAACGCGCCGCCGATCATCAGGATCAACACCACGATCATGGTCACAGTGACCCGGTCGGGGCCGATGGTGAACACCTCCAGCGGCGCGGTGAACCACCGCCAGGCCGGATAGTCGGGCCGCGCCACGTTGCGGAACGAGTCCACCGCGATCAACTCGCGGCCTTCCATCTGCACCCGGTCATAAGCCCCGGCCGGGACGACCTGAGTGAGGATGCCAGTGATGATCATGAGGGCCAACAGGATGAGAAACGATTGCACAAATGCTTTGAAGCCGATACGGGCGCCTGCTCGTTGGTTCATCTGTCCTCCTTTGTGTGAGTGCGGTAGGTCTATTCTATACTCCAAGCCGTCCAATGGCAAGGCGCCCCCGCTGGTGAGCACACCCCATGCATTTTGACTTCTCACCTCATTTTCCGGTACTATTGTGGTTCGCACGCACTTTGTCGAACTATTGTAACTTCATTGCAGGAGGCGTAAACGATGGCGTTGGAGAGGGTTGCAGCATCGGGGACGGCGGCGCTGCCGCTGCTGTGGTGGCTGGGGCCGCTGGGCGCGGCGCTGGCGTTGGGGTTCGCGATACGGTTTTACCGCCAGATGATGCGGGAGGAGGAGGGGACCCCGCGTATGCGGGAGATCGCACAGGCGGTGCGCGAGGGCGCGATGGCTTATCTGACGCGCCAATACCGGGTGGTGGGGCTGGTGTTCGCCGGGTTGTTCGTGTTGTTTGCAGTCCTGGCCTTTTTCCGGCTGCAGAACCCCATCGTGCCGTTCGCGTTTCTGACGGGCGGCCTGTTCTCGGGCCTGTGCGGCTTCATCGGCATGAAGACCGCCACCAACGCCTCGGCCCGCACCGCGCACGCGGCCAGCCAGAGCCTGAACCGCGGCCTGCAAGTGGCGCTGCGCGCGGGCGCGGTCATGGGGCTGGTGGTGGTGGGTTTCGCGCTGTTGGACATCGCGGTTTGGTTCCTGCTGCTGTACTACGTCTTTCCGGGCCTCTTCCCCGGCCTGCTCCACGGCACGAACGGCAACCTGCTGCCGCAGATCACCGCCATCATGCTGAGCTTCGGCATGGGCGCGTCCACCCAGGCGCTGTTCGCACGCGTGGGCGGCGGCATCTACACCAAGGCGGCCGACGTGGGTGCGGACCTGGTGGGCAAGGTGGAGGCGGGCATCCCTGAAGATGACCCGCGCAACCCGGCGACCATCGCGGACAACGTAGGGGACAACGTGGGGGATGTGGCTGGCATGGGCGCGGACCTGTACGAGTCGTACGCCGGTGCGATCCTGGCGACCTCGGCGCTTGGCGTGGCCGCGGTCAACATCGCCGGCCCCGCGTTCCTGGCCGGCCGCTCGGCCGTGGAGATGGGCCTGCTGTTCATCGCTGCGCCCATGCTGCTGTCGGCGCTGGGCGTGCTGCTCTCCATCGTAACGATCTACGCGGTGCGGACGCGCGAGGACGCGGATCAGCACGCGCTGGTCAACGCGCTGAGCCGCGGCCTCTACCTCAGCTCGGCCGGCATCGCGCTGCTGGCCTTGCCGGCGCTGTGGTTGCTGGGGCTGCCCAACTGGTTTGCGGTCTGGATCGCCGTGGTCACCGGACTGGTCGTCGGCATCGTGGTGGGCAAGTCCACCGAGTATTACACCTCCCACGCGTACGAGCCGACCCGTGGCATCGCGGCCCAGGCGCACACCAGCCCGGCCACCGCGCTGATCGAAGGGCTGGCCATCGGCATGCAGTCGGGCGGCATCCCCGTGGCCGCGGTCGCCATCGGCATCGCGGTCAGCTTCTACGCCATGGGCGGCAGCCACAACCTGCTGATGGGCTTGTTCGGCATCGGCATCGCGGCCGTGGGCATGCTCTCGACCCTGGGCTTCACCCTGGCCACCGACGCGTACGGCCCCATCGCGGACAACGCGGGCGGCAACGCGGAGATGGCGGGGCTGCCCCCTCAGGTGCGCCATCGCACCGACCAACTGGACGCGGTGGGCAACACCACCGCGGCCATCGGCAAGGGCTTCGCTATCGGCTCGGCCGCGCTCACCTCGATGGCGCTGCTGGCCGCGTACCTGGAGGAGGTCCGATTGGTGTTGGGGGACCTGCGAGGCGTGGCCGAGCTGGTGATCAACGGCCAGGCCGTGCGCGTGGCCGAGATCACCGTGGCCCAGTTCATGGCCTATTACGACGTGACCCTGCTGAACCCGGCCGTGTTGATCGGCATCTTCGCGGGGGTGTCCACCGCGTTCTACTTTGCGGCCATGACCATGCGCGCGGTGGGCCGCGCAGCCCAGGGCATGGTGGAAGAGGTGCGGCGCCAGTTCCGGGAGATCGCGGGCCTACTGCAAGGCACGGCACGGCCCGATTACGCGCGCTGCGTGGCGATCAGCACCGCCTCGGCGCAGCGGGAGATGATCGCGCCGGCCATCGCCGCGATCGCGGTGCCGGTGGCCGTGGGGCTGGTGTTCGGCGTGGCCGGGGTGCTGGGCCTGCTCACCGGAGGCCTGACCGCGGGGTTCTCGCTGGCGATTGCGATGGCCAACTCGGGCGGTGCATGGGACAACGCCAAGAAGTACATCGAGGTGGGCGAGTTCGGCGGCAAGGGCTCGGACGCGCACAAGGCGGCCGTGGTGGGCGACACCGTGGGCGACCCCCTGAAGGACACCGCCGGCCCGGCGCTCAACATCCTGATCAAGCTGATGGCCATGGTCTCGGTGGTGTTCGCCGGATTGGTGATCGCGATCGGGAACGGGCAAGGGCTGCTGGCGTTGGTGGTGAGGTAACGGTGTAAAACGGACCTGGTGCTTGCGCCCCAAGCCTTCGCCCACACAAAAAGGCCCGCCCCTTACCGGGGTGGGCCTTTCTGTGCAAGGGTGCGCATGATCTCATGAGAGGTAATCGCGCAGCTTGCGGCTGCGGCTGGGGTGGCGCAGCCGGCCCAACGCCTGGGCCTCGATCTGGCGGATGCGCTCGCGCGTGACCCCGAACTTCTTGCCCACTTCTTCCAGGGTGTACGAGTAACCGTCCACCAGGCCGAAGCGGAGCTGCAGGATGCGCACCTCGCGCGGGGTGAGCGACTCGAAAATCTCGTCAATCACCTGGCGCAGCATGGTCTGCGATGCGGAGTCGGTCGGACTCTCGGCCTCATCGTCCTCGATGAAGTCGCCCAGGTAGCTGTCCTCCTCCTCGCCCACCGGCATCTCCAGTGACAGGGGCCGCTGCGAGACGCGGATGATCTGCTCGACCTTGCGCGGCGGCACGCCCAGCCGGCTGGCGATCTCCTCGGTGGTAGGGTCGCGGCCCAACTCCTGCACCAACTGGCGGCTGGTGCGGGTCAGCCGGTTGATCTGCTCGTACATGTGAACCGGCACCCGGATGGTGCGGCCCTGGTCCGCGATGGCGCGGGTGACGGCCTGGCGGATCCACCAGGTGGCATAAGTACTGAACTTGTAGCCCCGGCGATAATCGAACTTCTTGACCGCGCGGATCAGCCCGATGTTGCCCTCCTGGATCAGATCCAGGAACGGCACACCGCGGCCCACGTACTTTTTGGCCACGCTGACCACCAACCGGGAGTTGGCTTTGATCAGGTGCTCTTGCGCGGCCTGACCGTCGCGCACGGCAGCCAGCAGGCGATCACGCTCGGTCGGATCGTCAACCCCCAACGTCAGGCGCTGGCGGGCCTCCCGGCCGCGCTCCATGCGCTTCGCCAGGCTGACCTCCTCGTCGGCGGTCAGCAGCGGCACGCGGCCGATCTCTTTCAGGTAGAGGCTGATAGAGTCATCAATATCAATCAGGTCGAGGTCTATGGCGATCTCGGCCGGCTCGCCACCATCTTCCCCGGCGACATGCTCGCCTTCGTCTTCTTCCCGAAACGCGCTGACCTCGATCCCCTGCTCAAAGAGGTTGGCAAACAGGTCTTCGAGCTGCTCCATGTTGGCCTCGGCCTCGGGGAACGCGCTCAACACATCATCGTAGGTGACGAATCCCTGATCGCGCCCCAAGACAACCAGTTGCTGGGTAACCTCGGTTGAGCGCCGGACGATCTCGTCCTGGGGATCGTCATCCGCTTGGAATTCCATGTCGTCATCTTGCGCGTTCATCAACACGCACTCCTCTGAGGAAAAGGCTGGCGCAAGGCAGCGCCCTCACTTGCCCGTTCCCCCCTGCCGCACACAGGTGAAGAACGCATCAAGCAAGTTGGTAAAGCCATCTTATTGTAACTTCGTTAACGACATAATTACGTGGGCTAAGTTACCAGTTACCGATTTCGGTCCTGGCCGGCCACGATCGGCGTCTTGAAGTCATAGATGCCGCCGTCAATACCCCATGCCGCGCCGCACCCTGCGCACACCAGCGCGTCCCGGCCGGCCGGTTCGAGCCGCCCGCGGCATGTGGGGCAGCAGAAGATCGGCCTATCCACGGCTACGCCGGCGCCGGCGGCCTGGGTCTGCAAAAAGATGCTGGGCGCCAGCTTCCATGCGGCGCCCACGCGCTGGAACGTCCCGTCGAGCGCGGCCAACGTCCGGGCCGGCACGGCGCGCTTGAACACCTCAGCGCGGAAGTGCGAGACCGCCAACCCGGAGCGGATCGCCAGCCCGGCACGCCGTACTTCGGCTGCCATCCAAGAGGGATGAAAATCGAAGTTCAGGGATGCGAACTCGTAGGGCTCACGTGTAAAAGGTGACCAGGGTTGCCGGCGGAGCAGATAGCGGGCAATCGCCTTGAGGTTGCGTTTGTTGGCGTACTCAAGAAGATAGACGCCGCCAGGTCTGAGCACAGCCGCTATCTGCTGCAGGGCAGCCGGCACATCCATCACATGGTGCAAGACCCGAACAGTGACAGCCGTATCGCACGTGCCGGGGCACAGCGGCAACCGATACAGATCGGCCGCGACGTAGACGAACCGCCCACCCGTGCCCAGCCGCTCTTGCGCCTCGCGCAATCCCGACTTGGCGTAGTCCAACAACACGACCTGCTCATAACCCGCATACAGGTCGGCCAGACGACCGAACCCGGCGCCGATCTCAATCAGCCGGCGGCCCTGCGGCGGCAACAGCTTGCGTATGGCGATCCGCTCGGCCAGGTCTTCATAGTCCCGCCCCTGGCCTTCCCAAAATCGAGCCCGGTAGCTCGTGCCTTCATAGTCACAGACCGCGCGGTGTTGATCCAAAACGCGCTCCGTCCCTCGAGGATGGATGTTTCACGTGAAACATCCCATCAGCGCAACCCTTCCACTTTAAGCCAAAAGGCGGTGGCTAACCCACCGCCCTTTCAGGCTTGCGCTGCTGCGCCCTTATTATAACACGCGCTGTCAACCCCTGGCGCGATGAAAGCGGCAAACAACGCCGCGCACATTTCCGCGTCGGAAGCCGCGCGGAGCACGGCGGGGCAGCAGACTTATGCCGGGCTGCCCGGATTACGATGGCGGTAGACGATGCGCCCTTTGGTTAGATCATACGGGGACAACTCTACCCGGACCCGATCACCCAGCAAAACGCGGATGTAATACTTGCGCATCTTGCCGGACAGGTACGCCAGGACCTCGTAATCGTTTTCCAGCTTCACCCGAAACGTCGTGTTGGGCAACGCCTCAACCACTTTGCCGTCCATGGTCAGCTTATCTTCTTGCTTTGCCATGCACACTCACCTTCCTGCCGGTGGAGGACTGACAAATCAAACCCACACCAGATCAAGGATGTGGAGACAGCCAGGCTGTCGCTCGGCTGTCTCCACACACACGCACTCTCAAAGACACCGTGCTCAGCGTATGCTGTCGCGCCCCTCCCGGCGGCGTTGGGCCTGGCGGGCCTTGCGGATCGCCTTCTGCTTCTTCAGCCGGCGCAGCTCGCTCGGCGGCGTGAACCAGCGCTTCTTGCGGACCGTCGGCAGGATACGCTCCTTCATCACCTCCTTGCGGAAGCGCTTCAGCAACGAATCCTGGGACTCACCTGTTCGCAGTGTTACGGTAGCCATCTGTTTCACCCCCTTCCCGCCAACGATTAGATAGCACGTTCGTCTATAACAACATGAAACCTCACCTTGCGGTGAGGCCCCTGCGCTGCACTTCCTGCCACAAACCATGACGCATCGGATAGGGAGCTCAAGTGCCGTGCTTCCCCGGACCGGCGCCGTTGTTGTGTGTTTGCTTCAGTCAGGCCATGCGCGCTCCTGTCTCAGGAAACGTGTTTATTCCTAGGGCCACGTGAAGTATAGCGTAAACTGAAATGGCTGTCAAAAAGCCTCGCCAAGTCAATCAGGTGCATCTGGATCCTGTCTTGAAGTGAGCGGCCGCGCCCCGTGCGCGCCGGCCGGGTGGCGCAGCGCGCGCATCACTCGCCGCCATATCGTGTGCGCGGCGTGCAGCCGCTGGGGTTCGATAGGCTGCGCGGCATACCGCGCCACCTGGAAAGCTTCGGTCAAGGCCTGTACATCAGCCCCGGCCTCGGGCCAGCCCTCGGTGAGCTTGGGCAGAAACTCCAGTGGCGTCTCGTGGGGTGGCCGTGCCAGCCCCTTCTCGGCCGCGCGGCGCAGCGTAAGAAGATAGTAGTAACGCACGCGCTCACGCGCAGCCAGGGCGCCGAACCGAAGGATACTGCGGGATGGCCGCGGGCTGCGCGAGTGCGGCGATCGCACCCGCAACCGCGCCAATTGCTCACGTATGGCCGCGGTGAACCGCCAACGCCGTGTTCGCCAGGCGTTGCGCAGCCGCGCGAGCGCGGCGGGCCAGCCGGTCAGCAGACCGTTAGCTTGCAAGAAGTTCCACAGCAGGTAGCCAGCCACCAGCGCCACTACTCCCCACACCAGCGCGCCGCCGAGCCAGTCGGGCAGCTGGCTGGCCGCCTCAGCCTGCGTCGGGATGACCGGAACAGGCGCCGGAGGCGGTGACTCAGTGGTTCGGTCGTGGCCGGTCAACCAGCGCAAGGGGTAGAACAGTAGCATGAACAACTGGGTCAACAGGTAATAGAGCAGCATGCCCAGCCACGCCAAGACACTCAAAAGCCACAACAAAGCCCTGGCCAGCCAGCCCGACGTGCCGAGCGGCAACGCCAACGCCAACAGCGCAGCCAGCCCCACCAGGAGCACGCTGCTGGCCCGCCAGCGTTTCAGCACCGGCGGGGCGATGACTATCTGCTGGGTGAACCACTGCGCCCGTAACACGGCCAGCCGGGCATCACTGATCAGCAACAGACCGGCGAAGAAATACGCCAACAGCCCGCCCAGCACCACCGGCGGCAGGCCCAGGTTGCGCAGCCCCGCCCGGAACAGCCCGGTCGGACCGACTTGCAGATCAACTCGCACGGTCGCCGCCATCACCACCAGCGCAACGCCGCCCCAGATCCACCGCTGGGCAAACCGGCCCAGGATATCGCCCCGCGCCGGAACACCGCTCACGCGCCAGTAGCTCAAGCTATCCCCATAGCCGTGCTGTTGCTGCGCTGCGATTTCGTCCGGCCGCAGGGCCAGATCAAGGAAATCGCTGGTCGAGCTGATGGCTGTGCCCCAAACGATGAACAGCGTGGCCGTCGCGAACAGGAACGGGCCATCCACGAAGGACGCGGGCGCCCGCAGGCATGTCCCGAGCGCCGCCGCGGTCGGCCAACCGATGTCAAGGGCCCAGGTGGCGACCCGCGCCAGCGACAAGAGGAGCACCGCTTCGCCCAGACGGTAGGCCAGGCCGCGGCGCTGACGCCAGGATGGCCGGCCCAGGCGCTCCGTGGTGATGAGCCCCAGCACAGCAGCTATGGCCGCCAAAGCCAACACGTATTGAGCAGGACGGCCACTGAGCGCCTGCCACAACGCCAACGGGCCGGACGCGGTGCTGGCCGCCATGACCACCACAGCCAGGCCGCGGTAACGGCTGGCCCGCCAGGCCTGATCCTGGAAGTCGGCCACGGCCGAATCTCCCAGTTGCGCAGGGCCTGTCATCGGCGCCCGCCTCCCCCCGCCGGCAAGGCGGAACCCTGGCGGCCGGTCTGCCAGCGCACCAGGTCAGCCTCGCTCCAGGCGGGATGCGCGGCCACCCCCAGGCGCCGCGCGCGTTCCTGCACGGCCCCGAACCGCGCATATGGTTCAACGACCAGCAGCACCGGGTTGAACCCGGCGCGGCGCAGCCGGTGCAGCCCGTGGCACATCGCTTCATCGGCCGCAGGGGTCACCGCCACCACCGTGGTGCCCCAGGGGAGATCCGCGGTCGCGGTGGGCAGCCAGTCGGCCAGTGCGCCGGCCTCGGCCAACTGCACTCGCGCCAGCCATTCCAACAGTTTCATCAGGTGGGTGCGACCAGAGCGCGGAGGGATGCGCCAGCCTGTTGCGCCGCTCACCGAATCAGCGCCGTTCGATGCCAGGCCCACGGCCTGGCGCTGGCTGCTCAGATAATTGGCCAGTGACGCGGCCACCACCACTGCCCACTCACTGGCGCTGGCCCGCAGCGCGCGCGTGTATGCGGCCACGTGCATATCGAGAAATATGACCGCAGTCAGAGATATGGCAGGATCGTACTTCTTGACCCGCAAGCTGCCGGCACGGGCGCTGGTCTTCCAGTCTATGCTGCGCAGCGGATCGCCGGGC
>DAOUAT010000420.1:0-4486 GCA_034433275.1 Anaerolineae bacterium
GGCGCTCAGCGAACCGCTGCAGCCGCAATTTCGCGTGGGCAGCCTGGGGGTCGGCTATGACCGCATGCACGACCTGGTGGTGCTCACCCTGGTGGACGCGGCCGCGTTCGAGCCGCGCGAAGAGGATCTCGATAACCTCCAAGACCCCATGCACCACGTCTACACCACGCGCGGTCAGGCGCTGCTGTTGGGCCGGCAGGCCGAAGAAGTCGTCGCGGCCGGGCGACTGCTCTGCCCAAAGTGTGGTGACCCGATGGACGAGTTCGGCCACTTCTGCCCGCGCCCCACGACCAGCGGCCGCGGCATGGTCTATCTGCACTGATCATGTCTACTGACTGCGCGTCGCCGTGGCCCCGCACCGGGGCCGAGCACGACCGGCTGGTCGCTTCGCTGTCCACCGGCGCGCTCACCCTGCTCGGCCTCATCCCGTGGAGTTCCAACTATACCTTCCTGGGAGACATCGCGGCCGGCGACCAGGCGATCCGCGTGGTGTACAAACCGATCCGCGGGGAGCGGCCGCTGTGGGACTTCCCGCGCGGCACCCTGGCCAAACGCGAAGCCGCGGCCTACATCGTGAGCCAGGCCCTGGGCTGGGACTTGGTGCCGCCCACGGTGTTCCGCAAAGGGTCCCACGGCCCGGGATCGGTGCAGTTCTTCGCCGATGTGGATCTGGACGCGCACTTCTTCACCTTCCGCGAGGATCCGGCCTACCGTCACGCCCTCCAGGCGTTGTGCCTGTTCGACATCGTCAGCAACAACGCGGATCGCAAAGGCGGCCACTGCCTGGCCGCGGGTGCGGGCTGCATCGTCGCCATTGACCACGGGCTGTGCTTCCACGTAGATGACAAGCTGCGCACGGTGATCTGGGATTATGCCGGCGAGGCGATCCCCCCAGACCTGGCGACCGACCTGCAACGCCTGGTTGGCGCCCTGACCGACCCGGACGGGGCCACCGTCTCTGCCCTGAGCGTGCTGCTCTACCGCGGCGAGATCGCCCGCCTGCGCCACCGCGCCGAAACCCTGCTGGCGGCCGGCATCTTCCCCAACCCGCCGGAGGATCGCCGGCCCTACCCGTGGCCGTTGGTGTGACATGCTCGTGTTTTCAAGTTTTCCGCGACCATGATACAATCTCTCCACCAGCAACGACCTATCCTGGGGTGCAGGAGCACGACCATGACCAGGGTAGGCCTGCACTCGAGGCAGTGACGTACACCACAAGGACAGGAGAAGAACATGGCGACAGGAAGGCCCGACATGATGGGGCACGGCGGACGAGCGCCGAGCCTGGCAGCTGCCGCGCGAGCGTTGGTGCGCGAAGCGCGGTTGGGCGTGCTCTGCACCTTGACCCCCAACGACGGCTTCCCTTACGGCTCCCAGGTCGAGCTACTGCCGCTACCTGAAGGCGACATCGTGCTCTTTCTCAGCCGGCTGGCTGAGCACCAACGCCATTTGGCGGCCGATCCGCGCGCGTCCGTCCTGCTCGCGCCGCACATCTTCGAGGAGCACGCGATGGCCAAGCCGCGCGTCACACTGGTGGGCCAGGTTGAGCCGATCGAAGACCGCGCCAGCGTCGCCAACGCTTATGTCGAGCGGCATCCTGACGCGGCAAGCTACGTCAACTTCCCCGACTTCCAGTTCTACCGCCTGCGCGTCGAGCGCGCCCGTTACATCGCTGGCTTCGGGCAGATGGGCTGGATCCGGGGAGACGCGTACCGCGCTGGCTGATCTGTGGGAAGCGTATGAAGCAGAGACACTTCATTGACTCGCACAAGGCGCTCACTGGGCCGTTCGTGCTGCTGCTGATGGCCCTCTACGGCCAGTGGCAGAACCCGACGGCCTGGGTCTACCTGGCGCTGCACGGCGTGTACGGCATCCTCTGGGTGCTCAAAAGCCGCTTCTTCCCCGACAAGCAGTGGGAGCAGCCGGCCGACTGGCGCTTCGCGCTCATCGCCTGGGGCGGGCTGAGCGTTTACTGGGTGGCGCCGTGGCTCCTGGCGGCGCGGGGGGTGCAGGCCCCGCCGTGGTATCTGGGGCTGTGCGTGGCGCTGTACGTAGCCGGGGTGTTCCTGCACTTCACCGCCGACATGCAGAAACACATGTGGCTGAAGCTGCGGCCCGGCGAGCTGCTGGCGGAAGGGCTGTGGGCGCGGCTGCGCAACCCCAACTACCTGGGCGAGCTGTTGATCTACCTGGGCTTCGGCCTGCTCGCCGTACACTGGTTGCCCATGATCCTGCTGGCCCTCTTCGTGGCGGTCTACTGGCTGCCCAACATGCGGCGTAAAGACCGCTCCCTCGCGCGCTACCCCACTTTCGCAGCGTATCGGAAACGAAGTTGGCTGCTGATCCCTTTTGTCTTCTAGCGACAGCAGCAAAGAAAGAGCAGGTACACCAAAACGATAGACCACCGGGGCACAATCCCAGGTGGTCTATCGTTTCTCCTTTTGCCGGAGTGCAAACGTCCTCGCCTGACCCACTACAGCCGCTGGATCACCGCCGATGCGAACTCCGACGTCCGCACCTCGGTCGCACCCTCCATCTGGCGGGCGAAATCATAAGTCACGATCTTGTCGGCCACGGTCTTGGTGTACGCGGCCTCGACCGCGCGCGCGGCCTCGCTCCAGCCGATGTAATCCAGCATCATCATGCCGGAGAGCAGCACGCTGCCGGGGTTGACCTTGTCCAGGTTGGCGTATTTGGGCGCGGTGCCGTGGGTGGCCTCGAACACAGCCATGGTGTCGCCGATGTTAGCGCCGGGCGCGATGCCCACGCCGCCCACCTCGGCCGCCACCGCATCGCTCAGGTAGTCGCCGTTCAGGTTCGGTGTGGCAATCACATCGTACTCGGCCGGCCGCAGCAGCATCTGCTGGAACATGATGTCCGCGATGCGATCCTTCACCAGCAGCTTGCCCGCGGGCATCGTCCCGCCGAACTCGTCCCAGAGCTGCGCCTCGGTCACGGTGACGTCGCCGAACTCCTGCTTCGCCACCTCGTAGCCCCAGGCCATGAACGCGCCCTCGGTGAACTTCTGGATGTTGCCCTTGTGGACGAAGGTCACGCTCTTGCGGCCGTGCTCCAGCGCGTAGACGAACGCCTTGCGAATCAGCCGCTTGGTGCCGAACTCGCTGATCGGCTTGATGCCGATGCCGGAGTTGGGCCAGAACTTCGCGCCCATCTCTTCCTTCAAGAACTTCTCGACTTTGGCGGCCTCGGGCGAGCCGGCCTTATACTCCACGCCCGCGTAAACGTCCTCGGTGTTCTCGCGGAAGATCACCACGTCCACCAAGTCGGGCCGGCGCAGGGGGCTGGGCACGCCGGGGAACCACTTCACCGGCCGCACGCACGCGTACAGGTCCAGGTCCTTGCGCAGCGCCACGTTCAGGCTGCGGAACCCGCCCCCCACCGGCGTGGTCAGCGGGCCCTTGATGCCCACCTGGAACTCACGGATGGCGTCCAGGCTCTCGGCCGGGAAGTAATCCCCGCCGAAAAGCCCGGCCGCCTTCTCGCCCGCGTAGATCTCCATCCACGCGATCTTGCGTTGGCCGCCGTAGACCTTCGCGACCGCCGCGTCCCAGATGCGCTTGGACGCGGTCATGATGTCCGGCCCGATGCCGTCCCCCTCGATCCAGAGCAGGATCGGGTTGTCCGGCACGTTCAATTTGCCTTCACGCACGGTGATGCGTTCGCCTTCGGCTGGAACGACGATCTTGGTATATGTCATAATCTCAACCTTTCACCCGACGATTGATTTCGGCAAAATAAGCGCGGAACTCCTTTGGGTCTATATCGAACCTGGCAGCCCGCGGCAAGATCTCCTGGAAATACTGCTCCAAGTCAGTGAACTGGATCACCCCTGCTTGTAACAGGAACTCCACGTCCTCCAAGTCAGATTCAAAACCCCGTGCGATCTTGCTCAGGGCAATGGAATACGGATCAAAAATGTAGACGGTAATTGACCCAAATTGCCCAACAAGCTGCCGCCGTTCATTGGCCTTGCGGGAAGCGGAACAAACTCCCCTATCGGCACCTCTTCCAGGTCAAGGTGCAACTCAACAGCCAAGTCAGTAAGCGCCTCTTGGAATTCCTGTTGCGCCTCCGACGCGACTTCGGCCGTGTAATCAAAGTCAAGCGTCTGGCGCGGACTGCCCAACAGACAGAGAGCGCTGCCTCCAAGCAGGTACAGCGCACCTGGCTGCGAACATCGCTCGCCAAGATCCTGAAAGAGCGTGTTGAGCGCCGCAACAGTTACTGGTTTCATTGCGCCTGCGCCTCCCACGAACGCACCAGCTTCTGTGCGACGTTCTCATAAGTGCCTGCCCAGTTGACCACCATCTTAGTCCTACGTCGGTGCATACGCCCCAGCCGAGCCAAGCATTCGATTGGCAGGCCGGCGCGCCGTAGACCCAACTCGGACGAGAACAGATCCGGCAACAAGCGCCAACGAGGGCCTACGAATGGCATGAGTCGCTGCATGTGCTCCTGCTGAAGC
>DAOUAT010000421.1:0-1873 GCA_034433275.1 Anaerolineae bacterium
CGCGATAGACGAAGCGGAACCAGAAGCGGAAGAAGGGATCGAGCAGTTGATAGCGCCCCTGCCGGGAGTGCGCCGGGTCGGCATCGGTGATCGGCACCGCCCGCTCGAGCAGGCTGAGGTCGCGCAGCGTGTTCAGGTAGTAGCCTAACGAGGCACCTTTCACACCGACCGCCTGGCTGATCTCCTCCTGGCGCACGCGGCCGGTGGCGATGGCTTCGAGGATCGAGAAGTAGACCCGCGGCTCGCGCAGTTCCATCTGCAGCAGGAAGCGCGGTTCGTCGTACAGGAACGCGCCCTGGCTGAGGATTTCACCTTCGATGTTGTCAAGCAGCGGCCGGCGATCGGCGAACTGGCGCAGGTAGGCCGGCACGCCGCCCAACACCGCGTAGGCGCGCACCTGATCTTGCAGGCTGTAGCCGGGCAAGAAGAGCCGCGCATCGGTGAAGCTCAGCGGCTGCAGATGCCATTGGGCTGTGCGCCGGCCGTAGAGGGGCGCCTGGTAGGCCAATACCTCACGTTCCATGATGCCGATGTAGCTGCCGCTCAGGATCAGCATCAGGTGGGTATGTTGGAGCAGCTCATCCCAGAGGCGTTGGAGGATGGAGGGCAGGGTGGGGCTGGTTTGGAGCAGGTAGGTGAACTCGTCGAGCACCACGATGAGGCGCTCCTCGCCGGCCTGGCGCGCCAGGGCTTTGAATGCCTGATCCCAGGTGGCGAAGTGCGTGCTCTCGGGGTCGTTGTGGAACAGCTCGCCGTACCGCCGCGCCAGCTCCGCCAGGGTGCTGGCTTCGGTGCCCAGGTCGGCCACGTAGAAAAAGTGGCGTTTGCCCTCGCAGAAGCGGCGCAGCAGCTCGGTCTTGCCCACGCGACGCCGGCCGTAGAGCACGACCAACTCGGCCTGGTCGGAGGCGTACCGCCGTTCCAGGAAGCTCAACTCACGCACGCGGTTGATAAACATGACCCACCTCATCAGGATAAGCTAGGCTAAACTAAGCTAGTCGCGACTAGACTATATCACAACGCCGCCAGATCGGCAAGCTCGCGCCGCGCCTGGCTGAGTCGTGCGGCGCTGTTGTTTTGCAGGTGAACGATCAGAATGATCGGTGTTTTCAGCGCCTGGCCGCGGCCGGCTACGAAGTCGAGTCCGGGCCGGGGGCCATCCTGGCTGCCGAAGACGAGCCGTGGCGCGCCCGCGCCGTCACCATCACTCGCACCGGCCATTCCCCCGGTGCGCCTCCTGATCGTCGCACAGCCCGGCCACGCCCAGGCGTTCTACGCCGCGTTCGCCGCCGCCGCCCTCTTCGCGGTGCAGGTGGTGGCCACCAGCCCGGATGACGCGCGGGCCAAGCTCACCCTGGAGCCAGAGGCGGTGGTCGTCGAGGTCGTGGTCTTCAGCGGGCCGCCGGAGTTCGCCAACACCTTCGCCGCCTATCGCGGTGCGGCCTTTGCCATCGTGCCCGCCAACCTGGGCGCCAGCCTGGCGGATGCGGTGCGCCAGGTGCCGTGCGTGCTGCGCGTGGCCGAGAGCGAGCGAACTTCGCGGCCACGGCCGGCGAGATTTGGGCCGCGGTGGTCGCGCACCGGCCGGCCGTGGGCAGCCAGCCGATAGCTTCGCGGGCAGCCGCAAGCTGGGGGCGGCAACGATCCCGCCTGGGGCAGCGTGCGGCCGGCCGGAGTTACGTTGGCCGACCTCTACTGTAGCCCGCCCAGGAAATCTAACGCGTCGTCCCTGGACATGTTCTTTTCGATGAAGAAAGCGAACTTGAGTTTAGAGCCACGCCAGAGCAAGCGCCAGCCTGCCAGGCTTGACGAGTTGGCACGTTAACAACTGACACAGCAGCTGGCACCGGTTGCTGCGGGTCGTTCTAAGCGG
>DAOUAT010000422.1:0-3513 GCA_034433275.1 Anaerolineae bacterium
ACGAGCGCTTGATCTTCAACTCGACCCTGGCGCCGTAACGCTCGGCCGCGTCGTGGAGCGCGGCGGCCATGGCAGCCACCTGGCCGGCCAGCTTGGCGTCGTCCCGGCTGCGCGCCTCGCCCTTGATGTAGACCTGGTCGGGCACAATGTTGGTGGCGACGCCGCCCTGGATGATGCCGATATTGGCCGTGGTCTCGAAATCAATGCGCCCTAGCGGCATGGCTGCGATGGCCGAGCTGGCCACCACAATGGCGTTGATGCCTTTTTCCGGCTCGCTGCCCGCGTGCGCGGTCTTGCCATGCACCCACGCCTCCAGCCCGTCCTGGCTGGGCGCGTTGGTGACGATGACGCCGATGGGTCCGCCGGAATCCAGCACGTAGCCGCGGCGGGCGCGCAGCCGGCTCTTGTCCATCTGCTTCGCCCCGCGCAGCCCCATCTCCTCCCCCACCGAGATGACGGCCTCCAGGGGCGGATGGGGCAACCCATCCTCGTGCAGCGAGCGAATCACCTCCAGGATGGCGGCCACGCCCGACTTGTCATCGCCGCCCAGGATGGTCGTGCCGTCGGAGTAGATGACGCCGTCGCGGATCACTGGCTTGATGCCGGTGTCTTTGCCGACGGTGTCCATGTGCGCGCTGAGCATCAGCCAGTCGTCGCAATCCGGCGGATTGCGGTACTGGGCCGGGAAGCGGGCGATCAGGTTCCAGTGCTCGTCGTGTTCGACCTCACCGCCCAGCTCGGTGAACCGGCCGGCCAGCTCCTTGCTGATGGCCTCTTCCTGGCCGGAAGGGCTGTCAATAGCGACCAGGTCGAGGAAAGTTTGTAGGAGACGGGTTTCGTTGATCAAAGGGGCACCTCGCGAGCTAAGTTGCGGACACAATCAGCGTGCGCATCTGTGGCGTGAGCGTTTTCAGATGCGCACGGCCTGTCCCGCTTGATTCTTGCCAAAACAGTATACCCCGTGGTTGGGGAACGTCAAAGCGGCGAACCAAAACCCGATACACGGCGGTGCTCATTGCGTGATACAAAGATTTGACAAACATTGCATAGCGTGTATAATGTTGTTTGTAAGCATAAAACTCACCTGGAGGGAGTCATTGTATGCCGTTCTACCTGGCGTTGAAAGAAATCTGGCGGTCGCGCGGCCGTTTTATCCTGTTCAGCCTGGTGATCGCCCTAATCACCGTTCTGGTGCTGTTCGTGGCGGCCCTGGCTGAAGGGCTGGGTTCCGGCAACCGCGAATACATCGAAAAACTGAACGCCGACCTGATCGTCTACCAGTCCAACGTAGACCTGTCCATCGGCGCCAGCCGGATCAGCGTGGAGAAACTGAACGAGCTGCGCCGCGTGGAAGGCGTGAAAGCCGTAGGCCCCATCGGCACGGCCAGCGCGTCCCTGGTGTTCGCTGATGGCCGCGAGCCGCTCAACGTGGCGCTGATCGGCGTGGAGCCGGGGCTGCCTGGCGAGCCGGCGGCGGTGACCGGCCAAGGGCTGCGCAGCCGCCGCGGGAATGAGGCAGTGATTGACCGTCAAACCGCGCTGCGCCGCGACCTCAAGGTCGGCGACACGCTGACCGTGAAGTCAATTCAGGACGCCAAGGAGCAGTTCTACACCCTGCGCGTGGTGGGCATCAGCGACAACCGGCAGTTTTCGCTCCAGCCCAGCGTGATCCTGCCCTTCAACACCTGGGAGCAGATCCGGCCACAGGCGGTGATCGGCGGCGTGCCCGGCGCGACGCTGGTGGCCAACATCGTCGGCGTGCAGGTGGCGAATCCGGCCGAAGCGGCGGCCGTGGCCCAGCGCATCGAGCAGCAGGTGAAGGATACTGTGGCGGTGGATCGCGTGACAGCTTACGAGGCGACGCCGGGCTACAGCGCCCAACAGAGCACCCTGGACACCCAACGCTATTTCGCCCTGCTGATCGGCGTGCTGGTGATCGGCGGCTTCTTCCAGATCTTGACGCTGCAAAAGGTAGCGCAGATCGGCATGTTGAAGGCTATCGGCGCCTCAAACCTGACCGTCGGCCTGGCCTCCATCATCCAGATCATCATCGTCACGGTGATCGGCGTGGGGTTTGGCGCCGCAGTGACGCTGCTGCTATCGCTGGGTTTTCCGCCCACCATCCCCATCGTCTTTGCGCCCGCGGCGGTGCTGGCCGCGGTCGGCTCACTGCTGCTGATCGGACCGATCGGCGGCCTGGTCTCTGTGCGCTACTCGCTGAAGGTCGAGCCGCTGACCGCACTGGGCCTGGCATCCTGAGCCAGCAAATGGCGAAGCAGCGAACGGCGAATGACGAATCAGCGAATCACGTATCGCAACACGGAACACGCAGTACGGAACACGAGGTAAACATGACAGTTGCACTGGCAGTCGAATCTGTAACCAAAACCTATAGCACCGGCGGCGCCGGGCAGATCCGCGCGGTGGACAGCGTATCGTTCGCTGTGCAGCAGGGCGAGTTTGTGGCGCTGGTGGGGCCGAGCGGCTCGGGCAAGACGACCATGCTGGCCATGCTGGCAGCGCTGCTCCGGGCCAGCGATGGGCGGATCACCATTGATGGCCACGACCTGGGGCGCATGACCGACGACCAGCGCGCGGCGTTTCGCCGGGAGAAGATCGGCTTCACCTTCCAGGCCAACAACCTGGTGCCGTTCCTGACCGCCCTGGAAAATGTCGAACTGATGCTGCGCTTGAACGGCCGGTTCGACCGGGCCGGTAAGGCGCGGGCGCGCGATTTGCTTGAGCGCCTGGGCCTGGGTGATCGCCTGAACAACCTGCCGCGGCAACTCTCCGGCGGCCAGCAGCAGCGCGTCGCCATCGCCCGCGCGCTGATCCATCAGCCCAGCGTGGTGTTGGCCGACGAACCCACCGCCAGCCTGGACACCGAGCGCGCGTTCCAGGTGGTGGAGACGTTCTCCAAGATCACCCGCGAGCAACGGCGCGCCGGCATCATGGTCACGCACGACCTGCGCATGTGTCAGTATGTTGACCGGGTGTTCCAGATGAAAGACGGCAAGCTGGCGCAAGTGATCACCGACCCGGCAGAGATCGCGGCCCTGGCCTCTGGAGGAACACACGAACCGCTCCCCGCCGAGCCAGTTCGTCCGGCGCGGCCCGTTGTGCTCACATTTCCTGCTCGAGCACCCGAATTCGCGTTCGCTAACTGAACATCAGATGAACCACGAGTATTGAATATCAGGTCACCAAAGTTTCCGAGGAGAGAAGATCATGAAATCCAAGCGACTGATTATCGGCGTTATCGCACTGGCCATCGCCCTCATGGGCGGGGTTGCTTCCATCGCGCTCCCGCGCCTGTTTGCCCAGCCGGTGGCAGCCCAGCCGGCGCCTGTTGAAGTTCTGGAAGTCCGCCGGACGATCGCTGAGGGCAAGGCAGTGCCCACCACCAGCGCGGCGCTCAGTCTGGCAACCGGTGGCCGGGTGGCCGAGGTGCTGGTTCGTGAGGGCCAGACGGTAGCGGCAGGTCAGATCATCCTGCGGCTGGAAACTGCCCGG
>DAOUAT010000423.1:0-16750 GCA_034433275.1 Anaerolineae bacterium
GCGAGGGGAGAGGAGCTCGCCTCCCCCTTCCCTGCGAGGGGAGAGGAGCTCGCCTCCCCCTTCCCTGCGAGGGGAGGGGAGCTTGCCCCCCCCTTCCCTGCGAGGGGAGAGGAGCTTGCCTCCCCCTTCCCTCGCAGGGAGGGGGGCCGGGGGGGTAGGTCCTCCGCCCACAACCGCAGCATCACACCGATGACATCGTAGCCCTGCTCCACCAGCAGCGCCGCGGCCACCGAGCTATCCACCCCGCCGCTCATGGCGATGACGACACGTTCAGACATGACGTATCTTCTTCACGATCTCCGGCAGCTTATCCAACACGAAATCAACATCCACCTCGGTGTTCTCCCGTCCCAGGGTCAGCCGGAGTGCGCCGAGGGCATCGGTGGCGCCGTAATCCATTGCCGTCAGCACGTGGCTGGGGGTGGGCGCGCCGCTGGCGCAGGCCGAACCCGATGACGCGGCCACGCCGGCCAGATCCAGCGCGATGAGGAGCTGCTGCGCCTCGACCCCGCGTACGATCAGGCTCAGGTGGCCGGGCATGCGCTCGGCCGGATGGCCGGTCAGCTCGATGTCGGGGATGCGCGCCTGGAGGCCGGCCCACAGCCGTTGGCGCAGCGCCAGCAGCCGCGGCCCTTCGGTCGCGCGCTCGGCCTGGGCCAGTTCCAGCGCGCGGGCCATGCCCACGACATAGGGCACGTTCTCAGTGCCCGAGCGGCGGCCGCGCTCCTGGCTGCCCCCGGTTTGGGTGGGCAGCAGGCGGAGCCCTGTACGCACATAGAGCAGCCCGACCCCCTTTGGCCCGTAGAACTTGTGCGCCGACAGCGCCAGCAGGTCCACGTTCAGAGCGGCCACGTCCAGGGGCAGGATGCTACCGGCCTGCACCGCGTCGGTGTGAAACGGCACGTTGCGCCGCCGGGCCAGCGCGCCGATCTCGGCGATCGGCTGGATGGTCCCCACCTCATTGTTGGCATACATCACGCTGATCAGCGCCGTGTCGGGCCGGAGCGCAGCCTCGACCGCGGCCGGTGCGACCCGCCCCATGCGATCCACCGGCACGTAGGTGACGTCGAAATCGAAATGCTCGGCCAGATCGGCTGCGGTGTGCAACACCGCATGGTGCTCGACCGGCGTGGTGATGATGTGGCGCTTACCGCGCGCGGCCGCCGCCAAAGCGATCCCGCGCAGCGCCAGGTTATCGCTCTCCGTGCCGCAACCGGTGAACACGATTTCGGCAGGCTGGCAGTTCAGCACGCGCGCACAGCGGTTGCGCGCATCTTCCAGGGCAACCGCCGCGCGCCGGCCCAGCCCGTAGAGGCTCGACGGATTGCCCCACTGCTCCGTCCAATGAGGCAACATGGCCGCCACCACTTGCAGATCAACCGGAGTCGTGGCAGAATGATCCAGGTAAATCATCTCGGAAACGCTTTCCAGACAACGTCTGATAATCGTAGTCAATGCCGGCACAAACAAAGACCATTCTACCGCGGCCGGGCGCGAAGGCCAAACCGACACGTTGCTGAAAGAGATGACTTGCGTCATTTACCGAAAAGCCAAATCGTGTTATGCTTCACATATCATATCCTATGACGGGCGCTAATGCCCTCGATCTGAATCCAGGATATCGCTCGCTGCCAAGCCAGAATTCTTTCCGGGGTGACTGCCCAGGTTCGAATTGGCAAGATGTTCGCGCGCCATGATGGCCCGAAGCACCACCGGCGCACTGTCGTTCAATCATCACAACCAGCGGCGATCTGTGCGCCTGTCATCTTACTCATGAGGCGTGATACTATGCTCGAAATGTTCACTGAACCCCGTGGCGTGGCCGTGGTCGGCGCGTCCACCAGCCCAGATAAGCTGGGCTACCAGGTCCTTCACAACATCATCCAGTACGGGTTCGAAGGGCAGATTTACCCTGTGAACCCCACTGCGCCGGAGATCTTGGGGCACAAGGCCTACCCATCGGTGACCGAATGCCCGGATCCCGTTGACCTGGCGGTGATCCTGGTGCCAAACAAGGCTGTGCCTGCCGTGCTGGAACAGTGCGGACAGCGCGGTCTGAAGGGCGCGGTCATCATCACCGCCGGGTTCCGCGAGGTTGGCCCGGCCGGCAAGGCGCTGGAACAACAACTCATAGACACAGCCAAGCGCTACGGCATGCGGCTGATCGGCCCCAACGTGCTGGGCATCATTGACACGGTGTGTAAGCTGAACGCGTCGTTCGCGGCCGGGATGCCGCGCCGCGGCCGCATCGCGTTCATGTCGCAGTCGGGCGCGCTGTGTACCTCCATCCTCGACCTGGCCCTGGGGCAGGGCATCGGGTTCTCCCGGTTCTACAGCATCGGCAACAAGGCCGACATCAACGAGCTGGACCTGGTGAAAGCGTGGGCCGAAGACCCGGAGACGCGGGCCATCATGGGCTACCTGGAAGGCATCACCAAGGGGCCCGAATTCATTCGTGTGGCCAGCGAAGTCACCCGCCACAAGCCCATCATCGCCATCAAATCCGGCACCACCAGCGCCGGCTCGCAGGCAGTCTCTTCACACACCGGCACGCTGGCCGGTTCCGAGG
This sequence comes from Anaerolineae bacterium, assembly GCA_034433275.1. Lineage (GTDB taxonomy): Bacteria > Chloroflexota > Anaerolineae > CG2-30-64-16 > CG2-30-64-16 > DAOUAT01. The sequence continues at coordinate 2,570 of DAOUAT010000423.1, forward strand.
CAGCCTATGACGCCGCGTTCAAGCAGAGCGGCATTATCCGCGCCGGTTCGGTGCAAGACCTGTTCGATTACGCCCAGGCGTTCGCGCGCCAACCGTTGATCGAGACCGAGGCCATCGCAGTCATCACCAACGCCGGCGGGCCAGGCATCATGGCCTCCGATGCGGTCGAGCGCGCCGGCCTGCGCCTGGCCAGCCTGACCACCGAGACCAAGCACAAACTCCAGGCCAACCTGCCTGCGGCCGCCAGCGTGGCCAACCCCGTTGATGTGCTGGGCGATGCGCTGGCCGACCGCTACGAGATGGCCATCAACACTGTGCTGGCGGACCCCAACGTGTCGGCGTTGCTGGTCGTGCTGACCCCGCAGACCATGACCCAGATCCCGGAGACGGCCGAGGCGTTGGGCAAGGCCTCCAAGCTGTACGGCAAGCCGTGCTTCGGCGCGTTCATGGGCGATGTCGCCATCCGCAAGGGTGTTGAAGTGATGCGCTCGTACGATGTGCCCAACTACCAGGTGCCCGAACGAGCCGTAGCCGCCATCGCGGCCATGTGGCATCATCGCCAGTGGCTGAACACACCGCCGCTCGCTATCGAAGAGATGCCGGTAAACCGGCAGAAGGTGGCGGACCTTTTCGCCAGGGTGCGAGCTGAAGGCCGGGTCACCATCGGCGACTCGGAGGCGCGCGACGTGCTAGAGGCTTACGGCATCGCTCTGCCCAAATCAGGGCTGGCGGCCACGCCCGACGAAGCTGTGACCCTGGCTGAGCAAATCGGTTACCCCGTCGTGATGAAGATCGCCTCCCCCGACATCCTGCACAAATCGGATATCGGCGGCATCAAGCTGAACATCATGTCGGCCAGTGAGGTGCGCGACGCCTTTGACCTGCTGGTTTATCGCGCCCAGCGCTTCATGCCCGACGCCACCATCTGGGGCTGCCAGATCCAGCAAATGGTCAAGGGCGGCCGCGAGGTCATCATCGGCGTCAACCGCGACCCGCAGTTCGGCCCCCTGATCATGTTCGGCCTGGGCGGCATCTACGTGGAGGCGATGAAAGACGTGACGTTCCGGGTGGCGCCCATTGACCGGCGCAACGCCAAAGAGATGCTGGGCGAGATCCGGGCCTACAAACTGCTGCGCGGCGTCCGCGGGGAGAAGCCGTCGGACCAGGCGGCCGTGGTGGACACCCTGTTGCGCATCTCACAGCTCGTCACCGATTTCCCTGAGATCGTCGAGTTGGATATCAATCCACTGATGGTCTTTGAGCAGGGCCGCGGCGTGTTGGGTATTGACATGCGGCTGGCACTGAAGTAACCTTACAAGCAAATCTACTGAGGAGCGTTCTCATGAAAACTTTGTATATCACCAGCGCCGAAACCTTCTCCGGCAAATCCGCCCTGTGCATCGGCCTGGGCCTGCGATTTCTCAAAGACGGACTGAAGGCCGGATACATGAAGCCCGTGAACGTCAAGTGCCAGATCAAGGACGGCGTCCCGTACGACGAGGATGTCGTGTTTGCCAAAGCCACATTTGGCCTGTCTGAGCCGGCCGAGTTGCTGGCCCCGGTGGCGTTGACGCCAGCCAAATTAGAGCAACAACTGCGCGGCCCGGAGACCGATTACCAGCCCAGACTGATGGACGCCTTCGCCAAGCTGGCTGTAGACCGCGATGTGATGGTGCTGGAAGGCGGCCGCAGCCTGCGTGAGGGCTATGTGGCCGGCCTGCCCCCGAAGAAAGTGGTTGATTTGACCGACGCCAAGGTGTTGAGTGTCATCAAGTACGACGACACCCTGTTGTTCGACCGCGCCATGACTGCCCAGAACTACTTCGCCCCGAACCTGCTGGGCGCAGTATTCAACGAGGTGCCCAAGAACCTGTTGGATTACTTCCATGATGTGGTGACGCCGTACATGCAGCGCCACGGCATCACAGTTTTCGGTGTGTTGCCCAAAGAGGAAATGCTTTCAGCGCCCAGCGTGCGCGAGGTGGCAGAAGGATTGAACGCCGAGATCCTGTGCAGCGCCGAATGCGCCGATGAATTGGTGGCCCACATGCTGGTGGGTGCGATGGGCGTTGAAAGCGCGTTGACCTACTTCCGGCGCAAACCGAACAAGGCCGTCATCACCGGCGGCGACCGGACCGACATCCAACTGGCCGCGTTGGAAACGTCAACCCGCTGCCTGATCCTGACGGGCAACATCTACCCCAGCCCCGCCGTGCTGAACCGCGCTGAGGAGTTGTGCGTGCCCGTGCTGCTCACCAGCCTGGACACCCTGACCACCATCGAGATCCTGGAGGGGTACTTTGGCAAGAGCCGCTTCCATCAGCCGCAGAAGGTTGAGCGCTTCAACCGCTTGCTGGAAGAACGCTTCGACTTCGCCGGACTGTACGAGGCGCTCGGCCTGAGCAAGTAGTCGCGCGACGCCAGCCACGAAAGGCCAGAAGCTGGAGGCCAGGCACAGGACATCGCCTGGCGGCCAGCTTCTTTTCTTCCTTTGGCCGTGCGGCCCGGAGAGGAGAGTCTGCTGATGCAACCCCAACATCGTTTGATCCCGCAGCCCGCGTCCTATGTTCGTGAAGCGGGTGAGCTCACGCTGACCGACGAGATGGCGCTCCATATCGCACCGGCGACTGAGGAAATGGCCGCGTTGGCCGGTGTGCTGCAGACCGTGACAGGGCGCACACACTCTACGGTGACGTCTCTCCCCGCTGGCGCGCCAGGCCACATCCACCTGGCGCTGACCGAGGACGATCCGGCGTTGGGCGCCGAAGGCTACGCGCTGCGCATCGGGCCGGGGGGGGTGCGCCTGACCGCGCGACGACCCGCGGGCATCTTCTACGGCATCCAAACCGTGCGCCAACTGCTGCCACCGACGGCCGGCGACGCAGGTCGGACTGAGTCCTGGACGCTCCCGGCCTGCGCCATCCGTGACTGGCCGCGTTACCCCTGGCGTGGAGCCATGCTGGACGTGGCGCGCCACTTCTTCTCGGTGACCGATGTACAGCGTTACGTGGATCTCCTCGCGGCCTACAAGCTCAATCGCCTGCACCTGCACCTGACGGATGACCAGGGCTGGCGCATCGCGATCGCCTCGTGGCCGCGGCTGGCGGAATATGGCGGTGGCAGTGAGGTAGGGGGCGGGCCAGGTGGCTACTACACCCAGGCCGACTATGCGGCGATCGTCGAGTATGCCCAGGCGCGCCATGTCACCGTCGTGCCCGAGATTGATTTGCCGGGCCACACCAACGCCGCCCTGGCTTCCTATGCGGAACTCAACTGCAACGGTGTCGCGCCCGCGCGGTACGTGGGCGCCGAAGTCGGCTTCAGCTCGTTGTGTACGACCAGCGAACTCACCTATCGCTTCCTGGATGACGTGCTGGGCGAGCTGGCCGCGCTGACACCCGGGCCATACCTGCACATCGGCGGCGACGAAGCGGCCGCGACCCCAGAGCCCGACTACATCCGATTTATCGAGCGGGTGCAGGAGATCGTTGCAAAACACGGCAAGCAGATGATCGGCTGGGAAGAGATCGCCCTGGCGCGGCTGCAGCCCGCCACCGCCGTGCAATTCTGGACCACAGGCGCCCGCGGCCTTGAGCTGATCCGGGCTGCCGCGCAACAAGGCGCACAGATCATCTTCTCGCCGGCCGCGCACACCTACCTGGATATGCAGTATGACCCGGCCACGCCGCTGGGGCTGCACTGGGCGGGCTACGTGGAGGCGCAAGACGCGTACACCTGGGACCCGACCGCCATGGCTCCGGGGTTGCCGGAAGCCAGCATCCTGGGGGTCGAGTCGCCGTTATGGACCGAAACGGTGCGCACTTTTGATGACATCACATTCCTGGCGCTGCCGCGGCTGGCGGGCCATGCGGAGATCGGTTGGGCGCCGGCCACGGGCCGCACCTGGGACGAATACCGCCTGCGGCTGGCGGCCCACGGCGAGCGCTGGCAGGCGCAAGGCTTAAGCTTCCACCGCTCGCCCCAGGTGCCGTGGTAAGCGCCGCCTACTCCAACCGCCGTGTGGCTGTGCCCAGCGCGGCCAGCCCCACGGCGCCCCCGATCAGCAGCAAAGCTCGCGCCTGGGGCCAAATCACTGCGAAACCGGCCCCTTTCAACATGATGGCCCGAATGATGACCAGGTAGTGCTGGAGCGGTGAAACGGCGGCCGCCGCGCGCAGCAGGATGGGCATGTTCTTCACCGGCACTAGGTAGCCGCTCAACGCCACATCCAGCATCGCCAGCAGGAAGACGTAGAGGATGGCCTGCTGCTGCGTGCGCGCAAAGCTTGAGATGATCACCCCGTAGCCGATCTCCACAGCGATGAACAGCAGGCTGCAGCCCAACAGCAGCCCAAACGACCCGCGCACGGGGATGCCGAAGCCACGCACGACCACGCCGTACATCAGCAGAAAATCTAGTCCGCCGACCAACCACGCCAGCGCAGCCTTGCCTGTGATCAACTCGAACCGCCGCAGCGGCATCACCAGGAGTTGCTCCAGCGTGCCCAGTTCCCGCTCACGCGCAAACGCCAACGAGGCCACGGCCAGGGTCACCTGGTAGACGATGAAGCCCATCTGCGCGGGGATCGTAAACAGGCGGGAGTTGAGCGCAGGGTTGTAGAGCACCTGGGCGCGCACTTCAAGCGGCGCACGCAGCGTCAGGCCGCGGACCGCGGCCTGCGCGGCCAGGTAGTTGTTGATCACTGCCTCGGCGGCTGCCTGCGCGGTGCGGGCGACGGCCGTGTTGCTGCCATCTACGATCACCTGAAACTGCAGCGGCTGGCCCCTGGCCAGAGTCTCGGCAAAACCGGCCGGGATCACCACCCCGATCGCCGCCTCTCCGCTTTGGATCAGCGACGTCAGCGCCGCAAGGTCGGCTGGTCGTAGACGCCAATCCAGCTCCGGCACGCTGTCCAGCTTCAACACCAGGTCTCGACTCTGCGCGGTGCCATCCAGATCCACCACTGCCAGCGCCAGCTCGCGCACGCCCTGCCCCGTCGCTTGCGCCAGCAGCACCAGTTGCACCATGGGAAACAGCAGCAGAAACCCGGTCATCAGCCGGTCGCGCACCAGTTGGATCAGCTCCTTGTGCGCCAGGTTCCAGATGCGACGTAACACGGGATCACCCGATCCGCTTACGAAAGACCAGCAAGCTGGCGGATAGGCCACCCACCGCCAGCAGAGCCAGGATCCCGGCGTGCAGCCCCAGCTCAGCCAGGTCCGCCCCTTTCAAGAAGACCGCCCGGCAGATGGCGATGAAGTGAGTGGAAGGCAGCGCATACGAGGTCAGCAGCGCGGGCAGCGAGGCGGTGTGTACCGGCTGAACCAGGCCCGACACGAAAAACCCGGGCACAAAGAACGCGAACAACACCAACAGCATCGCCGTCTGCTGGCTTTTGACGAACTGCGCGATCAGCAGGCTGATCCCCATGCAGGCCAGGTAGAAATCGGCTGCCAACAGCAGGAACACCGCGAAGCTGCCGCGCAGCGGGACCTTGAACCAGAAGACCGCTACCGCCGCGGCCAACGCGGCGCTGACCAGGCCGCTGAAGACGTAGGCGGTCAATTTGCCCAACAAATACTCCGGGCCACGAACCGGCGACGCGACGATGGTCTCCAGCGTGCCGACCTCCTTTTCACGCGTCACCGAGAGGGTGAGCGCCAGCGCGGGCAGGGTGAGCACGATGGCCAACAGGCCGGGCGTCATGCTCAACAACGACTTGAGCGCCGCATTGTACCAGGCCCGAGTCCGGATCTCGACCCGGGGCGGCGCGTCGTTGGCCCCAACGCCAAAGGCTGCGATACGAGCTGCAAGGCTGGCCAGCACCTGGCTGGCCGCGATCGCGTCGGCGCCGTCCGCCACCACTTGCACGCTGGCCGGGGCGCTCCCGCGTCGCGCCAGATCACCCTCGAAGCCGGCCGGCACGATGACCGCGACCTCCAGCCGGCCCGCCAGTAACCCAGCCTCCAGCGCGGCGCGATTGGGGGCAGACTCCCCCAATTGGAAGGTGTCGTCGGCCGTGATCATCGCCAAGAGGCCGCGCGAGGATGCCGTGCGATCTTCGTCCAGCCAACCGAGGCTGACGTTATCCACATCGAACGCGAAAATGTAGGCCAGGATCAGGAGCAGAAACGCTGGGGAGACAGTAACCAGGAAGAAGATCCGAATATCACGCGTGACATGCCGCAGCTCCTTGGCAGCAACGGCCAGAAACCGGCGCATCAAACCGCTCCTGGAAAAACGGCTTCCGCGACCGGAGATCGCGGAAGCGGAAATGGGGCCAATCAGGCAGTCTTGCGCAGCCAGGGTAAGCGCACTCTCGAGCCATTCGGGTCGCGCTCGGTGCTGGCGCCGTGACCGTTACGCGAGGAACGCCGGCGTTGGCCGTTTTCGTCATCGCTGTAATAGTAGTAATAATAGTAGTACCCACCGCGCCGGGCGTCAAGCCGGTTCAGGGCTACGCCCAAAGTGTTTGCGCCAACCTTTTGCAGTTCGCCGGCCGCGGTCGTCAGGGCCTGCTCACGGGTTTTGCCAGCATCGGCCACCAGCAGCACGCCATCCACCTGGCGGCCCAACACCACAGCGTCGGTGACTGCCAGCACCGGGGGGCTGTCAAAGATGACCAGGTCGGCGATGCCCGACAGGGCGTCAACCAGCGCCTTCATACGATGTGAGCCCAACAATTCCGAAGGATTGGGTGGGATGGGCCCGCTGGTCAGAACCGCCAGGTTATCAATCTCGGTCGGCTGCAGGTAGCCGCTCACCGTGGTCGCATCGCCGGTCAGCAACGCCGTGGTGAGACCGGTGTTGTTGGGAACGCCGAACACCCTGTGCTGCACCGGCCGCCGCAGGTCGGTGTCCACGATGATGACCTTCTGGCCCGTTTGCGCCATAACGACCGCCAGGTTCGCCGTTGTGGTGCTCTTGCCCTCGCCAGGGCTGGAACTGGTCACCATCAACGTCTTCACCGGCTTGTCAACACTGGAGAACTGGATGTTGGTGCGCAACGTGCGGTAGGCTTCCGTCTCCGGGGCCTTGGTGCGCAGCCAGGCGATCAGTTGGCGGGCGCCGCCTGTGTCCTTGAGCCGGGCAATGGCGCCCAGGGTGGATAGGCCCGACACGCGGCTGATATCATCGGGACTCTTGATCGTGTCATCTAGATATTCGGCCAGGAACGCCGCACCCAGGGCCAACATCGCGCCGACGATGGCCGCCAGCAAGGTGTTCGTCATAGTGCGCGGCCGGATAGGGTCCTGGGGAACCACGGCGGGCTCAGCCACGACGACGTTGTTGAGCGACTGCACCTCAGCCAGGCTCGCCTGCTGATAGCTGTTGACCAGGTTGGAGTAGGTGCTGCGATACTGGGCCAGGCTGGTCTCAAGCCGCGTGCGTTGGACATCATCGGTAACGGTCTTAAGCTCCTCTTGGGTCCGCGCGATATCCTCCAGGGTGCTGTCAATCTCCTTCTGCAAGCCGGCCTTAGATTCGGATACCCGGCCGAGCTGCATCTCCCGGTTACGCTCGATGAACACCTGCGGCAGGGTGTTTGCGATCTGGGCGATCAGCTGGCGATTGGGACCTTCGACTTTGATCTGCAGGAGCTGGGTATCGCGCACCGGCGTGACGGTGATGACGCGCGCCAAGCCTTCGGCTTCGATGCCCAGCCGGCGGGCGGTCTCGTCCAGCACAGGCGTCGTGGTCAACAAATTGGCATAGGTGCGCGCCAGGCGCTCGCTGCTGAGGATGTCGGAATACACCGCCGAAGCAGAACTGGATACCGCCTGGCTGACCATGAGCGTCGCCGACGCCTGGTAGATCTTGGTGCTCTGGCGGCTGACAATATGTGCCGCACCGCTTGCCAGAATCGTACACAAGACGATCAGCCACAACCACTTGCGTAAAAGCGCCACGTACTGACGCAATTCCATGGACGACTCCCTGTGGGCCTAAGCCCTGTTGGATGTTGTTCTGAAACCGACGATCCGCAATAGAGAGTACGATTCTAGCACAACGTCTTGGATGCGGCAAAGCCAGGACGCCGCCTCTCAGATCCCTACCTGGGCGGCGAAATACGCCTCGAACAACGCGGCCAGATGGCGGGTTGTATGGCCCACAACGCCTTCGCCCACCGGCCGGCCGTCTATGCGCGTCACGGGCATCACATGGCGGCTGGTGCTGGTGATGAAACACTCTTGCCAGCGCGGCAGGTCGGCCAATGTCAGGGGCGCCTCGCGCAAGGGCACGCCATGCCGAACAGCCAGCGCCATGACCAGATCGCGCGTCACCCCCGACAATACCTCGCGTGCGGGCGGCGTCAGCACTTCCCCATCAACCACCGCAAAGAGGTTGCTGTTCGAGCCCTCCGTGAGCCGGCCATCGTGATACAACAAGCCTTCGTGGACGCCGGCCGCGCGCGCCTGGCGTTGGGCCAGGTAGCTTGCCAGGGTGTTGAGCGTTTTGGCCTGGGGGAGATATCGTCGCGCTTCGCAAGTGATGGCCGGTGCGCCCTGGGTGTAGTACTCACGCGGGTAGGTGGCTGCTGCCTGGGGCCAGATGTACGCGGTCACCTGATCATCCTGCGCCGCGCCCACCACGAACAGGCGCAGAGTACACATGGGCGCCTGGTTCGCAGCTAACACATCTCGGCACCACGTCGCCAGGGTATCCCACCCGGCCGGTAGCGGCAGGCCGATGAGCTGCGCCGAATGGGCCAGCCGGCGCAAGTGCGCCATCAACTCGAACGCCACGCCGTTCACCACCTGCAACGACTCATACACGCCATAAGCCCCGTACAGGGCCGGGTTGAACACCGATACGCGCGCTTCCGACGGCGCGATTAACACACCATTGCGCGACACGTAGATAGGCAACGTCATGCACAGGACTCCGGATGTGGGATCATCTAGCGCGGCTGGGTGCGCATGAGGGCGAAAATCTCTTCCAGGGCAGGCAGCGAATCCCTGGTGCGCTCGCGCGCACAGTTGAGACCCGCGGCCGCACATGCAAACTTAACCTTCTGCTCCAGCGGCCAGTCCTCTCGCAGCCAACCGTAAATGATTCCCGCCTTAAACAGGTCCCCGGCGCCGCTGGTGTCGAGGACGCCGGGGATATCGTACGGCTCGATGCCGAAGGGCGAGCCGTCGGCGCGCACGACGAGCACAGGCCGCGGCCCGTCAGTGATGACCACAACGCCCGCGCCTTGCGCCTGCAATTCCAGGGCGTGATCGTAGTCGAAAACCCCCGGATAGTTACTCTTCAACCAGACGTTGGAGACAACCACCACATCGCTGAGCCGCGCCAGCGGATACTGCAGCCAGATCGCATCGGCCGAGATTACAGCGCGGCCCAGGTCACGCGCGACCTGCGCCGCGCGATCGCGCTCCTCCCGGCCATAGGCGTCCACGCTGAGCACGCGCGCCTGCCGCATCATGGCCGGCGTGAGCTCAAATTTCGGGGTCTCATCATACCAGTAGGCGATCCGGCTGCGCTCACCGTCAGGCGTAACCAGAACGCGCGAGAAGGGCGTGACCACGTTCGGATGCTGCACGATGTGACGCTTGTCCACCAGCGGATAGTCGGTCAACCTGGACAGGATGAATTCGCTCTTGCGATCCGTGCCGATCAGATTACCTACAACCAGCACGCGCAACCCCCAGGTTGCCAGCGCGACCGCAACGGTCAGCGCTTCACCGCCGATCTCGTCATACTCCATGTACGCCTGCGCATCACGCCGCGGGGTGGGCAGGTGAGATAGTCGCGTGACATTCTCCACGCTGATGGTGCCGTAGCACAAGACATCAAAAAGCTCAGAACCGTCTGACATTACGACTCCTGAAGACCGTAGCGGCTAGCGATAATCAATGAGATCGTGCCGGACGTAAAGCATACCCGTCCAGCGTGCTCGGCCAGCAACATCGCTGATCATCAGGAACGTGTCATCGTTCCGGTCTGGGCCCCAGCCGGGGCTGAAAACCACGTGGATCACTTGCGGCGGAAACGTCGCCCGGTCGCCCAGCATCTGCCGGGCGTTGACGCTGAAGTCCAGGTAAGGATTGCCCGGCTCAAGGTAGTTCAGCCTGAGTTGCTCGCTGGCCTGCGCCGGGGTCAAGAACGTCCACTCGGACGCATAGGGCCCAAACTGGAACTCGGGTCCCATCAACGCCTCCAGGGCCGCGTAATCCTTGGCATTCACCGCCCGTTCCAGGCGCTCCAACAGGGGGTCCAGCCCCAATCCTTGCAACGCCACCGTCACCGAGCTGAGGTGCTCGATGGCGCCGTCGCGCGGACTTTCGGTGTAAACTTGGATGCGCCCCGGCTGGCTGTTGGCCGGCACGGTGAACGGCACAGTGACGCTGAACGGGCCGCGCTGGCCGTATTCGCCCATGATGATCCCTGGCGCCAGGCCGATCTGCGCGCCGCCGGCATCGAGCACGGCCACGACCACGGTTTGCTCGAAGGGCGACGCGGCGAAACCGGAGACCAGGATGGGGTTGGTGACGGTGACGCCGCGGCCAGGGGCAGCGATGACGATCTCCTCACACGGGCAGGGTATCGGCGGGGTTGGTGTAGGCCCACCGGTCGGCCCTGGCGCGGGGGTGACAGGCCCAGGCGTAGGCCCCGCCGGAACGCGGACGGGGAGCCGCAGCACCTGGCCCGCATAAATCCGGTCGGGGTTACGGATGTTGTTACAAGCGACCAGTTCCCACAGGCTGACGCCGTAGCGTGCGGCGATGCGGCGGAGCGTCTCTCCCCACCGCACGATGTGCGTGTCATCGCCACAGGTGTAGCCGGGGGCCGGTGTGGCCCAGCCGCCTGCAGCGGTGGCCGCGTCCGCAACCTGGCCCCGGGCAAGAGTCAGGCCGAACATCGCCAGGAGAACCAGCGCTATCGAGGGAAACAACCACAGGATACGCTTGTTCATGGTCTTCTCCTCCAAAAACAATGACGCAAGGGGTGTCCTTGCGTCACGTATACCAGCAGGTGGCCTAGCCACCATGGGCACGGATGAACGACTCAGTCTTCTCGGCTACCTGCCGCCACTGGCTGTCAACCGTAATGCAATGACCGGATGCCGTCAGCGTCACCAGTTCCTTGTCGCGCGAACCCACGCGCTGATAGGTGCGGCTGGCGCTGAGCGGGTGGATGGCCTGATCGCCGGGGCTGTGGATGATCAACAAGGGGCAGGTTACCTGGGCCAGGCGCCGCCGGACGTGCAGTTGCAGGCGCAAGAGCTGGGCGGCCGCGGGGACAGGGTCAACGTCATAGCACCAAAGCTGCATATCGGCCTTGGGATCCACCAGGTCGCTGTCGGGCGACTTGGGGCGCGCTGCGACGAAATACCGCGCGATGGGGGTCAGGTAGATCTGCCACCCGCGCACCCAGGTCGCGGGTGAGTAGACGACTGCCCCCGGCAGATCAGGATGCTGCTGCGCCAGGTAGAGGGTCAGCAACGAGCCCATAGACAGCCCGGCCACGAAAACGCGGCGGCAGCGCGCCCGCAGGTCGGCCAGGGACCGCTCGACATGGCCGGTCCAATCGGTCCAGTGGCAGCGGTTCATGGTCTCGGGCGTCACACCGTGGCCGGGGAGCAGCGGGCCGGCCACGGTCATTCCCTGCGCGTGGAGAGTGTCGCCGACCCAGCGCATCTCAGTAGGCGAGCCGGTGTAGCCGTGGATCAGGAGGACGCCGGTGTCACCGCCTGCCAGGAAGAAAGATGAAGGATCGAGATGGGTATGTTGTGTCATGGAGCGCCTCCTCCCATGTCAACAACATTGTACCACATCGCACGGGGTTTTGGGAAAAGTCAAAACCAGAAGCTAACCCGGCAACTGTGTGAACTCGACGAGGTGGCCGTCGGGATCATAGCAATACGTCTGCACGATGCCGCCGAAACGCGTCATCGGGCCGAACGCAATGGCGATCCCGTGCGCGGCCAGCCGTTGGCGCAGCGCCGGGGTGTCGTTGATGACCAGCGAGAAGTGGCGGGATGATCCCAGGTCAATGCCCGGCTGCCCGACAACGACATAGGAGAGATCGCCGGGCGCATGGGGGGCGTAGGCTTCGACGATCAGGTGGATTTCCGCGCGCCCGCTGCGCAGCCACGCGCCCCGCACCTGCAAATCGGCCGGGCGCGGCAGATCCGTCATGCCCAAGACATCACAATAGAAACGCTTTGCCGCGGCCAGGTCTTTCACCACCATGTTGACATGATTCAAATCGCGGATTTCAAGCATCGGAAGACCTCCTGGTAGCGAAGTCACCGCGTCGCCGGCAGGCCAGCGACCTGGGTTCGCACCCGCCACAACGTCGTCGAGGCGCAGATGAACAGGTCGCGCAGGTCGTCGCCGCCCCAACAGAAGTTGGCGGCCTGTTCGGGCAGACGGATCACGCCCAGGCAAGCCGCGTCGGGGGCGAAGATGTGGATGCCTCCCGGCCCGGCGCAATAGAGGTTGCCGGCCGCGTCCAACTTCATACCATCGGGCACGCCCGGCCCCACGCCGCGCAGCTCGGCCCAAACCTCGCCGCCCGTCAGCGCGCCATCCTCTTTCACTTTGAATACGCGGATATGGCCGCGCGGCGAGTCGTTGACGAAGAGATGCCGCTCGTCGAGCGAAAAGCACAACCCGTTCGGTTGGTCGAAGTCGTCAACCAGCCGAATCAGCGCGCCCGTCTCCGGGTTCAGCCGGTAGACGCCCTGGCACGGCTGCTGCTGCGCTCGCGGCACGCCGAAGCGGGTCGGACGCCGGCCAAAGTTGGGATCGGTGAAGTAGAGCGGGCCGTCGCGCTTGACCACGATGTCGTTGGGGCTGTTGAGCTCCTGGCCGGCATAGTGTGACGCTAACACGGTCAGCCGGCCGTCGGCTTCCTGGCGCACCACCCGGCTGGTGACGTGCTCGCAGGTCAACAGGCGGCCCTGGCGATCCAGCGTGTTGCCGTTGGCCTTGTGGCTGGGCTGGCGGAAGACCGTCGCGCCGACAATGCCCGCCCCCGTCACCAGAATCGAGGCTTCAGCCAGTTTCAGTAGATCACAATTGTGATGCTCCAAGCCGGTCTGCGACCGGCGGTCGGGGGTCACAGACCCCCTCTGAGCTTGAATCTGTGATCTACTGAGTTTGTCGCGTTGATCACTTGACCGGCTAAAGCCTCGATTCCGGATCGGCGACGCCTCGTTTGCCCACAGGTACATAGTATCGCCAGGAATATCGCTGAACACCAGCGCGCGCGCATCCGGCAGCCAGACCGGGCCCTCCAGGAACTGGAAGCCGGTCGCCAGCGGCTCCAGCACTGCTTCGAGCGCGATGATCTCGGTCAGGCGCGGATCGCGCACTTCCAGGTCAACGGTTTGCGGCAGCATTTTCACCTCACGTGAAAACTATATCCACAGCACACAAGAGGAATCGAGGCTTCAGCCGGTTTGCCCTGCTCACGCGAATGACCGCCTGCCCTGAAAATAAGCAAGCAGCCTGAGCGGGTCTGCAAGTCAACGTGCTTAACGAACAGCGTCCAGTCGAAGGATGCGGCCCTGCCCAAAAGACCGCTCCGTATCCTTCGACTACGGGCTGCGGCCCTCCGCTCAGCTTGTCATTAGTTTGTCAAGGGCCAGCTTGCTGATTGGATGTAGGCCGCGTGCCAGTAGCAGCCGCCAAAGACGGGTTTGGCACTGCCGGGACGAGCAGGCGATAACTGCTCGGCCGGGTTAGTCGGCGTCAACGCATGCGCCAAGCCAGCTGCCAGCCCCACTGATCTCAGGGCGCTGCGGGACTTTGCCTGGTAAGTGAGCTGGACGCTCGGCTTGTCGTATGCAAGTTTGCAGCACACCTGATTCGGGGCCTCCAGCTGAGCGACGAGGTCGGGCCTCTAGGATGCTCTCGAGGCGCTCCACCGAATCAGGCGGTCTGGGCGCTGGATGGCGCTGGCCGCTACCGCTGCGCCGGTCGGCAGATGGTGTGGTGGCGGTCTGCGCCTACGCCAGCCGGGTCGGATCGAACGGGCGCTCCTGGCTGGCCACGGCATACAGTACGCCGCAGAGCTTGCGGGCCACGGCGATGTTGGCGGTAATCTTGCTCTTGCCGCGCTGCAGCAGCTGCTGGCGATAGGTTTGTAAGGCCGGGTAGCGCGCCACCATGCTCAAGGTGAAGCGCAGCAATTGCCGGCGCAGATGGCGATCACCGGGTTTGACCA
>DAOUAT010000424.1:0-3519 GCA_034433275.1 Anaerolineae bacterium
GTCGGCGCGACCTTGTCGCACTTGCCGGGCATGAACGAGGGGCAGCGCGGGTGGAAAACGCAGCCGGTCGGCAGGTTGAACGGATCCGGCACCATGCCCTCGATGGATGCCAGCCGCACGCTGGTCTTGCGGCCGACCTTGGGGATGGACTGGAGCAGCGCCTTGGTGTAGGGATGCTTGGGTTCGTAGAACAGCTCCACGGTGGAGGCGCGTTCCACTTGCTTGCCCATGTACATCACCACAATCTCCTTCGCCATCTCAGCGATCACGCCCAGGTTGTGGGTGATGAACATGATGGCCATGTTCTCGTTTTCCTGCATCTCGCGCATGATGTCCAGGATTTGCGCTTCGATGGACACGTCCAGGGCGGTCGTCGGCTCATCCGCGATCAGCATGTGCGGCCCGCAGGAGAGCGCGATGGCGATCATGACGCGCTGGCGCTGCCCGCCGCTGAGTTGGTGGGGGTAGCTGTCCACGCGCTCCTTGGGCTTTGGGATGCCGACGCGCCGCAACATCTCGATGGCGAGCTGGCGCGCTTCCTCTTTGCTCACCTTCTTGTGCGCCGCGATGGACTCGGCCAACTGGTCGCCGACCTTGCGGAACGGCGTCAGGTGCAGATTGGTGGCTTCGTTGATGTGGACGCCCGCGGTGTACACCGGCGTCAGCGAGCTCATCGGCTCCTGGAAGATCATGCCGATCTCGCCGCCGCGAATCTGGCGGATGATGTCGCCGTCCGGATCCAGCTTGCTGACGTTGAGCACGTCGGTCTGGGTGGAGCCCTTGGCCCGGCGGTGATAGATCACCTGGCCGTTGGCGATCCGGCCCGGCTTGGGGATCATCTGCAGGATGGCGCGCGCGGTGATAGATTTGCCGCAGCCGCTCTCGCCGATCACGCCCAGCGTCTCCCCTCGGTAGATATCGAACGACACCCCGTCCACCGCTTTGATGGTGCCCGCGCGGACATCGAATTCGACGCGCAGGTCTTGAATCTCAACCAGTATTTCTCTGTTGCTCATTTTGCTCGCCTCCTACCGCCCACCGTATGGGTCCAGCGCATCGCGCAGGCCATCGCCCAACATGTTGTAGGCCAGGATGACGACGAGCAGGAAGGGGATGGTTGCCAGCAGCCATGGGTAGAACCGGATCGCCGTCACCGTGCCGGCCTCTTGCAGCAGCACGCCCCAGCTTGTCAGCGGCGGCCGCAGCCCCAGGCCCAACCAGCTCAGCGCGGTCTCGGCCAGGATCATGCCGGGGATGGACAGCGTGGCGATGACGATCACGTGGCTCATGGTGCCCGGCAGCAGGTGACGGAACATCATGCGCGAGTCGGTGGCGCCGAAGCTCCTGGCTGCCAGCACGTATTCACGTTCGCGCAACGACAGGATCAGGCCGCGCACCTGCCGCGCCAGGCCGCCCCAGCGCACGAACGCCAGGATGACGGTCAGCATGAAATACACCAGGACGGGGGACCAGAACTTGGGTATCGCGGCCGCCAGCGCCATGAAGAGCGGGATGTCAGGGAACGCGGCCAGGAACTCGGTGACGCGCTGGATGACTGTATCCACCGTGCCGCCGTAGTAGCCCGAGATGGCGCCCAGCACGCTGCCCAGGATTAATGTCAGGAACTGGCCGATCAAGCCGATCATCAGCGATAGCCGGCCGCCGTAGATGATGCGGGAGAAGTAGTCGCGACCCAACGAGTCGGTGCCCAGGATGAACACCGATGCCTTCGGATCGGTTGATGTGGTGCCGAACAGGTGGATGTTCATCGGGATCAGCCCGAACAGCTTGTAGGGATCGCCTTTGACGAAGAGGCGCACCGGGTATTTCACGGCGGTGTTGTCAACGTAATAGCGCGTGCGCGTCTTCTGGTCCACCTTGCGTTCCAGGCCGTACACGAACGGCGCCTGCCACTTGCCCTCCGCGTCCACGAAGCGGATCGCCTGCGGCTTGGCCGCGGTGTATTCCGAGGAGCGCTCCAACGCGTAGGGCGAGATGAACTCGGGGATGCCTACCATCAGGAAGTACATCACGATCAGGATAATCCCCCCGACGATGGCGAGTTTATTCTTCTTGAACTTCCACCACACCAGGCTCCAGTAGCCCTGGCTGACGGGTTTCTTTTTCTGGTCTTTCGGTGGCTTTGCCATTTCTTTCCTCCCGTCTATTCGAGCCGGATGCGGGGATCAGCCCACGCCAACATCAGGTCGGCCAGCAGGTTGCCGATCAGCAGCAGCAACGTGAAGAAGACCAGGCAGGTGCCGGCCATGTACATGTCTAGCTTGCGCAGGGAATCCACGAACAAGGGGCCGATGGTCGGCAGGTTCAACACGATGGACACCAGCGCGTTGCCCACGAAGATGCCGGGGATGGCCTCGGAGCCCAGGATGACGATCAGGGGGTTGATGGCCATGCGCACTGCGTGCTTCCAGATCACGGTGCTGTTCTTGAGGCCTCGCGCCCGGGCCGCCTCGATGAAGGGCTGGCCCAACGTCTCCAGCAGGTTGCCGCGCATGATGCGGATCAGGCCGCCGGTGCCCGTGATCGCGCTGACCAGCGCCGGGATCCACAGGTGCTTGAGCATGTCAACGAAGCGGGCGAAGCTCCAGGGCGCGTCCACGAACTCCTTGGAAAAGAGGCCGGTGGCCTCCACACCCAGCACCACCACCGCGAAATATAAGATGATCAGCGCCAGCAGGAAGCCCGGCATGCCCAGGCCGATGAAGCTGACGACCGAGATGATCTGATCCCCCACCGAGTATTGCTTGACCGCGGAATAGACCCCTAACGGGATGGCCAGGGCCCAGGTGAAGATCAGGGTGGCGAGGGAGAGGATGATGGTGAACAGCAACCGCTCGCCCAGCAGCTCGCTCACCGGCCGCTCGTATTCGAACGACTCGCCGAAGTCACCCTGAATGAATTTGCTGGCCCAGCCCGTGTATTGCTCGAGGAAGGGTTTGTCCAACCCGTAGCGGGCCCGGTACTGCTCGATGCGGGCTTCGGCGCTGCGGTCGCCGCGCGATCGCAACTGCTCCATCTTCTGTGTGAGGAAATCACCGGGAGGCAGCTTGATGATCACGAAGCTGGTGAAGGAGACCAGCACCAGCATGATCGCCGCATAGCCAAGCCGCCGGATAATGTAGTTTAGCATGAACGCCTCCTTGGCCTGAGACTGTTATCACAAACGCAGCGCGGACCGGTCGCTCGAAAAGAGGCAGATGAGCGGCTTGCTGGCCGGATGGGGTGGGCGTTGGGCGCTGCGCGTCTTGCTCAGAACATCTCACGGCAACGCCGTGAGCGGGTCAAATCCAGGCTTTTTTAGCGGAGCATCCTGAGCGGAGCTGGGTTAGGGGTCCCAGCATAGTCGAGAGATGCGGAGCGGTCTTGGTGGAAGACCGTCCCGCGTCCTTCGACTCCGTTGCACTGCGCTCAGGATGGTGCGGGACTCCGCTCAGGATGCTTCCGTGTTCTCAGGGCGGAAGAATCGAAGGGTGGCGGGCGGAGCGCTCCGCCCGCCAC
>DAOUAT010000425.1:0-12081 GCA_034433275.1 Anaerolineae bacterium
GGCTTATGGCACGTCTGGCAGGAATCGTTGGTGCGGCCGGCGTGGTCGGCGGGCGCCGGTTTCAGGCCCCCATCGGGGTTATGGCAGGCCAGGCACTGTTCGCGGCCGGTCACCTCGTGGGGAATGGGCGTCGGGCCTTCGGCCGTGTCGTCGCTATCGTCAGAACTGTCAGGCGTTGAAGCCGGCGCAACGCCGCCCCGGGGCAGCGCGTGGCAGTTGCCGCAGAGGTCGGGCGTAAAGGCCGCGTGATTAGCCGGCCACGGCTTGATGCCGCCCGCCGCGTGGCACATCTTGCAGTCGGCCATCGCGTCGCCGACCTGGTGCGGGACGGCCCGCGCGGCGCCGGGCACGATGCCGGGCTGATCCAGCTTATGGCAGTTGGTGCAGATATCCGGCGTGAAGGCCGCGTGGTTTTCGGGCCAGGGCTTGATGCCGCCTGCCGCGTGGCAGTTTTGGCACTCGCCCATGCCTTTCAGTTGGTGCGGGATGGCAGGGGCCGCGCCAGGGGCCGCGACCCCTTCCTTCAGGGTCGCCTGGTGGCAGTTGGCGCACATCTCCGGCGTGAAGGCCGTGTGGTTCGTCGGGAACGGCTTCACCGCGCCCACGCCATGACAGACGGTGCAGTTTGTGGTGGCGCTGATGGGATGCGGGACAGGATTCGGCGTCCCCTTAGATGCCACCGTGGGCGGCGCGGCGAGCTCGCGCACCTTCGGCGCGTTCAGGCCCGCAAACTTCCATTCGGTGGCATGACACGCGCTGTTGGCGCAGAAGCTGGTGTTGTCGCTGCCGCCGGGGTTGTCCAGCGTGTGGCAGTCGGCGCAGGTGGCATCGAACTGGAAGCGATGTTCAGAGAGCCAGGTCGTTCTGCGGTGCGATTCCGGTTCGTTGGCCGGCGGCAGGGCTGCGATGGCCGGCGCGGCCTGGCCGGGCAGCGCGACCTGGGGGATGCTGTGGCAGATGTTGCACTCCAGGCGGATGGCCTGGTTGTCCACGCTCAGGTGCTTGCCGTCGTGGCAGCGGAAGCAGCCGGGGAAGTCCTTGTGGCCGATGTTGTTCGGGTGCGACTCCCAGGTGACATTCATAAAGGGGAACGCCGAACGGCCGAAGATCGCTTGCAGCTCGGCCACGGCCTTCTGAACATCGGCCTGGCGGTTGTTGTACACGTCCGGGTAGGCATTTTTGTAGTAATCGGCCACGGCCGCGATGGCCTGGGCGGCCTCGGCTTCGGTCTGGTAGGTCTGCTCCAACACCGCCACGCCCTGCTGCTTGATGGCCGGCAGGTCGGCGGGGATGCGGCCGCTGGCGATCGCTGCATCCAAGGCCTCGGTCGGCCGGCGGAAGTTGTGACTGGCCCGGTTATGGCAATCCACGCAGTCCATTTTGCGCTTCTCAGCCCGGGCGATGTCGGCGGCCGTCAGGGTGCTGTCGGTGGCGACGTACTCAGTGATCTTGCCCTGGTACTCGGCTTGCACCCAAGGGATGTCCTGCCGCTTTTCGTCGGTGGCAATGTAGTAAACCGGGTTGGCGATGTGCCAGTGGATGCCGCGGCCCAGCCCGGCCGATTCCTGGCCGCCGCCGGTCTTCATCAGGAGCGCGGTTTGGGTCAGGCTGTTCTGCTCATCCGTGCCGTAGTGTGAGAGCACCACCAGGCGATCCTCATAGAACTTCTGCGGCCAGTGGCACTGCTCGCAGACGATCTCGACCGGCCGCAGGCTGTGGATCGGCGAAGGGATGGGGCGTTCGTAGTTGTTGGTGGGATAGACCCACACGTAGCGCACGTTGGCCAGCTTGACCTGGACGGCCGCGAGCGCGCCGGGACCGATGTGGCAGCTGCCGCACTCGGCGCGTGCATGGGGCGAATCTTCGTAAGCGGTGTACTCCGGCTTCATCACGTGGCACAGCGAGCAGAACGCGGTGGACTCGGTGTAGTGCAGCAACTCGACTGAGGCGATGAAGAATACGAACAAGATGGCGATGGCCGCCAGGGCGCCGAGCACCCAGGGCCAGCGGCGGCGGCGCCGCTTGGGTGACGCGGCCACCGTTTCGGCCGACGGCGGATCGGCAACGGGTGGTTCTGCCGGTGACAAGGGCACGGATGGCTCTTCCATAAGATTGCCTCATTTCTTGGATAAGACGTCGAGAGGATTCCGGCGCGCGAGAGGGACGGGGCGGCCAGACGGTCTGAGGGCTATATGATAGCACTGGAATCAAGGTTTCACAAATCACTCAGCCCGGCTGTTGACCGTGGCGAATACGCGCGAGACCAACGTGAGCCCCCAGAGAGCACCACTCAGGTTGGGACGCATGTGAGCGCCAAATATCTGCAATCCACATGGGGATGACGGGTATTTGCCAACCTGTCACCGCCCCCGTTATACTTTCAGTATTCCGATTGGCTTCAGACCGATGATCCGCTTGACTGGGTGGGTGTGCAACTGCAACACAAACAACGGGAGGGCCTGTGCTAAGAATGCTGTGCCAACGAGATCAAGAAACAAACGCCTGCACCCCACCGTGACGGGCCCAGATCGCACCCCAAGACGCTGGGAAAACTGGCTGAGATTAGCGGCCGTTGTCATCAGCCTGGCGTTGTTATTGGTGTCGCCATCAGGTCTGCTGGACAAGGCGGATCACGCTGCGTACGCCGTCTGCCACCGTATTCCTGATCGCACGTTCGTTTTTGCTGGCCGGCCGCTGCCACTGTGTGCGCGATGCAGCGGCACCTACCTGGGGGCCGTGGTCGGGATCGGTATCTTGATCGCGCGCGGACGCGGTCGTGCAGCCGAGTTCCCACGCGGCCGTTGGCTGGCGGCGCTTGGTCTGTTCATGCTGGCGTGGGCCGTGGACGGTGCAAACTCCTTCCTGGGCTTCTTCCCCGGCGCGCCCCAGCTCTACCCGCCGCACAACCTGCTGCGCCTGATCACCGGCACATTGGAAGGATTGGTCATTGCCGCGTTCCTGTTGCCTGTGCTAAACCTGGCGTTGTGGGCCGAACACCGGTCAGGGAGTTCCCTGACCGGTTGGGGCGACATGGCTTCACTGCTCATCGGAGGCGCCATCTTGGTCGGCCTGGTGAGCTGGGGGCTGCCTTCACTGCTCTACCCACTGGCGGTGCTGAGCGGAGCGGCTGTGGTAGGACTGATCGGCGCCCTCAACGCCGTACTGGCTCTGGCGGTGATGCGTTGCGAAGGCCGTGGCCGGCGCTGGGCAGACGCGCTGACCCCAGCGCTGCTGGGGCTGGCACTGGGCCTGGTTGAGCTGGCAGCCATCGGCGCCGTACGCGACGCGTTGACGGCGCGGTTTGGTCCCTTATTCTGATCTGACGTCAGATGTGGTATACTAGCAGCCAGGGTTGAAACCTTTGCGGTCGTGCTGCGTTTAGAAGAATGACGTCGGCATGTGGGTGCAACGTGCCGGCATCCTCACACACCTGAAGGAGGAAATTATGGACTTCGGCAAAGCATTCACATTCATGTTCGAGGACCCCGATTGGTTGCGCAAGCTGGGCATCGGCACACTGGTCGGGCTGGTCGGTATTTTGTTCTCGCCGATCTTGATCGGCCTGGTACCCCTGATCGCACTGCTGGGCTACACGCTGGACACGCTGCGGAACGTAGCGGACGGCCACGATCGGCCGCTGCCTGAGTGGCAGGACTGGGGTGGGTTCCTGGCCCGCGGCTTCAAACTCTTCGCGGCCCTCTTCGTCTGGGCTCTCCCCGCGATCTTGATCGCGATCCCACTCTTCATCGGCAGCGCGTTGGCAGACCAAAATGGCGGCAACATGGGCGCTATCGCGGCGATCCTGATCACCTGCAGCTCGTGTCTGATGATCCTGTGGGGCATCTTCCTCACGCTGCTCTCGCCCGCCATCTACGTGCGGGTTGCGCGCACCGACCGCTTCGCGGCCGCGTTTGAGTTCAGCACGCTGTGGGACTTCACCCGCAACAACCTGGGCAACATCATCATCGCGATCTTGCTGACCTGGCTGGCCAGCCTGATCGCGGCCATCGTGGCGAGCCTCGGCGTCATTGCCCTGGTGATCGGCGTAATTATCACACTCCCGTTTGCCAACCTCTGGCAATACCTGGTGCAGGCGCACCTGTTCGGCCAGATCGCCAGGCAGAACGTGACCGCCGTGGGCTGACGCCTATCGGTGATCGTTGACGACCGACCGACGACCGCGAAGAGCTGGATGTGACAGCGGTCTGCGGTCGGTGGTCGGCGGTCTCCCCGGCGGATGGACGCAACCATGATAGAGATCCTGTCCGCGTTTGGCTTGTCGGCAGCCACCGGACTCAACGCCTACCTACCGCTGCTGATCGTGGGCCTGTTGGCACGCTTCACCGATCTGCTCACGCTCAAGGCGCCCTGGAACACCCTGGAAAACCCCTGGGTGCTGGGCGTGCTGGGGATACTCCTGATCATCGAGATGACGGTAGACAAAATCCCGGCGGTGGACACGATCAACGACGTGATCCAGACCGTGATCCGCCCGGCGGCTGGCGCCATCCTCTTCGCGGCCAGCGGCAACGTGATCAGCGAGATGAGCCCGGTGCTGGCCATGATCTGCGGGGTCATCGTGGCGGGGGGTGTTCACGCGGCAAAGGCGACGGTGCGGCCAGCGATCACGGCAACCACTGCAGGCATAGGCAACTCGATGGTGAGTGTAGCCGAAGACGTGGTTTCCGGCACGACGACGGTGGTGGCGGTGGTGCTGCCGGCAGTTGCCGCCATCCTGGTTGCCGCGCTGTTGATCCTGTTTGTAGGATGGTGCGTGCGCCGACGTCGGCATCAGATCCAGTCGATCTGAAGCCTCAAACATTGGCCGCACCTGCCGTTGGCCCCTTTTTGGGCGAACCATGTCCGTGCAGTCAGTCCCGTTCGTTTCAGTGATCGTGCCCGCTTACAATGCGCAGGCTACGCTGCCCCTTTGTCTGGCCGCGTTATCGGCCCAGGATTATCCCCACCACCGCTACGAAGTTATCATCGTTGATGATGGCTCACAAGACACCACAGCCGCTATCGCCAACGTGGCAGGCGCGCGTGTAGTCAGCCAGCCCAATGCAGGGCCGGCGGCAGCACGCAATGCAGGGGCAGCCGTCGCGCAGGGCGAACTGCTGCTGTTCACCGATGCAGACTGCGCCCCCGTCAAGGGCTGGATAACCGCCCTGGTCTCGGTGTTTGCCGACGCGCGAGTGGCTGGCGCCAAGGGCGCCTACCTCACCGAACAACGTGGCCTCGTTCCACGCTTCACCCAGTTGGAATACGAAGACCGCTACGATCGGATGGGTGGCGCTGAAACCATAGACTTCGTTGACACTTACAGCGCGGCGTACCGGCGAGACATCTTTCACGCCAACGCCGGTTTCGACACCATCTTCCCCACCGCGTCGGTGGAAGATCAGGAGCTTTCCTTCCGCCTGGCTGAGAAGGGTTATCGGTTGGTGTTTGTGGCGCAAGCGCAGGTCTACCATCGCCACAATCCTACGCTGCACGCTTACGTCCGGCGCAAGTTCTACATCGGCTACTGGAAGGCGCTGCTGGCGCGCTGGCACCCAACCCGATTGGTGCAAGACTCTCACACACCACAGTCGCTGAAGGCACAGATGTCTTTAGCCGCCGTGGCGTTAGCCGGCGCCGCCAGCGCCGGTTTGGCAGGGCTACTTGGCGCCCTGTCGGCCGGGAAGATAGGCATGTGGTTAGGGGACGCCGCCCTGGCCGCAACCTTGCTGGCTGTCCTGGTCTTCTCGCTGACTGCACTCCCTTTCCTGACCAAAGTATGGCGCAAAGATCGTGGATTGCTGCCATCCGCCGCCGGGCTGCTCTGGGTGCGCGCGCTGGCGTTGGGAATGGGATTTGCCCTGGGGTTGTTGCGTTTTCGCGGCCAAACCGGCGCTCGCCGACCGCCACTTTCGGGCTCGCAGCGGGTGACAAAACGCCTGCTGGATCTCGTCCTCGGCACGCTGACGTTGATCCTCACTGGCCTGCCGATGGCGCTCATTGCACTAGCCATCCGGCTGGACTCTCGCGGTCCCATCCTCTTCCGCCAGATCCGGATCGGTCAGGATGGCAAGCCCTTCCGCATCCTGAAATTTCGCACCATGGTAAATGGCGCCGAAGCGCTGCTGCCACAATTGGTGGACCTGGACGCCCTGGCGCAACCGGCCTTCAAGGTCCCAAACGACCCGCGCGTCACCCGCGTCGGCCGATTTCTGCGCCGCTGGAGCCTGGACGAGCTGCCGCAACTTTTCAACGTGTTGCGCGGCGAAATGAGCCTGGTGGGTCCGCGGCCAGAGGAGGATGCGCTGGTGGCGCGCTACACCGATGCCCAGCGCCGCCGCCTGGCCGTCAAGCCCGGCATGACCGGCCCCATGCAGGTGAACGGCCGCGGCGACCTGCCGTTCGAGCAGCGGCTGGCGCTGGAGCTGGACTACATTCAGCGTTACTCCCTGCGCCGCGACCTCGCGCTCCTGCTGCGCACGCCGCTGGCGGTGGTGCGGGGCAAGGGGGCATATTGAGGATTCCTTGTTCTAAATCCTCTCTTGGGCTATAATCCCCTCTGTGAACGCCAACCACACCCCCGACCTGACCCAAAAACTGGACACCCTTCCCGACCGGCCAGGGTGCTATATCTATCGTTCCGTCGAGGGCAAAGTAATCTACGTGGGCAAGGCGGTGGTGCTGCGCAACCGCGTCCGTTCCTACTTCCACGAGAGCGCTCGGCACGAGCCGCGCACCCGCCGCCTGGTGGCCGAGATCGCCGACCTGGAGTGGATCGTCACCGACACCGAGCTCGAAGCGCTGATCCTGGAAAACGAGCTCATCAAACGCTACCGCCCCCGCTTCAACGTCCGCCTGAAGGACGACAAGACCTACCCCTATATCAAGCTGCACTGGCACGAGGATTTCCCCAAGGTCACCATCGTGCGCCGCATGGAGCGGGACGGGGCGCGCTACTACGGCCCGTTCACCTCCGGCTACGCGGTGCGCCAGACGTTGGAGGTGCTGCGCCGGGTGTTCCCCTACCTCGACTGCGCGAGAGAGATCACCGGCCGCGACCCCAAGCCGTGCCTCTACTACCACATCAAACGCTGCGCGGGGCCGTGCATCGGCGCGGTGGATCGGGACGGTTATCGCCAGGTCATCGCCGGGCTGGCCGCGTTCCTGGAGGGGGACAGCGAGGGGGTGCTGGCACAGTTGGCCGAGCGGATGCAAGCCGCGGCCGAGAACCTGCAGTTCGAGCGCGCGGCGCTGCTGCGGGATCAGATCAAGGCCGCGCGGCAGATCGTGGAGCGGCAGAAGGTGGTCAGCGGCGCGCAAGAGGACGAGGACGTCATCGCGTTCGCCCAGGACGCGCGCACCGGCGAGGCGTGCGTGCAGGTCTTCTTCGTCCGCCGCGGCAAGCTCATCGGCCGGGAGAATTTCGTGCTGGAGGGCGTGGAAGCCGACGCCAACGGCGAGCTGCTGGCCGCGTTCGTCAAGCAGTTCTACGACGAGGCCGCGTTCGTGCCGCCCAGCATCGTGTTGCAACGGGACCTGGACGAGCGGCAGATCATCGAGCAGTGGCTGCGCGGCCGCCGCGGGGGAGAAAAGGTCCTGTTGACGGTGCCCACAGAGGGGGCGAAGCACGATCTGCTGCAACTGGCGACCGAAAACGCCGCGACCACCCTGAGTGCACTGCAAGCCCAATGGCAGGCCGACACCAACCGCCAAACCGAGGCGCTGGCGCAGATCCAGGAGGCGCTGGGGCTGGCCGCGCCGCCGGGCCGCATCGAGTGCTTCGACATTTCGACCTTGCAAGGCACCCACACGGTCGGCAGCATGGTGGTCTTTGCCAAAGGCGCGCCCGACAAGGGCAGCTACCGGCGCTTCAACGTCAAAGGCCGCGGCAGCCAGGGCGAGCCGGACGACTTCGCATCCATGCGCGAGGTGCTGCGCCGCCGTTTCCGCCGCGCGGTGGAGGACGCGACCGCGGATCCTGGCAGCAAGGCGCGCAAATCGGATGAGGCCTGGAAGCTGCTGCCAGATCTGTTGATCGTGGACGGCGGCAAGGGGCAGCTCAGCGTCGCGGTCGAGGTGCTGGCCGAGTTCGGGCTGACCGAGGTGGTGCCGGTGGCGGGGCTGGCCAAGCAGCGCGAGGAGCTCTTCCTGCCCGGCCGCGCCGACTCGATCCTGCTGCCGGCGAGCAGCCAGGGGTTATTTTTGGTGCAGCGGATCCGCGACGAGGCGCACCGCTTCGCCATCACCGCGCACCGGGAGCGGCGGGGCAAAGCCTCCATCACCTCCGAGTTGGATGCGGTGCCCGGCATCGGCCCGGCGCGGCGCAAGGCGCTGCTCAAGCATTTTGGTTCGCTGGCGGCCATCCGCGAGGCCCCGGTCGAGGCGCTGGCGGCCGTGCCCGGCATGACCCTGGCCGCGGCGCAGGCGGTGCGGGAGGGATTGTGAGATGTTAGACGAGGCGGAACGCAGAGAATTCTGGGCCACCTTCAAGGGCTCGCCGCTCTTCGAAAAGTGGAAGGACGCGGAAAAAGATCTCAGCTTGCGGTTTGAACGCGTCGTACTCCCGGCCGGCAAGCCGGTGTTCTCGGAGCGCGAGACCGCCGACTATCTGTATCTGGTGGGCCAGGGAACCATCCTGCAGTCCATGAAGCACGAGGGCGTTGAGTGGCTCCGCCGGCGCTTTAGGGCTGGGGACTACTTCGGCCAGCACGCCCTTTTCGGCGGCCAGCACCTGTCAACCGCGGTGACAGAAACCGAAGTCGTCCTGTATAAAATGCTGGCGGGCGACCTGCGGACGGCCATGGAGCGCAATTCCGGCCTGTACGAGATCTTGCTGCAAGAAAAACGGGCCGGCCGACTGCGCGCCATGCCCCTCTTGCGCACGTTATCAGACGCCCAGGTGATGCGGCTGGCGCTGGTGATGGCGGAGGTAGATCTGGACCAGGGCGCCCCCGTGTCGCTAAGCGAAAAACCCGGCTTGTGGCTCATAGATTTCGGTCAGATCACCGTTACGGGCCCGTCCAGCCTGGACCGGCCAGGGTGGCGTCTCTCGGCCGGTAACTTCTTCTTTTCGCCCGATGTCCAGCGCGCGACCCACCGTGCCGCGGCCGAGGCAGCCGCCTACCTGCACAGCAACTTGTTCTACCTGCCTGCAGAGCACGTCGAGCGCCTGCTGAACGCTTTCCCGGATGTGCGCAACTTGGCCGCCGAGCCATTGGACATCACCCGAGTCCTGGAAAAAGCCGAGCTGTTCACGCGGGAGGGGATGACCGAAGCCCATCGTCAACACCTGGCGCAGTTCTGCGGCTGGGGGTTCATCCCCGATCGGCAGAACATTACCACCCAGGGCGCGTTGGGTCATAGCTACGTGATCGTGCGGGAAGGCCTGGCGCTGGTGACCAATTTCGATGAGCAAGGCCGGGCGCGGCCGACCAATTACATCCGGCGCGACGGCTCATACGGCGAAACGTCGTTGCTGGCGGGTCAACCGCGCAACGCCACGGTGCGCGCGGCCGTGG
Organism: Anaerolineae bacterium; assembly: GCA_034433275.1. GTDB lineage: Bacteria > Chloroflexota > Anaerolineae > CG2-30-64-16 > CG2-30-64-16 > DAOUAT01. The sequence continues at coordinate 9,519 of DAOUAT010000425.1, forward strand.
CGCCGATGGAAGGTTCGCGGCCCGGGCTGCGCGGCGCGGATGTGATCACCCTTGACCGCCGCGACCTGCAAACCGCGTTCGCCGAGCGCGCGGACCTGTGGGACAACAAAGTGGGCCTGTTCCGGCGCTTCAGCCAGATTCGCGGGGTCAAACGCCGCTACGCATGGCAAGGGGAAGATGAGCTAATCATCTGGGAGGGACGGGGGCATTTCTTTTGGCTCATCGGACCGGCCGCGATCCCGATCCTGCTGGCAGCCATCCTTCTGGTCGTCATCCAGGCAACCGAAGCGGCTACACGCGGCTCCCTGATCGTAACCTGGGTATTGCTGTTGGGGCTCCTGGCCCTGGCGGAGATGTGGTTCATCGTCAACTATTTCGATGACCATTATGTGGTCACCAACCGCCGCGTGACGCGTTATGACCGGCAACTGCTCTCCTTCTCGGAGACCTTGATGGAGGCGCCCATCGAGGTGGTGCAGGACGTCACCGTAAAGGCTAACTTCTGGGGGCGTTTCTTTGACTGGGGCGATGTGACGGTGCGCACTGCGGCCAAAGTCGGCGCGATCATCTTCAGCCATGTGTCACAACCCGAGGATGTTAAGCGCAACATCCTGGAAGGCAAGGCGCAGGCGGTAGCCGCAGCCCGCGGCCAACAAAAGGAGGTGCTCCGCAGGCTGCTGATCGCGCAACTGCGGGTGGTCTTGCCGATCCCAGAGCGTAAGCGAGCGCTGGGCGACGACGCGCCCATCCCAGGCACCGGATTGCTCAGCCGCTTGCGGCAACCCCGTCCTGAGCGCCGCGGTCCTCGCGGCCTGCCTGCAACACAAACTGCGCTGCCCAGGCGCGTCCTGCGCTGGCTGGCCAGGCCGCTGCCCGAACGGCTGCGCAAGGCATTGCTGCTGGTGACGCCGCCGCCCGCACAACCGCTCACCGGTGAGATCATCTGGCGCAAGCATCCGGTCGCCCTGATCAAGCGCGCCTGGTGGTCTGCGATGATGTTGATCGTATTGGCCATCCTGCTCCCAAGCTTGAACGCCTTTGCTTCCTGGTTGTCCGTGGTGACGCCGATAAGCCTGGTGCCGGCCTGGATCTTCTTGTTTGCAACTTTCGCCATCATCTTGTGGTGGCAGATCGCAGACTATTACAACGACATCTATGTGCTGACCGACGACAAGATCATTGATATCGAGATGAAACCATTGGGCCTGGATTACAAACGCCGGGAGGGCAATCTGGAACGCGTGCAGTCGGTGGATTTCAAACGCTTGGGGTTCTTTTCGGTGCTCTTTGACTACGGCAACGTGGTCATCCGCACGGCCGCGGCCGATGAAGGGTACGATTTCGTGATGATCGGCAACCCAAAGCACGTCCAGGAAGTGGTGTTCCAGAAGCTAGACGCCCTGCGGCAGCGCCAGGAGGCCAAGCAGGCGGCCGACCGCCAGCGGGAGCTGATCGAGAGCTTCCAGGTCTACGATGACATCCGAGGAATGGGAGAGCGTAACAACCCGCGGCAGTTCTGAGCCGCAGCAACAATAAGCCCCGGATTCATGTAGAATCCGGGGCTGTCAATGGGGCCATCCAACGAAAGGGGCTACTTATTCCTGGGCTGGCGCAGTTGGGCTCTTCGGCTCGTTCCGCCGCGCCCGCCGTCTCAGCCATCTGATCAGGAGCACGAGCAACACGATCGGGATGGCGATCAGGATCAGCACCGGCACGATGACCACCACGAACCAGATCAGCACATCCACCAGGCCCTTCAGCGTGTTCACCAGCGCGCGGCCCGCGTTCTTCAGCGTTGCCAGCGGCCGCCAGCCCGGTTCCACCACCGGCTTCGCCAGCACGTCGGGGATCAGGTCAACGTTGATGGTGGCCAGCGACGTCATGGTGCTCAGGTATTGCATGCGACCTTTCACCCGCTCGATCTCGCCGCGGATGCTGGTCAGCTCCCGATAGACCGCCAGCACATCCTCGGCCTTCTACGTCTTCTGCCGCACTTCGGTCAGCAGCTCCCGCAGCTCCACCTCCGTAGCTTCCAGATTGGTGAGTTGCGCCGTCAGGTCGGTGAACTCCTCGGTGACATCCTCGCCTCGGACGTTCTCCTGCTGCACGCGCACCGCCAACGCCTTCAGCGCGACCAGCGCAGCATCTAGCCTGTCGGCCGGCACCCGGATGGCCATGCGGGCGCGGAGCTGCTCGCCCTCGCGCCAGGCGCTGGAATCGGCGATGTAACCGCCCATGCCGTTCACCATGTCCACCACCGCCTGCTGGGCCTGGGTTGCGTCGGTCACAACAATGCTGAGATCCGCGGTGCGGATGATCATGCGCTCGGCATCGCCGGCTAACGCCTTGTCCGCCTGCGTCGAGGCGAGCTCGCGCGGTTGCGCCGGGGCGGCCGCGGGTGCATTTCCGGCCGTGGATTCCGCCACCTGCCGCATCGGCGCCGCGGCCGCACAACCCACAACCGCAATGAGTAACAGCGCCATCGTCATCACTGTAGCCAGCTTATTCTTCATAGATGCTCCTCCTCGTTGGAAAACCTGACCGACTACGCCAAAGACGCCCG
>DAOUAT010000426.1:0-25132 GCA_034433275.1 Anaerolineae bacterium
ACGACATGGGAGCGGGTGGCGGCCGGCGGCTTCGGCGACGCGGCCAACGACGGCGTCAACGCCCTGCAGGCCTTCGCCGGAAACCTGTACGCAGCCACCAGCAACGGGGACACGGGGACCGAGATCTGGCGCAGCCCGACCGGCAACCCCAACACCTGGACGCAGGTCAACGCGGACGGTTTCGGCGGCGGCGGGACAGCCGGTGACCAGGTCATGGACACTTTCAACGGCAACCTCTACGTGGGCCTGGGCCGTAACAACGCCGCCGAGCTGTGGCGGACGCCGAACGGCACGAACTGGACGCAGGTCTTGCCCGGCGGGATGGCCCCCAATAACACCGTTTCAGCCCTGGCCGAGTTCGGCGGGCAGCTCTACATCGGACTACGAAACGCGGCCGGGGGCCAGGTGTGGCGCTCCCCCACCGGCAACGCCGGCAGCTGGACGCCGGTCATCATCGGCGGCCTGGGCGACCCGCAAAACCAACGGCCCTACGGCCTGATCGTCTACGGCGGCCAGCTCCACCTGGTGTTCTCCAACCTGGCGACCGGCGCCGAGGTCTGGCGCAGCCCCACCGGCAACGCCGGCGACTGGACGCAGGCCGCCGATGGGGGCTGGGGCGACAGCGACAACGGCTTCGCCGACTACTACGACAAGGCGGCAGCCGTCTTCGGGAACCGCCTGTACATCGGGACGCTCAACTGGATCAACGGCGGTGAGGTGTGGATGAGGCTGACGCAGGACATCTACCTGCCGCTGGTCATGCGTATACACTGAAACCTGGCCGCATCCCGTCAACTGCACTCCGCAACGCCCGCGGCCCTTCGACTCCGCTGCGCTACGCTCAGGAGATGCGAGCGTTGCTCCGTTCCGCTCGGATGCTTCCAATTTGAGATCATGCCACCCTATCGTCTTTTGCCAGCCCATATCGGCGGTGCTATAATGCGCTCAATTCTACTTCAGCACAGGATGCACCGTGACAGACCCCGAGACATCGTTTGAGCAGCCGGCGCCAACGCCGGTCGGTGAGCCAACCCCTGCCGAGCCCAGGCCATCCGTGGCGGCCTCGGCCTTCGTTGCTTTGCGCGAAATGGTGGAAGTGCTGGTGTTGGCCGTGTTGATGGTGATGCTGATCGGCAACTTCGTGCAGAACTACCGGATTGATGGGATCAGCATGGAGCCGAACTTCCACAACGGCCAGTTCCTCATCGTCAACCGCTATGCCTACTGCCCCGGCATCCACATCGAGGTGCCGCTGGTCAACATCCCGGTGTGGGAGAAGACCTGGTGTACGAGCCAACCGCGGCGTGGGGATGTGATCATCTTCGAGTACCCGCGCGACCCCAGCCGCGATTTCATCAAACGGGTGATCGGCCTGCCGGGCGAGACGGTGGAGATCGTGGACGGCAAGGTCTACATTGACGGCCAGCTCATGCCCGAACCGTTCGGCCCCAATCCGGGCAGCTACAACGCGGCCCCGCTCACCGTCGGCCCGAACGAGGTCTACGTGATGGGCGACAACCGCAACAACTCCAGCGACTCGCACCTGTGGGGGCCGCTGCCCCTGGAGTACATCATTGGCGAGGCGTTGATCTCTTACTGGCCGCCGCGCTACTGGTCGTTCGTACCGCAGTACGATCTCACCGACCTGAGCGCCTATGCCAGCAGCCCATGACCGAGGAGCGAACCGTGCAGCCATCCGAAGCCGAAGTTCGTGAGTTAGTGCGCCGGGTGCTGGGCCAGCTGACCGCCGAGCCGACCTCCGCAGCCGGCGCTAACGCCCAGCGGCCCCTGATTGACGAGGCGGCCGTGCGCGATCTCGCGCCCGGCGCCACGTTGCGCGTGCCCCAGGGCGCGGTCATCACCCCGTTGGCCCGGCAATTGGCTCAGGAACGCCGCATCACCCTGGACGAAGGCGGCCCTGCACCTGTCCCGCGCGCGAGCGCCAGCAAGGTTGCGCCGCAGCAGCGCGTCGCCATCGGCGCAGACCACGGCGGCTACGCCCTCAAAGAGGCGCTGAAGCCCCACCTGCAGAGCCTGGGCTACGAGGCCGTGGACTGCGGAACGCACAGCACCGACTCGGTGGATTATCCCGATATCGCGTACGCGGTCGCCCGCCTCGTGGCCGACGGGCAGTGCGCCAACGGCATCATGATTGACGGCGCGGGCATCGGCTCGTGCATGGCAGCCAACAAGGTGCCCGGCGTGCGCGCCGCGCTGTGCTACGACCACGCGACCGCGCTCAACAGCCGGGAGCACAACCACGCCAACGTGCTCACTCTGGGCGCCGGCCTGATCGGGGTCAACCTGGCCAAGCAGATCGTGCAAACCTGGCTGGCCACGCCCTACGGTTCTGGAAGACACGCGAAGCGGGTCGAAAAGATCATGGCTATCGAGCAGAGATTTACCAAGAGGCCAGGATGACACAACTCGGCAAGCTCCTGGAACGGATCCTGCGCGGTACGGCTGACGCCAAGATCCCATTTGGTGATCTCTGTCAACTCCTGAGGCGCCTGGGATTCGATGAGCGAATCCGAGGCAGCCACCACATCTTCACTCGCGATGGCGTTGAAGAGATACTTCACCTCCAGGCCAAGGGCCCTGACGCAAAATCCTACCAGGTGAAACAAGTGCGCAGTGTCATCTTAAAGTATAGACTGGGAGATGAAATATGATCCGGTATGAGATGATTATTTACTGGAGCGACGAGGACAACGCATTCATTGTGGAGGTGCCTGAGCTGCCGGGTTGCACGGCAGATGGGTCCACCTACCACGAAGCAATTGTCAACGCTGAAACTGTTGTTCGGGAATGGATCGAAACCGCCGAAGAACTGGGCCGATTTGTTCCGGAACCCCGGGGCCGGTTAGTATACGCATAACGCATAGGAACAACCTGATGACCGTCAATCTTGGCTCTTATACCCTCGACCAACTGGTCGAAATCATCACGCGCGAGGTGCTGGCCGCGTACCCGGCCGGCGAGCGGCCGCCTTGCGCCATCTGCGGCGACCAGCGCTGCGAAGGCCAGTGCGTGCAGACCAACCCCGACGGCGCGCGGCAGGTGGTGACGGCCGGCGCGGATCGGTTGACCACGCGGCTGGGTGTGAAAAACGTCGCGGCCGACATGTCCGGCATGATCGATCACACCCTGCTGCGGCCCCACGCCACCGAGGCGCAAGTGCGCCAGCTCTGCGCGGAGGCGCGGCAGTTCAGCTTTGCCACGGTGTGTTTGAACCCGGCCTGGGTGCCGCTGAGCGCCCGGCTGCTGCAAGGCAGCCCGGTCAAGGTGTGTACCGTGATCGGTTTCCCGCTGGGCGCCACCCTGCCGGAAGTCAAGGCGTTCGAGGCGCAGCGCTGCGCGCAGCTGGGCGCGGCCGAGCTGGATATGGTGATCAACATCGGCGCGCTCAAGTCGCAGCAATATGGCATCGTCGAAGACGACATCGCGGCCGTGGTGAACGCGGCGCACCCCCTGGGCGCCTCGGTCAAGGTCATCATCGAGGCTACGTACCTGACCGACGAGGAGAAGGTCGAGGCGTGCGTGCTCTCCAAGGCCGCGGGCGCCGACTACGTCAAGACCTCCACCGGTTTCGGGCCGAGCGGCGCCACGGTGGAGGACGTCGCCCTGATGCGGCGCGTGGTGGGGCCCGAAATGGGCGTGAAGGCGGCCGGGGGCATCAAGTCGGCCGAGGACGTCAAGGCCATGATCGCGGCCGGCGCGTCGCGCATCGGCGCCAGCGCCAGCGTCAAGATCGTGGGCGAGGCCAAGGGCGGGCCGGTGACGCCCACGGCCGCGAGCGACTCCGGCGGCTATGGATGACACGATTGAGGAAGGCGGTTATTCTGAACTATCTACAAACATATCACACGCAACGGAATCGAGCCTTCAGGCGGTTTGGCGCGCAGAGAGAGTGACCGGCTAAAGCCTCGATTCCAGCCTCTGACAATGTTCTTGCCGGGGCGCACACAGCTCACGGCTTGAATAACTCAGGGTGGCACGCCCCGATAGTCTTGCTTCAAGTGACAAGGGCAGAATATGTCGCAACGTGAATTCATGATCGTCCTGGCGCACACCCACGTGTGCAGCGCCTGCCGCGACCAGTTGCTGAATCGGCCCACGGCTGCATTGGCGAGCCGTCCGCTCACGGCCGCCGAAAAAGAAGCGTTGGGGGCACTGAAGTTCGAGAACTTCCTGACCCCTGACGCACTGGCGCACGCCGCCGGCATCCGCGCGGCCGACCTGGACGCGTACCGCGATGAGGCGGTGGTGCGACTCAGGCATTTGTGAATGGTCCGCCGTAACAAACCAGGTTTCTGCGAGAAACCTGGTTTGTTACGGCGCTGCACACTACCCACAAGGAGCTCTTCATGGCCGTTGATCTACGTTCCTACGTCTTCCTGGACAGCCTCCAACCCCAACACGCGGCGTTCCTGGGCACCGTGGCCCGCGGCTTCCTGCCGCTGCCGGGCGACGCATCGTTGTGGGTGGAGATCTCGCCCGGCATCGAGATCAACCGCATCACCGATGTGGCGCTGAAAGCCACGCGCGTCCGGCCCGGCATGCAGATCGTCGAGCGGCTCTACGGCATCCTGGAAGTCCACTCCGACAGCCAGGCCGAAGTGCGCGCGGCCGGCGCGGCCATCCTGGAGGCGTTGGGCGTGCGCGAGCAGGAACGGCGCAAACCCCGCGTCGTCTCCAGCCAGATCATCCGCGCGATTGATGCGCACCAGGTGCAGCTCATCAACCGCATGCGCCACGGCCACATGCTGCTCGCCGGCCAGACCCTCTACGTCCTCGAGGTCGAGCCGGCCGGTTACGCGGCCCTGGCCGCCAATGAGGCCGAAAAGGCCGCCGAGATCAACATCCTGGAAGTGATCGCGTTCGGCTCCTTCGGCCGCGTCTACCTGGGCGGCGAAGAGCGGGACATCATGGCCGGCTACGGCGCCGCGCTGGCGGCCATCGAAGGAGTCAGCGGGCGGGAAGAGGCGCAGGGGAAGCGGGAGTAACACGTATTGCGTATTGCGTATTGCGTATTGCGTATTGCGTGTCAGCGATGGGTCATGTGAGCACGCACCACGCATCACGCACTACGCACCATACAGGCAAGCAACGAGCCACACGCTTATTACTTCTAAGGAGATGACTTCATGGCAGAAGCACTGGGCATGATCGAAACCAAAGGCTTCGCGGCGATGGTCGAAGCATCGGACGCGATGGTGAAGGCCGCCAAGGTCGAGCTGGTCGGCTACGAGAAGATCGGCGGCGGATATGTGACCGCCATCGTGCGCGGCGACGTAGCCGCGGTCAAGGCCGCGCTGGAAGCCGGCGCGCGCGGGGCCGAGAAGGTCGGCGAGGTCGTTTCGGTTCACGTGATCCCGCGGCCGCACGAGAACGTTGACCGGGCCTTGCCGCTGGGGCGCCAACCGCAGGCGTAGAGCAGCTTGCCTGCCGGCGTTGCCCGTCTGGCCGTCGGCAGGCTAACTATCTTTGCGCCAGGAGTTGCCTATGGCCATGCAGAACCTGTGGCGTGAGCTGCGACCAGGGCCAAAAACCCCGGACACCATCTACGCCATCATCGAAATCCCCAAGGGCTCGCGCAACAAGTACGAGTACAACAAAGAAAACGGCGTGATCGTGCTGGATCGCGTGCTGTTCTCCTCGCTGCACTACCCGGGCGACTACGGCCTGATCCCGCGCACCTTCTACGACGACGGCGACCCGCTGGACATCCTGTTGATGACCAACGAGCCGACCTTCCCCGGCTGCATCATCCAGGCGCGGCCCATCGGGATCTTCCGCATGTTGGATCGCGGGCTGAACGACGACAAGATCCTGGCGGTGCCCGCCACCGACCCGCTCTTCTCGGAGTACCATGACCTGAAGGATGTGCCGCCCCACTTCCTGCACGAGGTCGCGCACTTCTTTGAGGTTTACAAGGATCTGGAGGGCAGCCGGACCAAACCCATCGGCTGGGAAAATGCCGAGGCCGCCAAGTCGGAGATCATGCGCTCGATCAAGCTATTCGATGACCGCTTCGGCCTGGCCGGGCTGTGATGGCTGGCGGCTGATAGCCGATGGTGGATGGTGGATGGCTGGTGGCCGATGACTGATGGCCGACGCCTGATCCCTGACGCCTGCCCCCCAACGTCTGACGGCTGGTGGCGGATGGAAATTGCTCCTGGTCTTCACCGGTTGCCCGGTCTGCTGGGTGTGAACGCGTATCTGTGGCGCCCCGGTGATGGCGTGGCCGCGGAGGGGCCGATCCTGTTCGATTGCGGCTATCCGTGGTCGGGGCGAGAACTGGTCGCCGGCCTGGCGGCGCTGGGCTGCCGGCCGGCGGACATCCGGGTCATCGCGATCACCCACGCCGACTTTGACCACATCGGCCGGCTGGCGCCGCTGGCCGCGGCAACCGGCGCAGAGGTGCTGGCGCATCACCAGGAGGCGCCGCTCATCGCGGCCAGCCGTTGGCGAGAGCTGCCGGGCAGCCGCCGGTCGCTGGATCCGATCTTGCTGGCCGCGCCCTTCTTCTACCGGCAATGGCCGGCCAGGCCGGTGCGGGTCACGCGGCCGCTGGCGGATGGTGAAGACATCGGCGGCGGCTGGATCGCCGTTCACACGTCGGGGCACACGCCCGGCCACACCGCCTACTTCCACCCGGCCAGCCGGACCTTGATCGCTGGCGACGCGCTGGGCAGCGTGCGCCGCGGAGCCATCCGCCTGCCCAAACGCCTTTACGCCGACGACTGGCCCGCGGCCCTGGCCTCAGTCCGCAAGCTGGCCGCGCTGGAACCGGAAGTCATCTGCTTCGGCCACGGGCCAGAGCTGCACGGCGCGGCGGATATGCTACATCGCCCAGGAGCACACCCATGCTAATCGGTAAAGTTGTCGGCACCGTCGTTGCCACCCGCAAAGACGAAAAAATGGAAGGCCTGAAGTTCCTGGTCCTGAAACAGATTGACGTGGAGGGCCGGGAAGGCAGCGGCTACGTGGTGGCCGTGGACGCCATGGGCGCGGGGCTGGATGAGTACGTGCTCTACGCCAGCGGCTCATCCGCCCGGCAGACGCTCGTCACCGACAAGCGGCCGTGCGACGCGGTGATCATGGCCATCATTGACCAGTGGGAAGTGGGCGGCGAGACCAAGTATCGAAAGGTCACGGGCGACTACCAATCCTGATGGCAGACAACAGATGACGCCGCACACCACCATCACCCTGCACACCCGATACCAGATCGGCGCCGTGGACCCGCGCGTCTTCGGCGGCTTCCTGGAGCACATGGGCCGGGCCGTGTATCAAGGGGTCTATGACCCCTCAAGCGCGCACGCCGACGAGAACGGATTGCGAACGGACGTGCTGGCCGCGCTGCGCCGCCTGGACATGACCGCCATGCGCTACCCCGGCGGCAACTTTGCGTCGGGCTACCACTGGCAGGACGGCATCGGCCCGCGGGCCCAGCGGCCGGTCGTGCGGGAGCTGGCGTGGCAGAGCATCGAGCCGAACCATTTCGGCGCCGATGAATATATGCACCTCTGCCGCATCATGGGCTGGACGCCGATGCTCACCGCCAACCTGGGCACCGGCACGCCTGAGGAAGCGCGCAATTGGGTGGAATACTGCAACTGCCCGGCCGGCACCCGTTACGCCGACCTGCGCTCCGCCAACGGCAACCCCGACCCCCACGGGGTCAAGCTCTGGTGCCTGGGCAACGAGATGGACGGTCCCTGGCAGCTCGGCCACGTGCCCGCGGATCAATACGCCATCCGTGCGCAGCAGGCCGCCAAGATGATGAAGGACGCGGATCCGTCCATCGAGTTGGTCGCGTGCGGCTCGTGCAGCACCGATCTGCCCACCTACATGGAATGGGATCGGGTCGTCCTGGAATACCTGGACGACCTGGCCGATTACATCAGCCTGCACCGCTACGTGGGTAACCGGGACGACGACACCGCCGACTACCTGGCGATCACCAACGCGATTGACCGCCAGATCGAGGAGATGGACGCGGTCTGCCGGTTCGTGCAGGCCCGGCGCCGCAGCCGCAAACGTGCCTACCTCTGCTTTGACGAGTGGAACGTCTGGTACAAGAACATGCAGATGGATGGCCAGGGCCGGTTCGCGCCGCACCTCATCGAGGAAGTCTATAACCTTGAAGATGCCCTGGTCGTCGCGGGGTTCCTCCACAGCTTCGTGCGCCACGCCGACGTCGTCAAGATCGCCAACCTGGCCCAGATCGTCAACATCATTGCGCCGGTGCAGACGCGCGGGGACGAGCTGTTGGTCCAGTCCATCTTCTACCCCTTCGCGATGTTCGCTGCCCGCCGCAACGGCATCTCGCTCCGCCCGGCGGTAGATGGCCCGGCCTACGTAGGCAAAACCCACGGCCACGTGTACTGCGTGGACAGCAGCGCGATCTGGGCCGGGGATCGGCTGCACGTCTTCCTGACCAACCGCGATGAGCGCCAGGCAGCCGAGGTCCAGATCGCAGTCGCCGACCGGGCCATCACCGCCCTGGAAAGCGCGGAACTGCTCACCGGGCCCGGCCCCAAGGCCGCCAACTCGTATGAGCAGCCGGATGTCGTCGCCGCCCGGCCGTTCGCCGGCGGCCGCATCGCCTCCGGCAAAGCGCACCTGAGCCTGCCGCCGCTTTCAGTTGCGGCGCTGACTTTTCAACTGGGATAACGCATGGCCGACAAGCTAACTGACGCGCAAATCGACGCGATCGTCCAACGGGTGCATGGCAAACTGGATGGCCGGCTACCGATTAAGGCTGCGCCAAGCAAGGCGGGGCAATCTGCACCCCTGGTGTCCGGCAAGGACGGCATCTACCCCGATCTGGACAGTGCGGTGGCGGCCGCGCGGCGCGGCTACCGGGCGCTGGATGCGCTGACGCTGGCGAAGCGCACGGACATCGTGGCGGCCATGCGCCAGGCCATGCGCGCCAACGCCGAGCTGCTGGCCCGCATGGCGCAGGAAGAGACCGGCCTGGGCCGCGTCGCCGACAAGATCCAGAAGAACCACCTGGTCATTGACAAAACCCCCGTCCCGGAGATCCTCCAGCCGGCGGCGTGGACTGGCGACCGCGGCCTGGCCCTGGTGGAGCGCGCCCCCTATGGCGTCTTCGGCGTCATCACCCCCAGCACCAACCCGACCTCAACGATCATCTGCAACAGCATCGGCCTGATCGCCGCCGGCAACGCGGCCGTGTTCAACGTCCACCCCGGCGCGAAACGGGTATCAGCCTATCAGCTCCAGCTCCTGAACCGGGCCATCGTCAGCGCGGGCGGCCCGGCCGACCTGCTGACCGCGCCGGCCGAGCCCACGGTGGAGAGCGCCCAGGCATTGATGCGCCATCCCGGCATCCGCATCCTGCTGATCACCGGCGGCGAGGCGGTGGTGAAGCTGGCCATGGCCTCGGGCAAGCGCGCCATCTGCGCGGGGCCGGGCAACCCGCCGGTGGTCGTAGATGAGACCGCCGACCTCGATCTGGCCGGCCAGCAGATCGTCTTCGGCGCCAGCTTCGACAACAACATTATCTGCGTGGACGAAAAAGAGGTCTTCGCGGTCGCCAGCATCGCCGACAAGCTGAAGGCCGCCATGCTGGCTCACGGCGCGGTCGAGTTGCCCGCCTACCGGTTGAAGGCGCTGGAGAACCTGATTTTTGAAAAGTTCCCCGGCCCGCGGCAGCACGGCGTGGTGAAAAAGCAGTGGATCGGCCAGGACGCCGGCAAGATCCTCAAAGCGCTGGGCGTCAACGCGCCGGAGGCCCGGCTGGTGCTGGTGGAGACGCCGGTGGATCACCCGCTGATCTGGACTGAGCAGCTCATGCCGGTGCTGCCCCTGGCCCGCGTCCGCAGCGCCGACGAGGGCATTGACCTGGCCGTGCAGGCCGAGCACGGCTTCGGCCACACCGCCAGCATGTTCAGCCGCAACATTGACGCGCTCAGCCGCATGGCGCGCGCCGTCAACACCAGCATTTTCGTCAAGAACGGCCCCAACCTGGCCGGCCTGGGCTTCGGCGGCGAAGGCTACACCAGCTTCTCCATCGCCAGCCCCACCGGCGAAGGCCTGACCAACGCGCTGACGTTCACACGCGTGCGGCGGTGTACGTTGGTGGACCATTTCAGGATCGTCTGAGTGATGCGTGATGCGTGTTGCGTGATGCGTGTTGCGTGATTCGCCATTCGCTGATTCGTCCATTCGCTGATTCATGGATTCGCCCATGCACCCATCTCTCGCCCTGATCGAATTCGACTCCATCGCCGCCGGCATCGAGGCCGGGGATGCGATGGCGAAAAAGGCGCCGGTCGCCCGGATCATCGCAGGCACGGTGCAGCGCGGCAAGTACCTGGTGCTGGTGGCCGGTGAAGTCGCCGCTGTAGAGGAATCGCTGGCCGCGGGGCTGGCCGTAGGCGCGTCCGCTGTGCTGGATCACGTCTACCTGCCCGGCGTACACCCGCACGTGGTGGATGCTATCGCGACACAGCGACGGCCGCAACCCATCGCCGCTCTGGGCGTGATCGAAACGCGCACCGTGGCCGGCGCCATCGCGGCCGCGGATGCGGGCATCAAAGGCGCGGCGGTCAACCTGCTGGAGGTGCGCCTGGCCGATGGCCTGGGCGGTCGCGGCCTGGTGCTGTTCGACGGCCTGGTGGCCGACGTGGAGGCCGCGGTTCGCATCGGCACCGACGTCATCGCCGGGACCAAAGCCCTGATCCACGCGGTGGTCATCCCCCAGTTTCACCCCGAAATGGCCGAGAACCTGCTGGCCGACACGCGCTGGCGGCCGCGGGCGCAGGAGCTATAACATGGATGTGGTAGAAGAATACACCGATGTCCTGCAAAACATCGAGTTCGCCATCGTGGGCGTACACAAAGAGCACCCGCTCCTCGTGGATTTCGACGTGGAGAACGCGCTCAATGCCTTGATCAACCGCTACTACGCGGAATCCACCCAGCACGCGCCCCGACCGGTCAATCTGAATGAACGCGCGCGGTTGGTGTACGAACGGGTTGAAACGATGTGCGAATGGCGGCTGGGGCGTGAAAGCCTGATCACAGAAGAGGGCGCCCCCCTTGACGGCGGGCCGGCCCCGGTCACGCTGGACGTGATCCTGGCCTGCCTGAAGCGCATCCGTAAATCGGTGCAACGTTGGAACAAAGAGGGCGGCCGCCAGGGGTATTTGACCTTCATCGGTCGCTTCGTACACTGAGACGCCGGCCACCTAGAAACTCCCAAAACGAGATGCTTCGCTGGCGACTTTGCGCCACTGACTTTGAGCTGTGAACCCGCTCAGCATGACAGCACGGGAGTTGCTTGTCGGGCGCATCCTGCCGCGGCGGGATGTAGAACTCAGGAGAAATAACTTGCTGAACCCCACCTTCGATCTCATCCACCGCCACGGCTCCGTGCGCAGCTACCGGCCCGATCCGGTGCCGCAGGAGACCATCGAGGCCATCGTCGCCGCGGCGCAGCGGACCTCTACCTCGTCGAATATGCAGGCTTACAGCGTCGTCGCTGTAACCGACCCGATGGCGCGCGCGCGTCTGGCGGAGTTGTGCGGCGACCAGGCGCACATCGCCCAGGCGCCGGTCTTCCTGGCCTGGTGCGCCGACTTGGCGCGGTTGGACCGCGCCTGCGAGCTGCGCGGCTACACCCAGGAGACCGGCTACGTCGAGAACTTCCTGGTCGCCGCGGTGGACGCAGTCATCGCCGCGCAGACCGCCGCGCTGGCCGCGGAGTCGCTCGGCCTGGGCATCTGCTACATTGGCAGCATCCGCAACAACCCGGCGCAGGTCATCGAGCTGCTGGGCCTGCCCCGCCTGACCTTCCCCGTCACCGGCATGACCGTCGGCTGGCCCGCGGTCGAGCCGCCCATCCGGCCCAGGCTGCCGCTGCCCGCGGTGCTGCACTGGGAGTGCTACGACCCTCAGCACGACGCCGAGCTGGCCGAGTACGACCGGGCCATGGCCGCCACCGGCATCTACGAGGGCCGCCAGGTCCCCGTGCCGGGCAAGCCGGGCGAGATGGAGGATTACGGCTGGACCGAGCACTCCGCCCGCCGCGTGGCGCAGGCGATCCGGGTGGGGTTGCGGGAGGTCTTGGAGAGGCAAGGGTTTGCGTTGAAGTAGAACTTATCATCTATCACCAAAGGAGCTCACACCATGTCCCACCACGACAACGACGTCGTCATCCTCAGCGCCGCGCGGACGGCCATCGGCAAGTTTCAGGGCACGCTGAGCGGCATCCCGGCGCCGCAGTTGGGCGCGGTCGCCATCCAGGCCGCGCTGGCGCGCGCGGGCCTCGCCCCGGCCTTGCTGGCCGAGGTCATCATGGGGTGTGTGGTTCCTGCCGGCCAGGGGCAGGCCCCGGCCCGGCAGGCGGCCATCGCCGCGGGCATCCCGCCAGAGATCGGGGCGCTCACTATCAACAAGGTGTGCGGCTCCGGCCTGAAGGCGGTCATGCTGGCCGCGGCCGCGATCCGCGCCGGTGACGGTGACTTTTTCGTGACCGGCGGCATGGAAAACATGAACCTGGTCCCCTATTACCTGACCAAGGCGCGTTTCGGCTATCGGCTGGGCAACGCCGAACTGGTGGATGGCATGGTGCATGATGGCCTCTGGTGCCCGTTCGAGCACCAGCACATGGGCATGGCCGCCGAGTGGATCGCCGAAAACCACCGCATCAGCCGCGAGGACCAGGACGAGTTCGCCTGCCGGAGCCACGCCCACGCGCTGGCCGCCAGCGAGGCCGGTAAGTTCGCCGCCGAGATCGCCCCGGCGCCCATCCCCCAGCGCAAGGGCCCGCCCCAGATGTTCGCGATCGACGAGTGCCCCCGGTCAGACACCTGCATTGACACCCTGAAGCCGCTCAAACCCGCCTTCAAGCCCGGCGGCACCGTCACCGCGGGCAACGCGCCCGGCATCACCGACGGCGCGGCCGCACTGGTGGTCGGCCGGCGCGCGGCCGCGGCCGTGTTGGGGCTGAGGCCGCTGGCCCGGGTCACCGGCTACGCCCAGGCCGCGGTCAAGCCGCTGGAGCTGTTCACCGCGCCGGTTTTCGCGGTGCAGAGGTTGGCCGGCAAGCTTGGCATGGCCCCCACCGATTTCGACCTGGTCGAGATCAACGAGGCGTTCGCCGCGCAGACGGTGGCCAACATCCGCGCGCTGGGCCTGGACCCCGACAAGGTCAACGTCAACGGCGGCGCCATCGCCCTGGGCCACCCCATCGGCGCCAGCGGCGCGCGTGTGCTGACCACCCTGCTCTACGCCCTGGCCGACCGTGGCCTGGCGACCGGCGTCGCCACCCTCTGCCTGGGCGGCGGCGAAGCGGTCGCGCTGGCGGTGGAGATGGAATGATCCGGGATGACCTCCTCCTTCGCGCCAAACTGACACCGCCCCGGTCCCATCGGCGGACGCTGGCGCGACCGGGGGTCGGGGCGCGGCTGGGCGAGGCGCTGGACCACCGGCTGACGATCGTCCAGGCCGGCACCGGCTATGGCAAGACCACGGCGCTGGCGGCCTTCTGCCAGGCACAGGCTGAGTCGCCTGCCGGCGCCGGGTTGCCGGCGCTCGTCTTCTGGTACGCTCTCGACGACTCCGACCGCGACCCGCAGCAGTTCCTCGCCTACCTGATCGGTGCGTTCCGGCAGGGCTTGCCCCACCTGGACGAGACCCCGGCCGCCCTGCTGGCCGAACCGGGCCGGTGGTTGCTGGCCCTCGACGCGTTGATCAACGCGCTGGCCGACCAGCTCACCGGGCCGGCGCTGCTGGTGCTGGACGACTACCACTTCGTCAGCGACGCGCTGGAGGTGCATGACCTGGTCGAGCGCTTGGTCACCTTCTTGCCCCCCGACCTCCACGTGATCCTGACCACGCGCCGCCCGGTGACGTTTGCCGCGCTGCCTGCCTGGCGCGCCCGGGGCGAGATTCTGGAGTTGAGCAGGGCGGACCTGGCCTTCGGCCCGGCTGAGGTGGACGCACTCTTCCGCGAAATCTACGCGGCGCCCTTGAGCCCTGCGGATGTGGCCGCGCTGGCCGACCGCACCGAAGGCTGGCCCATCGCGCTCCAGCTGGCCTGGCAAAGCCTGCGCAGCGGCGCAGCGCGGGATGTGGGCGCGCTCTTGGCCGGCGGCTCGCAGTCCACCTCGGCCCTGTTCGACTACCTGGCGCACGAGCTGCTCGACCGCCAGCCGCCGGAGGTCGCCGCCTTCCTGCTGGAGACTGCGGTGCTGCGCGCGCTGACGCCGGAGGCGTGCGCGGCGGTGTGCGACCAGCTACCAGAACCCCAACCCTCTGGAATCGAGGCTTTAGCCGGTCTCTCGCAGCGAGAATCAGACCGGCTGAAGCCTCTATTCCAGCATGACAGGGCAGGCGGCGCAGACGCTTCGCTCCCGTTGGTCGCTCAGCATGACAAGGCGCGGAGCGGTCTTGCAGCAGGCGCGCATCCTTCGGCTGGTGATGACTCGTTAAGTATGTTGGCTCGCAGACCTGCTCAGGATGCTTCTGCGCTCGAGGGAGATGCTTCGCTCCCGCTGGTCGCTCAGCATGACAGGGCAGGGGATCATGTGCGGAGGGTGGCGGCGCTGCTGGCGCGGGTGCACCAGCTCGACTTGTTCACGGTGGCGCTGGGCGACGGGCACTACCGCTATCACCATTTATTTCACGAATTCCTGAACGCGCGGGCGCAGGCCCTCCCGGAGGCGTGTCAGGAACGCCATCGCCGGGCAGCGGCCTACTTCCAGGCATTGGGCAACGACGAGGAGGCGATCTACCATTGGCTGGCGGCCGGGCTATGGAATGAAGCTGCTGAGGCGCTCGCCCACGCCGGCGAGCCCGCGTTGCGCACCGGACGGCTGGCCCTGGTGTCCGGCTGGCTCGACGCGCTGCCGGCCGATGTCGTGGCCGAGCAGCCGCGGCTGCAGGCGCTGCTGGGCGACATTTGTCGGCTGCGTAACCGTTTTGACGAGGCCCTGGCCTGGTACAAACAGGCGGAGAGCATCTGGCGCGCGCGCGGGGATGTGGCGGGGCTCAGCCGGGCGCTGCACGGCCAGGCGTCGGTCTACCTGGACACCGTGCGGCCGGCGCAGGCGGAAACGCTGTTGCAGGAAGCGCTGCGCCTGGCCGAGGGCATTGATGACCGGGCTGGCCGCGCCCGACTGCTGGAACTGTTGGCCGAAAACAAGCTCAACCTGGGCAAGCCGGCCGAGGCCGAGGCTTTGCGAAGCCAGGCCCAGGCCCTGCGCGATGCCGGTCCCACGGAAGACGCGCTCAGCCTGCGCGTGAAGCTGCGCACCGGCCAGCACACCGAGGCGCGGCGCATCCTGGAGGCCCAGGTCGAGGCGGAGCGCCGGGCCGCGCGCAGTGGTCAGGTCGGGCCGCCCAGGGCGCACCGCGAGTCCATGCTGCTCCTCTCGCTCATTGATGCGTTCCAGGGCCGCGCCGAATCCGCGTTTGCCCTGGCCCGCGAGGGGATCGCGCTGGGCGAGCAGCTCGGCGCGCCCTTCGTCGTGGCGGTGGGGCACATGCGGCTGGGCCACGCCTGGCAGTTGGCGGCGCCGCGGCCACCGCTCCTGGCCCTCGCGACCGTGCCTGAGGATGCACGCCACCCCGAGGCAACCGCGGCGCGCAACGAGGCCATCCGCTGTTACGAGACCGCCATCGCCCTGGGCGATCGGCTGGACGTGCGCCGGACGCGCGCCGAGGCGTTGTGGGGCCTGACCCGCGCCTACGGCTTCTTTCCCGTGGCGGAGGGCGATCCGGCCGGCGACCTGGCGTCAGCCGAGCGCGCGGCCCGTGAAGGCGTCGAGATCGCCCACGGGGCCGGCGACGC
Organism: Anaerolineae bacterium; assembly: GCA_034433275.1. Classification (GTDB taxonomy): domain Bacteria; phylum Chloroflexota; class Anaerolineae; order CG2-30-64-16; family CG2-30-64-16; genus DAOUAT01. Next base: position 15,833 of record DAOUAT010000426.1, read on the forward strand.
CTGGGTGGCCGCCCTTACCGAGTTGACCTTGGGGGCCAGCTACGTCCTGGCCGGACAACCGGAGCGCGGCCAGGAGACGTTAGCGCGCGTGTTGGTCGCGTTCCGTGACTGTGGTGACACCTTTGGTCGCGCGGCCACCCGGCTGTGGCAAGGGTTGGCGCAGCAGCAGCTCCGGCAAGGTCAGCACCTGGCGGCCGCGCTGGAGGATCTGCTGGCGCTGTGCGAGGCCAACGGCTACGACTATCTGCTGGTCGCCCCCACCCTCCACGGCCCGCCCGACCCGCGGCGCATCATCCCCCTGCTGCTGGAGGCCCGCAACCGGCGCATCCGGCCGGCCTACGTGGCCCGACTGCTGGCCCTGGCCGGCCTGCCTGACATCCTGGCGCACCCCGGCTACCAGTTGCGCGTACAGACGCTCGGCGCGTTTCGCGTCTGGCGTGGCGAGTTTGAGCTGGCCCCGCGCGAATGGCAACGCGATAAGGCGCGGCAGCTCTTCCAGCTGTTCATCACCGAGCGTGGCCGCTGGCTGCAACGCGATGAGATCGTTGACCGCCTGTGGCCCAGCCTGGGCCCCGAGGCGGCCGCCCGCGACTTCAAAGTGGCGCTGAACGCGCTGAACCGTGCAGCCGAGCCGGGCCACCAGCCCGACGAACCGTTCGCTTTCATCGCGCGCGAAGGCGCCGCCTATCGCCTGCGGCCGGAAGCTGACCTGTGGCTGGATGCCGCCGCGTTCGAGCGCCGGTGCGAAGCCGGGCTGCGCGGGCCGCTGACTGGGCCCGGCAGCGCGGAGACGCTGGCGCACCTGCGCGCGGCGCTGCGCCTCTACGCCGGCGACTACTTGCCCGATGCGTTGTACGACGATTGGTCGGCCGAGGCGCGCGAGCGCCTGCTCACCCTCTACCTGCGCGCGGCCGACCGGCTGGCAGCCGTGCTGATCCAGCGGCAGCAGTATGACGAGGCGCTGGACGCCTGTCAGGCCATCCTGGCCCGCGACCCCTGCTGGGAGAGCGCCTATCGCACCATGATGCAGGCCTACGCGCGACAAGGCAATCGCGCCCAGGCCTGCCGCGCCTACCAGCGCTGCGTTGAAACGCTGCGCCAACAGTTGGACGTTGCCCCGTCGCCGGAAACGGTGGCCTTTTATCAAGGGATCAACTGCTGAACGGCTAACCTGGCCATCCGGACGCCGGGGCTTGCCACGCAGCAAGCTGTGACGTCCGGGACAGGGCACAATCCGGCGGATTGTGTTACGGTTCCGGACACCCCCACTGTAACCCGCTTGTGACCGGCCTTGCCTAGAATCACGCTGTCTCGTGTACCATCACTACGCGCGCGGAGCCAGCCGTTATGTCCACTCAAACCCCACCCCCAGCACCGGCCGACCCCAACCTGGACTCCTTCGTCCTGCGTTTCGTGCGGCAGCCGGGGGCGGGCGCGCACCCCGACCCGGGGTGGCACGGCCTCATCCGCCACGTCCAATCCAACCGCGAGCGCGCGTTCAACCGCTGGGAGGACGCGGTGAAATTCATCAATGAGTTCGTCAGTCCGTTGGTCCAATAACGCGACAATCTGATGTTCCTGGTACTACCGCACTATCGCACCACAACCACCGGAGGTCATCATGCGACTAAAAAACAAAGTTACCCTCATCACCGGCGGCGCGGCCGGGATCGGCAAGGCCACGGCGCTGAAGTTTGCGGCCGAGGGCGCGACTGTCGTCATCTGCGACGTGAACGAGGCCGCGGGCCAGGTGGCCGTGGCGGAGTTGGGGCCGACGGCGGCCTTCTACAAGGTCAACGTGGCCGACCGGGCCGCGGTGCAGGCCTGGGTGGATGATGTGGTCGCCAAGTACGGCCGCATTGATGTGCTGGTGAACAACGCCGGCATCGTGCGCGACAACCAGCTCGTGCGCTTCAAGGACGGCCAACTGGTGAAGCAGATGCCCGAGGCCGATTTCGACCTGGTGATCACGATCAACCTGAAGGGCGTGTTCAACTGCGCGCAGGCCGTCGCGCCGGTGATGATCCGCCAGGGCGGCGGCGTGATCCTCAACGCCAGCTCGGTGGTGGGACTGGACGGCAACTTCGGGCAGACGAATTACGTCGCCACCAAGTCTGGCGTCATCGGCATGACCAAGGTGTGGGCGCGCGAGCTGGGCAAGTTCGGCGTCCGGGTCAACGCGGTTGCGCCCGGGTTCACCGCCACCGAGATCCTGTCGGCCATGCCGGAAAAGGTCATCGAAGGCATGGTGGCGAAAACCCCGTTGGGCCGCATGGGGCAGCCGTCCGACATCGCCAACGCCTACTGCTTCCTGGCCTCCGACGAAGCCAGCTTCATCAGCGGCGCGGTGTTGCGGGTGGATGGCGGGCTGGTGGTGGGGACGTAAGGAGCATTGCGGATTGTGGATTTTGGATTGCGGATTGCGCCCTTCGCCGATTCGCTCATTCGTTGATGCGCTGATGCGCTGATTCGCCGGAGGTGTTTATGGCACGTTACGGAACGATTGTCGGCACAGGCCGCTATCTGCCGCCTATTGAACGCAGCAACGAGGAAATGCGCGCACAGTTCGGCGAGGTGATTGATAAATTTGAGGCCGCTACCAGCATCAAGACGCGTTTTTATGCGCCCGACGACTGGGCCACGTCTGATCTGGCAGTGGAAGCGGCGAAGGATGCGCTGGCCGATGCCGGGGTCCGACCCGAACAGCTCGACATGATTCTGCTGGGAACCGACAGCCCGGACTATACGACCCCGGCCACTTCGGTCGTCGTGCAGCACAAGCTAGGCGCGGTCAACGCGGGCACATTCGACATCGGCTGTGCGTGCGCCTCGTTCCCCACCGGGCTGGTGCAGGCCGCGGGCATGATCGCCACCAACCCGTACATGAAGTATATCCTGGTCATCGGCGCGTACATGATGCACAAGCTGTCGGACTGGCGCAATGACCCGGTGTCGTTCTACTACGGCGACGGCGCGGGGGCAGCGGTGGTGGCGGCAAGCGATAAGCCTGGGTTTGTCAGTTCCACCTTCTTCGCTGACGGTTCCTACCACAAAAACTGGGGGATCTACGCGGGCGGGACTTACGAGCCCGCAACCGTTGAGAACGTGCAAGCCGGCCGTGCGCATGTGCGCTTCGTCACCCCCTTCCCGGCCACGGTCAACAATGAAGGCTGGCCCAGGCGCGTGCGCGAGCTGGCCGCGCACGGCAACTTCGACCTGCGGGACATTGACATGGCGATCTTCACCCAGGTGCGCTATGCCAGTATCGAGCTGGTGATGGCCGACCTTGGGCTGCCGTTAGAACGCGCGCACTGGATCATGGATCGCTTCGGCTACACCGGCTCGGCCTGCCTGCCCATGTGCTTCGACGAGGCGCGGGAGCTGGGCAAGGTCAAGTCGGGCGATCTGGTGACGTTCGTCGGCTCGGGCGTGGGATACAATCAAGCGGGCGCGGCGTTCGTCATGCCGTGACCTGTTATCTGGCGTATAAGGTGTATGGTACAATATCGATCGGGAGTATCATCCGCTGGAAGAGGGGGTGGCACGTGCCGTTGCTGCCTGGCCCCGTGCGCGGCGCAGTGGTGGGGGGCCGTCTCGCTCCCATCGTGGGGTCTGAACAGGCTGCGGAGCAATCGGCCCTGGTGCTTTCGCCCGATCTCATCAACGAACACTCGCCTGTGATCTTGATTACTGAACGAGGCGGAGATAAATGGAACTGGAACGATATTTTACCTTCCTTGACCCTGATGATATCCGCATCCAAGGCACTCGGATCGGCATCGAAACGGTGCTGGACGACTACCTGAATGGCGTCAGTCCAGAAGAAATGGTCACGCGCTACCCATCGTTAACGCTGGAGCAGATCTGTGCGACCATCACGTACTACCTGCACAACAAAACTACGGTAGACGCTTACCTGGCGCGTTGGCGAGCTTACTGTAACTCAAGCTGGGAGGAGTGGCAGCGCAACTCGGCGCCGTTCGTGCAGGAGATGCGCGATCGGTTACAGCAAGCGAGGGAACAAGTGTTGGCTGAGAAGGGGCCGGAGTATCTGGTTAGCAGCCGCCAATGAGCCGCTTGCGTTTTTTGCTCGATGAGCACGTCGCTCACGCCATTTACGACCAGCTGTTGCGGCTTGACCCTGACATGGACATCTTGGTCGCAGGCAAGCCACCAGCGCCGCCGTACGGCACATCAGACTCAGAGTTGCTCATGTGGCTTGAGGAGACAGGCTACGTTCTGGTCACAAACAACCGTCGCACCATGCCGGATCATATACGCGAACATTACGCAGTAGGAGGACGTGTTCCTGGCGTCTGTCTGCTGAAGCGAAATGCCAGCATGGGACGAGTCATCGAGGATCTCTACCTGTTGTGGGCGGCCGTTGATGCTGAAAGATATGCAGACCAGATCTTGTATCTGCCCATGTAAAGGAGCTTTACCATGACCGACATGCCCACCCTTTCAGGCATCACCTCAACCTTCGTGGACACCCCCCGCCTGCGCCAGCACGTGCTGACGTGCGGGCCGGCCGAAGGGACATCCATCGTCTTCATCCACGGCAACTTCTCGGCCGCGACCTACTGGGAGGAGCTGATGCTCGTCCTGGCCGGCCACGGCTACCGCTGCATCGCGCCCGACCTGCGCGGCTACGGCTGGACCGAGGACGTGTTGATCGACGCGACCCGCGGCAACCGCGATTGGAGCGACGACCTGGCCGAGCTGCTGGCCGAGCTGGGGGTGGCGCGCTGCCACCTGGTCGGCTGGTCGGCCGGCGCGGGCGTCGTGTACCGCTTCTTCGCGGATCACCCGGCGCAGGTGCTCAGCATGACGCTGCAAGCGCCGGTCAGCCCCTACGGCTTCGGCGGCACCAAAGACGTCGCGGGCACGCCTTGCTTCGAGGACTTCGCCGGCTCCGGCGGCGGCGTGGTCAGCCCGCTCTTCGTCCAGCGCATCCAGATGGGCGACCGGAGCGCGGACGACGCCAACTCGCCGCGCAACATCATCAATACCTTCTACTACAAGGCGCCGTTCCGGGCCGCGCGGGAGGAGGATTTCCTGACCGCCGCACTGATGGAGAAGACCGGCGCCGACCGTTACCCCGGCGACTTCGCACCCTCGGCCAACTGGCCCAACGTGGGGCCGGGCGCGTGGGGGCCGGTCAACTGCTGGTCGCCCAAATACCTGCACGACCAGGTGGCCGACCTGCTGGCCGCCGAGCCCAAGCCGCCGGTGCTCTGGATCCACGGGGACAGCGACCTGATTGTGGGCGACAACTCCATGTTCGACCTGGCGACCCTGGGCTCGCTCGGCTACGTCCCCGGCTGGCCCGGCGCGGAGGTCGTCCCGCCCCAGCCGATGATCGGCCAGACGCGCGCAGTGCTGGAGCGCTACGCCGCGGCCGGCGGCAGCTATCGCGAGGTGCTGCTGGCCGACGCCGCGCACTCGCCGCACATCGAGAAGCAGGCGGAGTGGGTGGCGGCGTTTTTGGAGCTGGTAGAGAACTGAACGTAGCTGGAATCGAGGCTTTAGCCGGTTGTTCTGTCTGAGCGTCTAACCGCCTGAAGGCTCGATTCCCTCTTTCCGGAAACGCTAAAACAACACAACATCGTTCAGGAGTTTGATCAATGGCGTCAAATCCTGTCCCCGTCGCAACGGTAGGCATCGTTGCGGCCGGGATGTACGTCCCCAAGACCGTGCTGACCGCGGCCGATATCGCCCGGGAAACCGGCATCCCGGAAGCGGTTATCCGGGACAAGTTCGGCATCACCCAAAAGTACATACCCGGCCCGGACGACCACACCAACCAGATGGGCATCTGGGCCGCGCAGGACTGTCTGGCGAAGGCCGGGATCAAGCCGGACGAGATTGACCTGGTCCTCTGCACCACCGAGGAGTGGAAGGAATACCTCCTCTGGACCGCGGGCATCAAGCTGGCGTACGAGATCGGCGCGACGCGGGCGTGGGCCATTGACGTGCAGATGCGCTGCGGCACCACCATCGCCGCGCTGAAGATGGCGCGTGACATGATGACCGCCGATCCCGACATCAACACCGTGCTGATCGCGGGCGGCTACCGCAACGGCGACCTGATAAACTTCAAGAACGGCCGCACCTCCTTCATGTTCAACCTGGCCGCGGCGGGCGGCGCGCTGCTGCTCCGCCGCGACTGGCCGCGCAACCACGTCCTGGGCAGCCACCTGATGGCCGACGGCTCGATGGCGAACCACGTGCTCGTCCCCGCCAGCGGCACCGTGCGCTTCCCCGACGACGCGGCCCGCGCCGAGGGGCTGTTCTACCTGGACCTGGTCGAACCGGAAGCCATGAAGGATCGACTGAACGCGGTCTCCATGGACAACTGGATGCACTGCATTGACGAGGCGCTGCGGAAGAGCGGGTCGAGAGCGGTGGTTGGAAACTCACCGTCTCAAACTGAAAAGGCCCCGCAGGGCCTGGGGTCAGCGGCTGAGGCCGCTTCTCAGTTTGAGCCAGGCGGTTTGCAACCCCTGGCCCCCTACACCCGCGCGGATATCGGCTACCTGAACGTGCTGCACATGAAGAAATCGGCGCACCTGGACATGCTCCAGCGCCTGGGCCTGCGCGAGGACCAATCGGTGTACTTGTCGGATTACGGCCACGCCGGCCAGCAGGACGCCATGATCTCCATCGTGGAAGGGCTCAAGCAGGGCCGGCTGAAGGATGGCGACCTGATGATGATCGTGGCCGCGGGCATCGGGTACGCGTGGGGCGCGTGTTGTGTGAAGTGGGGGGCGTGAACCTCACCCCCTGCCCCCTCTCCTCGCAGGAGAGGGGAAGAAAGGCCCCTTCCCTCGCAGGGAGGGGGTTGGGGCGTCCGGTTGCCGGCGTTCTGGCTGGCGCGGCCCCCTTCCCTCGCAGGGAGGGGGTTGGGGGGTAGGTCCGGTCTCAAGGAGTGGGCATGGATCCCAACGAACTCTATCGTCGCAAACTGATTTCCATCCCCGACGCGGTCGGCATGGTCAAATCGCACGACATCATCGGCACCGCCATGGCCGCGGCCGAGCCGACCGGGCTGCTCAGCGCGCTCGGCACGCAGGCGGATCGCGTCGAGGATGTGACGGTGTGCGTGTGCCTGCCGCTGCGCAAGTACGATTTCGTGCTGAGTCCGGCCATGGCCGGCCGCTTCTTCGTCGAAAACTGGTTCTACGGCGCGCCCGACCGCGAGGCGCACCCCCAGGGCCGCCAGTCCTACATCCCGAACAACCTGCACCAGGCCGCCTCGGGCAAGCTGCACGCCACCAAGAACCACATCAACGTCTTCTTCGGCACGGCATCCACGCCCGATCACCGCGGCTACATGTCGCTCGGCCTCTCGCTGGTCATCGAAAAGCCGCTGATCGCCGCGGCCGACTTGGTGGTGCTGGAAGTCAACCCGCACATCCCGAGGACCCTGGGCGACACGCAGATCCACATCTCGGAAATCGATCACGTCGTCGAGTGCGACATCCCGCCCTTCGAGCTGCCCAGCGCGCCGGCCGACGAGCTCGAGCGCACCATCGGCGGCTACATCGCGGAGCTGATCGAAGACGGCTCAACCCTCCAGCTCGGCATCGGCGGCATTCCCAACGCGATCACCGCGCTGCTGCTGGATCGCCGCGATCTGGGCGTACACACCGAGATGTTCACCACGGGCATGATTGACCTCTACGAGGCCGGCGTGATCACCAATCGGCGCAAGACCCTGTGGCCGGGCAAGATGGTGGGCGCGTTCGCCCTGGGCGAGAAGAAGCTGTACGACTTTGTAGACCACAACCTGGCGGTGGAGTTCCAGCAGGGCAGCGTCACCAACGACCCTTACGTGATCGGCCAGAACTACAGGATGGTCAGCGTGAACACCGCGCTACAGGTGGACATCCTGGGCCAGGTCTGCTCGCAGAGCATCGGCCCGCGGCACTTCAGCGGGACCGGCGGCCAACTCGACACCCATCGCGGCGCACAGCGTTCGCCAGGCGGCCGCGGCATCATCGCGCTGCGCTCGACGGCCAAGGGCGGCACGGTCTCCACCATCGTGCCCACCCTGACGGCCGGCGCCGAGGTCACGGTGCCCAGCCAGGACGTGGACACCATCGTTACCGAATACGGCATCGCGGAGCTGCGCGGGCGCTGCGTGAAGGATCGCCTGCGGGCGTTGGCCGCCGTCGCTCACCCGAACTTCCGGCCGTGGCTGTTCGAGGAGGCCGAGCGCCTGGGCATCGTCCCGCGGCTGGTCGTGCCGGGGTTCACGCCGGCTGGATGAGGGCCACTTCTGTCATTCTGAGCGACCAGCGGGAGCGAAGAATCTCGCCCCACAGACCACGGGAGATTCTTCGGGGCTGCGGCCCCTCAGAATGACACAAGACTGAGGAGGAGACACACATGACTATTCGCAAATTGGGCCGGGGGGTCGCCATCGTCGGCGTCGGCATGTCGAAGTTCGGCGCGTTCCCCGACAAAAACAGCCGCGACCTGTTCGTTGAGGCGTTCAAGGAGCTCCGCCAGTCGGTGGACAAAGGCTTCGACCCCGAGCTCGTCGAAGCGATCTACGTCGGCAACTACTCCAGCGACCTGTTCGAGGGGCAGGGTCACACCGCGCCCATCATGGCCGACGCGGTGGGGCTGCTCCCGCGGCCGGCGACGCGCGTCGAGGCCGCGTGCGCCAGCGGCGGCGTGGCGTTCCGCCAGGGCGTGATGGCCGTGGCGTCGGGGATGCACGACGTGGTGCTGGTGGGCGGCGCCGAACGCATGACCAAGTTGCCGACGGCGCAGGTCACCGACACCCTGGGCTCCGCTGCCGACACGGTGTATGAGATTCCGGCCGGCTTCACCTTCCCCGGCTTCTACGCGGCCATCGCCACCGCCTACATGCACAAATACGGCATGACGCCCGAACACCTGATGAACGTGGCGATCAAGAACCACGAGAACGGCGCGCTGAACCCCAAGGCGCAGTTCGGCGTGACCGTCCCCGCGTGGATGCAGGGCCGCATCCAGGCCGCTATCAAGAAGGGCAAGCCCGCGCCGGCCTGGCGCGACCACTGGGACTTCCTGCACGACGACGCGGCCAACCCCATGATCGCCTGGCCGCTGCGGCTGTTCGACTGCTCGCCCGTCACCGACGGCGCGGCCTGCGTGCTGCTGGTCAGCGCCGAGCTCGCGCGCTCATTCACCGGTGCGCCGGTGTACGTCATCGGCGCGGGCCAAGCCTCGGATGTGGCGCTGCACGAGCGGGCCGACCTGACCAGCCTGGCCGCGGCGCGACGCGCGGCCGCCATCGCGTACGAG
>DAOUAT010000427.1:0-7758 GCA_034433275.1 Anaerolineae bacterium
CTGCGCGTAGCGGCTCTTCCAGGGTGTCGCCATGCCTCAACCTCCTTGTTGAGTCGTGCAGATTACGCCGCAACGGGCGCATCAGTCACAGAGGCTGCGCCGCGGCGCAGCGCTTCTTTGTTGCTCGCCAGGAACTTGCGCTGGCGCTCCGGCAGATGGTGGTCTAACGCAGTTTCCACGGCTGCCAGCGGCAACAGTTCCGTCGCGGCCAGGTAGGCGCCCAGCAGCACAACGTTGGCCTGGCGCACGTTGTTCAGCGCTTCGGCGATGTCGTTGGCTGGCACAGCGACGTGCCGGATGTCGGCGCGCGAAGGCGTGGCAGGCACCAACGACTGGTTGTATATCAGCAAGCCGCCGGGCCTGATCAACGGCTCGTACTTTTCAAATGACGGCAGGTTCAGCGCAACCACGGAGTGCGGACGGCGCACGAGGGGCGATCCAATCGGCTCATCGGCGATCACCACCGTGCAATGGGCCGTGCCCCCGCGCATTTCTGGCCCGTAGGATGGGATCCACGTCACCTGCAAGCCAGAATCCAACGCCGCATAAGCCAGCAGTTGCCCGGCGAATAGCGCGCCCTGTCCACCAAACCCGGAGAAGATGATCTCCTCGTGCATACTGGTCTCCTTTGACGCTTGCACGTTCCAACGGCCTGCCCTGAGCACGCCGAAGGGTCTAATTTTCCAACGCTTTGACTTCGTCCGCCACCTTGAAATCGCCCAACGGGAAGTAGGGCGCCATGTTGTCTTTGATCCAGGTGAGCGCATCGGGCGGCGACATGTGCCAGTTGGTGGGGCAGCTCGACAAGAACTCCACCATGCTCATGCCCAGGCCCGCCAACTGCGCCTTGAGTGCGGTCACGACCGCCTTCTTGGCCTGGCGGATGGTGCGCGCGTCGTAGACCGAACGCCGCACCACATAGGCCGTGCCCGGCAACCCGGCGATGATCTCGGCCATGCGCATCGGGTAGCCGTGCAGCTTCACGTCGCGGCCCTCGGGCGAGGAGGTAGTGACCTGCCCCGGCAGAGAGGTGGGCGCGAGCTGGCCGCTAGTCATGCCGTACACAGCGTTATTGACGAAGAATACCGTGATGTTCTCCCCCCGGTTCGCCGCGTGCAAGATCTCGGCCGCGCCGATGGACGCCAAGTCGCCATCGCCCTGATACGTGAACACCACCTTGTCTGGCTGTGTGCGTTTGAGGCCGGTGGCCATGGCCGGCGCACGACCGTGGGCCGCCTCCACGGCATCCACGTCGAAGTAGTAGTACATCAGCACCGAGCAGCCCACCGGCGCCACCATGATCGTCTGGCCCGCGATGCCCAGCTCGTCAATCGCCTCCGCGATCAAGCGGTGGATGATGCCGTGCGTGCAACCGGGGCAATAGTGCGTCAAGGCTTCAGAGAGCGCATCGGGCCGTTGATAGACCACCTGGCCTTCGGTGATGATCTGTTCCGGGGTAATGAGGGTTGCACCTGTCATTTTCATCACTCCTGACTGCCATCACATATACCGTGATTCGACGCCATCTTCCAGACCGCGATAAGCGAAAGCCACCCCGCGCAACACTTCCAAGACTTCATCGGGCAGCGGCATGACACCGCCCATCCGACCGTAGAACTCCACCGGGGCACGATCGCCTATTGTCAGGCGGACATCTTCCAGCATCTGGCCGGCGCTCATTTCGACTACGAGCAGCGCGCGCTTGCCTGCGGCCAGTTCGCGTAAGCGCGGGCCGGGGAACGGCCACAGGGAGATCGGCCGGAACAAGCCGACTTTGATGCCCTGGTCGCGCGCTTCCTTGACCACGGTCATGCAGGTGCGACCCACTGAGCCGTAGGCCACCAGCAGGTACTCCGCGTCGTCGGTCTGTAACTCGGCCCACCGGCGTTCAGCAGACTCAATTGTGCGCAGCTTTGCCTGCAACCGGTGGTTCAACTCTTCCAATTCGGCTTCCTTGAGGAACAGCGAGGTGACGATGCGCTTCTGCCGGTTGGCGTTGCCGCGCACCGCCCACTCCCCCCGTTCTTCTTCGGTCAACGGCGGCCGCATCGGGGGCATTTCGGCGGGTTCCATCATCTGGCCCAGTGAACCGTCGGCCGCCAGGATGACCACCGTGCGGTATTTTTCAGCCAGCACGAAGGCGTCATAAGTGAGATCGATCGCTTCTTGCACCGTGGCTGGAGCCAGCACGATGGAGTGAAAGTCACCGTGGCCCGCGGAGCGGGTTATTTGGAAGTAGTCGGCCTGGCTGGGCTGGATGTTGCCCAGGCCAGGGCCGCCGCGCATGACATCCACCAACACCGCGGGCACCTCAGATGCGGCGATGTACGATAACCCTTCCTGCATCAGGCTGATGCCAGGGCTGGAAGATGACGACATAGCCCGCACACCGCCGCACGCCGCGCCGTACACCATGTTGATCGACGCGACCTCGCTTTCGGCTTGTAGGAAGGTGCGGCCCAGGGCCGGCAAGCGTGCCGACATGTACTCCAAGAGCTCGGTCTGTGGGGTGATGGGGTAGCCGAAAAATGCCTCGACTCCGCCCCGGATGGCGGCTTCGGCGATGGCCTCGTTGCCTTTCCAAAGCTCCCTTGCCATGGCTTGTTCTCCTAAACTTGCACCTTGCGCGAGTCGTAACGATAGATGGTCAGGACGACGTCGGGGCAGATCAGCGCACACAGCGCGCACCCGGTACACTTCTGCTCCGGATCTACCAATACGACTGGCCGATAGCCGCGCGCGTTGAAGCGGTCGCGGCTCATGTGTAAAATGCTCTGCGGGCAGACGTTCGTACACAGTTCACAGCCCTTGCAGCGGTCAACTTCGACAACTACAGTGCCTTTGACCATGCCTGTCACCTCCTTGGGACAGTTTGGTAGTCGGGACGGGTGGCGTGTTCGACGCCGGCCCCGCCGGATGTGCAACGGATCGTGTGGCAAGTGGAACCTGTTGCTGCGTGGCGCCCCGCCCCTGCTCCGATTTCCCGGATCGGTTATTCACTGCTCACGTATGCCGAGGCCGGCCGCCGAAACGGCGCGCTGACGGCCCGGCCCAACGACTGGAGCGCGTCTTGCACGATGATCTGCGCCACCTGGGCATAACGGATCTTGGGGCCATTGGCATCCACGTTCAGCTCACGTTTGTCGCACACGGTGGACATGTTCGCCTGTTCGATCTCTGGCCGCAAGCGCGCCATCTCATCTTGAAAGTCCGTCCCGGTCGTGGAGGCCAGCAGCCGGTCAATCTCGGCCAGCAGCCGCACCGCTTCGTTGATGCGCCGCTCGGTTGCCTCGGCTTGCGCGGCCGGCACCAGGCCATACGCGGCTTTGATGCGGTTCAGCCGCTTGCCGGCAGCGTAGGTCGCATCCGCCAGCTGATGGCGGTTCATCCAGCGCGTCTCGTAGTTTAGCACGTATTTCCAGCTTGGCGCAACCAGCAGCCGGCGATGTTCTTCCAGGGTGCGGGCCTGCAAGATGTAGCCGTGTTCATCCGGGTTTTCAAAGCCCCGGCTGCCGGGATCCAGGAACGGCGCCAGGGGCGAGATGAACGGCGCCAGCCGTCCGTCCTTGCCAAACCGGCGCAACAGGTCTTCGCAGTAGTCAATGGTGCCCAGCACCGACTCTGCGTTCTGCTGGGGCAGGCCAGCCATGAAGAAAACATCCAGCCGTTTGGCGCCAGCCTCGAGCGCGTCAGCCATGGTGCGCTCGATAGGCCGATTGTCATAATGTTTGCCGAACGCGTGGCGGACGGCCGGATCATGGCTTTCCAGTGAGACTTCGAGGGTGAAGTTGGGCAAAGCCCGGCCCATCTCGTCCAGGAACTCGCGCGATGCGGGCGAGAAGAGCTCCAGCATGACCGGGCCGGAGAAACCACGAATGGCGTCGAAGAAACGTTGCGCGTAGCCTCGCCCCGCCTGGCGCAGGTCGCCCAGCACGAAGACGGGGCCGCTGCTCATCGTCGCAATGCGTCGCACATCTTGCGCTAACTGCTCCGGGTTGCGAAACGCGGGCTTGTCGCGGCCGTGCATCTGCTTGAATGAAGCGGCCGAGCCGCCGCAGATCACACAGCTCTGGGTGCAACCCCGGCAGCTCAGCGCGGCCATGATGGGGTAGTCGGTCCAATCCTTAAACGGCACATAGCTGCTGAGGTCCAGCTCGCGCGCGGCCGCGCGCACGACGTAGCGGTAATCCAGCATCACGTGATCCAGCGTGTCGGGCCGGTAGGTGTGCGGGTTGACGTTGACCGCGCCGTCGCGGGCTTTCCAGGTCAGATTCGGGATATCCTTCAGCGCGGGCGCGTTGCGCGCGCCGGTGAGATGATTGACGAGCTGGCGCAGCGGTTCCTCGGCCGAATCGCCCCGCACCACAAAATCAACGAATGGATAACGGATCAACTCCTCGTGAAAATAGGTGGAGGAGAAGCCGCCGAAGATGATAGGTGTGTCCGGGTGGAGGCGCTTGACCATCTCGGCAACGGCCAGCGCGCCGTGGGCGTGCGGCAGCCAGTGCAGATCGATGCCGAACGCCGCGGGGCTGATAGACTTGATCAAGGCCTCAGGGCCAAACGCGTCATCGTTGAGCATGCGGACGGCCAGGTTGAGGATGCGGACGCGCAAGCCATGGCGTTCCAGGTATTCCGCCATCGTGGTGAACCCGATGGGATACATTTCGAAGACCGGGGTGGATGGCACGAGGTCGCTGACCGGCCCATAGAGGATGGAATGCTTGCGAAAGTCATAAACACTGGGCGCATGTAGGAAAACTAGATCGGCTCGGCTAAACATTCTACACTTTCCGTAAAAATCAAACAGACACCTGCGGATATCGCAGGTGTTCTGGTTCAAGGAGGACATCAGAAAGCCGAGGGTTCAGGCAGGTGCGTTTTCCCCTGCAAGCAGCTCGATCAAGAAATCGAGCAGATCGGTCTCGGTGACGATGCCCACCAATTGACCATCTGTCACCACTGGCAGGCCGCCGATCTTGTGGTTACGCATGAGCCGCGTCGCCTCAACGATCGGTGTAGATGGCTCGATGGTCAGTGGGTTCGGGGTCATACAGGAACCCACCTCGATGTGATCCAGGATGAAGTTGTCGTACCACTGTTCCCGGACGACGAACGGAGAGTTGGCAGCACGGCGTAAGTCGCGATCCGTGATGATCCCCACCAATCGGCCCCGATCGACCACCGGCAAGCGGCGATAACCGCCTTCCCGCATCAGGTTGATCGCCGTGCGAATGGCATTGCGGGGAGTAACAGTGGTTGGATTAGCGGTCATGATATCCGCAACCGTACGCTTGGCCTGCATAGGCCGACCTCCCTGGGCCAATTGGCGCCTGACCAGTCAATGGATTCGTAAGCGCACGCCGAACCCCATGCAAGGCATGTCTCATCCGGCAGTGTCACCATTCTAGCACTGGGAGGCCCAGGTATGTATGATGCGGGTCATGTCACTTGACCGCGTGTGAGCAGTCGGCAATAAACTGCCGTTCAGTCGAGCACGGCCGATACGCGCAGAGCCGGCTCAAGCAACAGCGCCCCGCCACGGCGGGTGGCAGGGCGCAACTCGGCTCCAGACGCACGCGCTACAGGTAGTACGTCATCCGTTGCAGGCCCACGACTGGGTCAATGTACTGCACGCGTACGTGGTTCGGCACCGTCAACGTAATGGGCGCGTAGTTCAGGATGGCCTTAATACCGGCATCCACCATGACGCGCGCGATGGCCTGCGCCTCCTCAGCCGGCGTGGCGATGATGCCGACCAGGATCTCCTTCTCGCGGATGACGCCCGCCAGATCGGTGATCGGGCGCACCGGGGTGTTGTGGAACCCCATCGGCTGGCCGATCTTGGTCGGGTCATTATCGAAGATCGCTTTAATCGCGAACCCCTTGCCTGCGAACCCATTATAATCGGCGATCGCCTTGCCGAGGTTGCCGGCCCCCACCAGTGCCACCTCCCACATCCGATCAACCTTCAGGATCTGCCGCAATTGATCGTACAGGAAGGTGATATCGTACCCGGTGCCCTGCTTCCCGAACTCACCAAAGTGCGATAGATCCTTGCGGATCTGCGCCGATGAAATGCCCAGCCGGTCCCCTAGCTCCTGGGAGGACGTGATCTGACGTCCTTCAGCGATCAGGAAACCTAAAGCGCGCAGGTAGACAGGTAATCGTCCAATCACAATATCCGGGATAATGCGCTTGCCCATCTTCGCCTCCTTTAAGGAAAATGTAAGAAACTTGCTCGTTCATTCAGTGGCCAGGCTGGCGCTCACGGGCCATGGCCGGTTCGCACTTGTCTTGTGAACCCACTTTGGAAGCATACCACAAGTGCGCTTCTTGTGCAACTCTTGACAAGGCTTCGGTGTCGTGCGCGCGTGCAACCTGTGAGCGTCTCGCGACGTAAAGAACAAGAATACCGAGGGTGTTGGGCAGGCGGGGCCCCCTATGACTTTGTGCGTCATCAGGAATGTACCTTGCGGAGCAAAGTCATTACTCTGCATTACACTGTGCCTGTACGTTACACGACAACTAACCGGAGCTTATGTCTCCGTTGAGGAGTATCCTAATGCGGAAGTTTATCATTGTTTTGGTAATCCTGGCCGTGGTGGCCGGGGGTGCGTGGGTCGCGTATCAACGCATGGAGCAGGCGCGCGCCGCGGCCGCGCCTGCCTGGGAGGTGGTTCAGGTTGTTCGCGATACAATCTCTGCCACGGTAAGCGCTACGGGGGCGGTGCTGCCGGAGCGTGAGGCAAGCCTGGCGTTCCAGACGGCCGGCACTGTCGCCAGTGTGGCGGCCGAGGTGGGCCAGCGGGTGAGCGCTGGGCAGGTGTTGGCGCAGTTGGACACGACGGACCTGGAGTTGGCCGTGCGCCAGGCCGAGATCGGTGTGCGCCAGGCCCAGGCGCAGTTGCGCCAGGTGCAGGAAGGGCCCAACGCCAGCGATATTGCCGCTGCCCAGGCCGGGCTGGCGAGCGCACAGGCCGCCTACGCCCAGTTGTTGCGGGGCGCGGACAAGGATCAGCTCGCGGCCGCCCGCGCGCAAGTGGAGCAGGCCAAAGCTGCTCTGGATCAAGCGCAACAGGCTTATGACCGGGTCAAAGATCGCCCCGATATCGGGCTTTTGCCCCAGTCCCTCCAACTCCAGCAGGCCACGATCAACTACAACACGGCGCAGGCCCAATATCGCGTCACCGCGCGCGGGGCGACCGCCTCACAAGTCGCAACCGCGCAGGCTCAGGTGACCCAGGCGCAAGCTAGCCTCGATCGGTTGCAGCGCGGCCCATCGGAAGAGCAGATCGCCATCGCGCAAGCGGGGGTGGACCAGGCACAGTTGGCCCTGGAGCAGGCGCAGCGCCGGCTGCAGAACGCGCGCATCGTGGCGCCGTGGGCAGGCGTGGTCACCAACGTCACCTCGGTGATCGGCGCGCTGGCGCAGCCGGCCGCCCCGGCAATCCAGCTTGCCGACATCAGCAAGTTCCACCTGGATGTGCAGGTGGACGAGGTGGATGTGGCAGTCATCGAACCCGGCCAATCGGTGCAGATCGAAGTTGACGCCCTGCCCGACGTCCAGTTGTCCGGTCAGGTGCTCCGCATCGCACCCGCGGCCAACACCACGGCTACCGGCGGCGTCTCCTATAAGGTGCGCATTGATATCGCGTCGGTTGACCCTGCCTTGCGGGCCGGTATGAGCGCGACGGCAACCATCGTGGCGAATACCCAAGAGAATGTGTTGATGATCCCCAACCGGGCGGTGCAACT
>DAOUAT010000428.1:0-11685 GCA_034433275.1 Anaerolineae bacterium
TTTCGACCGCGGCGGCCGGCGAGCTCTACCTGCCCATTGACCCCAACCCGAACCGCCCCACCGTCGCCGACCAGATCGGCGACCCCGCTTCACTGCTGAACCAGGTGCGGGCGCTGATTGCGCTGCGCAAAGCGCACCCGGCGCTGGCCGCGGGCGCACTCTTCCGGCCGCTCTACGCCGAGGCCGGCAAGCTGCCCTTCGTCTACGAGCGCCGCACCGCCGACGGGAGCGAGCGGATCGTGGTCGCGCTCAACCCCAGCGCGGCCGAGGTGACGGCGGATGTGCCCGGTGCAGGGGGCCAGGCGGTGCAGACGTTGTATGGCCCCGAGGGGGGGCTGAGCTGCGTGGCGGACGGCTTAGCCGTGCGGCTGCCTGCAGTTTCCGCAGGCATCTACCGGGTGGAATAGCGCAAGTCGTGGTCAGGAGGAGCTTGCCTGCCCAAACACGCGCAGCTCCTCCTGGATATCACAACCCAACGCCATCAGTCGCACTGCGCGGTCTTGCAGGGCGACATCCTCCGGCGTGGTTGGCTCCCACTTGGGCACCGGCGTGGGGCGGCCATCGGCATCCAGCGCCACGAACACGATCAGGCAGCTCGTGGTCTGCTCGTATTCGCCGTGCCGCGGGTCGCGCGAGCTCACATCCACTGCGATGTGCATGCTGGTGCGGCCGGTGTAGATCAGCCGGGCGCGCAGCTCCACGATGTGGCCCACCGTCACAGGCCTGTGAAACGTGATGCCGCTGATGGAGACGGTGACGCACGGCAGCCCGCACCACCCCGACGCACACAGGTACGCAGCCTCATCCATCCACTTCATCATCGAGCCGCCATGCACCTTGCCATACAGGTTCGTTTCCGGAACACCGGCCAGGAAACGCATGGTGAACTCACGGTCTTTTCCGGGCATCAGTTCCCTCCAAATGATTTCTTTATCAGGCCATCCCCAGTCGCCCATCGCGCAGCAGACCGGCCGCCGCGGTCACGCCTCCGTGTACTCGGATGTAGGCCAGTACTTCCTCCCGCAACACCAGGCCGGTCTGCTCGGCCGGCAGCGACCGCAGATCCCACAACGGCTGGCCCTGGGCAGCGCACTGGCGCTCCCAGCCGGCGGCCAGCTCGCGCACGAAGCTGCTGCACGCCACCAACAGCGGCCGGCTGAGCGTCTCAAGGGGTGCGCCGTCCACAATCGCCTCTGACGCACGCGCACTCACGCGCGTTTCACCGTGAATGATGCCGTAGCGCACCTCGCGGCTGAAGTGCAGGAAGCCGCGTTCCACGTGCGGTTCAGCCGGCCGGTCAGCGCGACGGGCGTTGTCGTCCAGCAGCGCGGTCAACTGCGCGGGCGGCAACCGCCGCAGCTCAATCGAATCGGCAAAGGGCATCACGGCGAACAGATCGCCGAAGGTGATGCCTCCGTCCACCGGCAGCCCTGCGCAGACGGAGGACGCGTCCACCACGGCAAAATCAACCGGGAAGCCGGCCGTCCGGCACCGCGCAACCAGGGCATCGGCGATGAAGTCCGCCAGGGCCGACTCCCCTGCGGCGAAGGCCTCTCGAACGCGTGCGTCATCGAGGTCTGGGTGCGCTGCCGCCTGGCCGATGGGTTCGCCGATCCGGCGCTGCACTTCTTCGGCAAGCGGCCGCACGTGGGTTGCCTCAAACGCGGCGTCCGGCGCCAGCGCCTCCACCGGGAGCAAACGTGCGTCGGCTACGGCGACGCCGCCAGTCGTTACGTCAAGTTCCACCTCACCCAGATAGCACCCGCGCGCGCCGGCCTGGATGATAGGAATGCCGTTGACGACGTGGGCGCCATCCAGCCCGGCCTCGTGCAGCGCGCTGTGCGTGTGCCCGCCGATAATCAGGTGCACGGTAGCGGAAGGCAACGCCTGGGCCAACTCCACATCGCCGGCGCCGACCACGATGCCTCGCGGGTCGGCCAGGCTATAGCCCAGGTGGCTGAGCACGATCACGACATCGCACAGCGGCCGGAACGCGGGCAGCAGGTTGCGCACGGCCGCCACGGGATCGGTGATCGCGAACTCACCGGGCAGCACGTGCTTGATCTCGGACAGCGTGGTGAGGCCGATCACGCCCACCCGCACACCTTTGACCACGAACAGCGCAGCCGGATGAACACCCGCCGCAGCCACATCCCGGCCCGGCGCCAGGTTGGCCGACAACAGCGGGAAGGCCGCATCCTGCCGGGCCGCCAACGCCAACAGGCCCAGGCCCCAGTCCAGGTCGTGGTTGCCGATCCCGCCGGCCGCCACCCCCGCAGCCGAGTAGAGCCGATAAGCGGGGTGGCACGTGAAGCCCGCGGGCCGGCAACCGGCCAACTCGCTGAAGGCCGTCCCCACCAGGTCATCGCCGCCGGAGAAGACCAGCACGCCGGCATCGGGTCGGCCGGCGCAGGCCTCGCGTGCGCGCCGGATGTAGCCCGCCATGCGCGAGAAAACAGGCCGGATCGCGTCCGCGCTGACGTCGGCCAGGCGACCGTGGAGGTCGTTGAAGTGCAGCACGCGCAGGCGGAGCGAACGGTCAGGCGGCAGATCCGGCGGCCCCGGGAGGGTCACGCCCGGCTCAGCAACGATCTCGCGGATCGGCGCGGTCGCCGGCGTGCCCCGGAAGAGGTAAAGTGAATCAACGCCGGCCGAATTAGGGTTCGGCCGGCTGTGCTGAACGTGCAAGACGCCGTGCATTCTGTCGTCTCGAATGAACAACTCATGCCTGGAGTCGAGGCTCACCTGCACTTGCGCCGAGGCGCAGCGCAGGTGCAAGTGTCAGCCGGTTAGGTGGTCGACGCGAGAGACCGGCTGAAGCCTCGATTCCGGATGGCGAATACCGGATTTCTCAGAGATCACGCCGTGTGCGCCAGCCGCTCAGTCGTCACCCGATAGATGGGCGGCTCGCCGGCGAAGAAGCGGCGCAGCTCCTCCACCGCCATCTCGCCCATGCGCGTGCAGTTCTCGATGCAGCCGGCCAGGTGGGGCGTGACGACCACGTTGGGCAGGCGGCGCAGAGGGCTGTCGGCCGCGGGCGGCTCAGGGTCAGTGACGTCCAGAAAAGCGAAGAAGCGGCCCCGGCTCAACTCGGCCACCAGGGCTGGCTCGTCGAACAACGACCCGCGCGCGGTGTTAACGATGAGCGCATCGTCCTTCATCAGCGCCAGGCGCCGGTCGTCAATCATGTGCTCGGTTTCGGGCAGGCTGGGCGCGTGGAGGGTGATCACGTCGGCGCGGCGGAGCAAGTCATCCAGTTCGGCCTTGGCCACGCCCAGGCGCTCAGCGTCCGCGTCGGGCAAATAGGGGTCATACACCAGCACGTGCGGCTCGAACGGCGCCAGCAGCCGAATCACGTGCCGGCCGATGTTGCCGCCGCCGATGATGCCGACAATCTTCCCCCGCAGCTCACGCGCCGGCCACCACGGGGTCTCCCGCCAGCCGCCCGCGCGCACGTGCTGCGCCAGCGGCCAGATGCGCTTCACCCCGACCAGGATGAGGCCCACGGTGGTCTCGGCCACGTCCTGGCCCAGCGCGGGCGCAGCCGAGGTCACATGGATGCCGCGCGCCCACACCGCATCGGACACCACGCGGCGCACGCTGCCACCCATGTGGGCCAGGGCGCGCAGCCGCGGCGCGGCCGCAAGGACCTCCGCGTCCAATCGGGCGACATCCCAACTGGTGATGCACGCATCTGCCCCAGGTAGCAAGGCTAGTAGATCGGCCTTCGTCGCGGGCTCCTGGGCCGGGTGGTGGACGATTTCAGCGAACGCGGCCAACCGTTCCCATGCAGCCGGGCTCATCATGCGCCCGTAGTGCATTTGGCCGATGGTGATCACAACGACCGGTTTGGTCATGGATAACACTCCTCCATAGATTCTTTCCACATCTTCAACAGTTCAACTAACCCCGCGACCCCAATGTCCGGCGTGATGCCCTTGGCCCGGATCGCGCGGGCGTCATCCACGCCGGTCGTGACCAGGATGGTCGTCAGGCCCAGGCGTTGGCCGCCCAGGATGTCGGTGTCCAGCCGGTCGCCGAGGATGGCAGTGGTTGCCGGTGTGCTGCCCATGCGCGCGATAGCCAGGTCGAGCAAGGGCCGCTCCGGCTTGCCGATGATGGTCGGGGGCACGCCCGCGCCGGCCGCGATGGCCGCCAACAGCACCCCCGCCTCCGGCGCCAGCCCATCCTCGACAGGGACCAACAGGTCAGGGTTGGCCCCGATGAAGCGCGCCCCGGCGCACACATGGCGGATGGCGTGCTTCAGCTTGTCGTGCGTCACGCCCCGGTCGCCGCCCACCACCACGGCCGCGGCCGGCCGAGCGCTGTCTTCCAGCAACTCGAACCCGGCCTCAACCAGCGCAACCTTCAGCCCGCTCTCGCCCACCACAAAGACGGGCGCACCGGGGCCAAGCTCTGCCCGCAGGTGTTCGGCCGTGGCGATAGCGGCGGTGAGGATCTGGCCGGCCGGCACGTCAGCGCCCAACTCGGCCAGCTTGCGGCTGTATTGCGCTGGCGTCCGCACCGTGTTGTTGGTGACGACAGTCAGCGCGATCTCGCGGCCGCGCAAAAAATCTAGGAAGGGGAGCAAGCCCGGCTGCGGCCGGCTGCCGGCCACCAGGGTGCCGTCCAGGTCGCTGATCAGGGCGCGGATGGGGGCAAGGTAGGCAGCTGCTACGCTCATCGCTCGTTCGGTGAGGCTACCGACCGTCATTAGCCAACTGCTGACGGACGAAACTCAAGAAGTACCGTATCGCTTCAGCCGGAGCATCAGGGATGAAGCTCTCTTCCACGGTAGTCTCGTCCCCATTGTGAAAATGCTTGGGGTAGGTCGTAATGTGAGGGTGATCCGGTGCATTGTCATGCCGATGCAAACAGCCGCGCTGCGCCCGTTGTTCCCAGTGATAGGCGAAGTCGGCGCCAGTGGGGCTCAACCATACGTCAACATAGGTGCCATTGAGGATCAACAGGCGCAGTTTGAGAATTGCATTCGCGCGCCGGCCGATGTGTCTCACTCCTGTGACCACATCGGCGAACTCTGCAAGCGCGATCCGCTCAATAACAGCGTACATCAACTGGTGACCGTCCGAGGGCTGAGACTTTCAAGGCGTTTCATGTGCGCTTGCAGGTTTTCCCATTCGATCAGGTCCTCCCAGGCTGGATGGCTGTAGATAAGCCCATTCTCAATTTTTTGTCTCAGTTCAGCTGTCGAAGATACACCGTAGCGATCCTGAATATCGGCAACGTCGAACTGTGACAGGCGCTTCTCACGCTGGACATAAGCCTCCAGGCTCTGCCGCCAAAGCTCTTCCGGAGATACTTGCAGGGTTTCGGCCGCCTGTTCTAGCACCATCACCATATCGTCACCTCCCGATGATTTCACTGGCAGTATAATCCGCTCAGCTATCCGTTGTCAAACGAAGTTCATCGAAGGTTGTCGGCTGTTCAGCCCTCAACCACTGCAGCGCTTCGGCGACCGTGGCATCCTCATGGATGATCGCGCGCAACGCAGCGGCCATACCCGTCGCGTTCGCTGCCTGCCAGATGTTGCGGCCCACGGTCGCGCCGGCTGCGCCCGCGTCCATAGCCGCGCGCACCATCTCCAACGTGGCGCGCGGGTCGGCCTGCCCCGGCCCGCCGAGCACCACCACGGGCACGTAGCAGGTCGCGATCACTTGCTCGAAGCCCGGCACATAGGAGGTCTTGACCCAGTCCGCGCCCAGCTCGGCCGCGACGCGGGCGGCCACGCTGACGCTCTTCAGCGTGCGGAACTCCGGGCCGCTGTCGAACCCGCCGGGCACCATCTCGGCCATCACCGGCAGGCCCCATGCGTGCGCCTGGCGGATCACCCGCGCCAGCACCTCCAGCGTCGCCTCCTCGTGTCGCGAGCCGGGGAACGCTGTCACGCAGAGGGCGTCCGCGCCCAGGCGCAGTGCGTCCTCCACCGTGTAGAACTGCGCTCCCGGCCCGTCCATAGGCCCCAGCACGGTACCCGCGCCGTCAATGCGCAGCACCAGGCCCACATCGGCCAGCAGGTCCTCGAAGCGGGTCGCCGTGCCGAAAGAGGCCATCACCGCATCCACGCCCCCGGCAATGACGCGCTGCAAGGTCTGTCCCAACCGCTCGATGCCGCGGTCAGGGCCGGAGATCATGCCGTGGTCGCAGGCCACGATCAGCGCGCGGCCGTCGGGCCGAAAGATGCGGCGGAAACGGCGTTTGGTCAAGGGAACCTCCAAGAAGGGAAACAAGGAAGCAAGGAATAAAGGGAACTAAGGAAAGTTACAGCGTTCGCGTTGGACGATGCGAACGCTGTAATGAACAAATTTGGCAAGGAAGCAAAACTCGCTACTGTCATTCTGAACGGGTTAACCAGTCAAGACCCGCGACGGCGAGATCCCAGTGAAGAATCTGTCCGTAATTGCTCAGGCGGCGGCACTCATCGCCGAAGCAAGCCGGCGATAGGCTGCGTACCGCTCCACATAGCGGTCGGCCAGGGCCTCGTTGGGCGCCAGGCGGCGGACGGGCGGCTGCAGGCGGGCAACCCCTTCTTCGAGCGTCGGAAACGCGCCGGCGCCCCAGCCGGCCAGCGCGGCGCCGCCCAACGCGGCCCAGTTGGCGTAGTCGGCCAGCACGATGGGCACGCCGCTGATGTCGGCCAGGATCTGCGGCCAGACGGGACTGGCGGACGCGCCACCGGCGATCCAGAGCTCGGTGGTGGCGCGTTCGGAGCGTAGGGGCGAGGTGACCTCGCCCCCACCACCCGCCAACTGGTCGAGCGCCCAACGCACCTCGAAGCCGCAGCCCTCCAGGATGGCGCGGGCCATGTCGGCGCGGGTGTGCGCCAGTTGCAGGCCGGCGAAGACGCCGCCGGGAGCGGCGCCGGGCAGTTGCGACGGCCCGCCGAGCGGCGTGCAGAGCAATCCGTGGCTGCCCGGCTCGCTGGCGGCCACGGCCGCGTTCAAGTGGGGATAAATCGCCTTCATGCTCTGCGCCTGGACCGGGTCGGCCGGCTGCCAGGTCTGCGCCAGCCACCAATCCACGGTCGCGCCGAACCCGCCCAGGAATTGGGAGACGGTCCACCGGTGCGGCGCGGCGTGGAAGCTGAGATCCATCGAAGGCGGCGCCTGATCCACTCGCCGATCCGTGGTCACGCCGGTGATCACCCAGGCGGTGCCCGTCGCCAGAGCCACCTGGCCCGGCTGGAACATGCCCATGCCCAGGCACGCGGCCGGCTGATCGCCGCCGCCGGCAACCACCAGCGTATCCGCGGGCAGCCCGGTGTAGGCGGCCACCTCCGGGGTGATGGGGCCGATGGGCCGGCCCGCCCAGCCCAGCTCCGCCTGCATGGCCGGTTCCACGCCGCCGATGGCGCACAGCTCGGCATCCCACTGGCCGGTCTCCGCCCCCACCATCAGGATCTCGCACGCGGCTGAGAGGTCGGTGGCAAAGCGGCCGGTCAGTCGGTGATTCAGGAAATCGGCCGCGCCCAGGTAGCGCCGCGCCCGGCTGTGGATGTCGGGTCGCTCGGTGCGCAGCCAGGCGATCACCGGCAGCGGCAGGCCGGGGAAGGGATGCCAGCCGCTCAACTGCCGGATGCGCTCGGCCGTGCCGTCCCGCTGCCAACGGGCCACCAGGTCATCGGTGCGCCGGTCGAGCCAGGTGATCATCGGGTACACCGGGTCGCCCCCCGCATCGGTCGGGATGATGGAGCCGGCCTGAGCGGCCAACGCCAGGGCGAGAATCCGATGGCCTGCGGTGCGGGCCGCGACCTCGCGCAGCGCGTCCAGCAGGGCGCGCCACACCTCATCCGCGTCCTGCTCCACCCAGCCCGGCTGCAGGGTCAGCAGTGGGTAGGGCCGGCTGGCGAACGCCACCTCCGCGCCGGTCAGCGGGTCAAAGGCGATGACTTTGGTTGAGGCCGTGCCGATGTCAATGCCGAGGATGAGGTTAGTCATACCGTTCACCTCTTCAAGGGAAGACACACCAAGACTGGAATCGAGGCTCACTTGCACCTGCGCTGCGCTTCGGCGCAAGTGCAGGTGTCAGCCGGTCTGGTGCTCAACGCGAGAAACCGGCTGAAGCCTCGATTCCGGATCAGCAAGCGAGAATTCGCTAATCCAGGAGCTTCATCGCCTCAGCCACGCCCGCGCCGCCGTGGATCACCGCGGCCAGCGCCCGGCACATCTTGGCCGGATCCGGCGCGCCCCAGATGTTGCGGCCCACCGCGCAGCCGACCGCGCCGGCCTGCACCGCGTTGTAAACCATCGTCAGGAGCTGCTCCTCGCTCATCTTGCTGCCGCCGAGCACCACGATCGGCGTGTAGCAGCCGGCCACGACCCCCTCGAACCCGTCGCAGTGCGGCATCTTGATCAGATCGGCCCCGTACTCGGAGCCGAAGCGTGCGGCCAGCATGTGATTCGGCAGGGTGTGGAACTCCGGCCCGCTATCGAAGCCGCCGGGCTTCATCTCGGCCACCAGCACCATGCCCCACTGATCGCAGGCGGCGCCCAGGCTGGCCAGCCATTCCATGTGCTGCACTTCGTTGCGGTGGCCCGGCCCCGCATTGCAGACCACACCGTCCGCGCCCAGCCGGAGGGCATCCTCCACCGAATAGAGCGGCGCGCTCTGGCTGATGTCCGGGCCGATGGTGCTGGCGCCGCCGTCGGTGCGCATGATGACGCCCAGCGGGGCCAGCTCCCTGGCGAAGCTGCGGATCATACCGTAGGTGGTCAGCACCGCGTCCGCGCCGCCGTCCGCGATCTGCCGGATGACCTCACCGGGCCGCTCCAGTCCCTTCGGCCCCTGGATCGCGCCGTGATCCATCGCCACAATCAGGGCCTTGCCGTCGGCCGCGAGGATGCGATTAAGTCGTCGGGTTTTGTGCATGTGCTCCTCAGGTTGTGGTAAGTTGGTAGGTTGGTAGGTTGGTAGGGGCATCTGTCTACCGGCTACCAATCTACCACTCTACCTTGCCCTCGGGAAATACTGCCGAATCCGGGCAAGCGCCTCTTCCTCGGTCGTGCTGGGATAGCATTCCAGCCCGATCAGGCCATCGTAGCCCAGCTCGTCCAACTTCTTCGAGATGTTGGCGAAGTTGATCTCGCCTGTCCCCGGCTCCTGGCGCGTGGGACAGTCGCCGATGTGGAAGGTGGGATAGAGACCGTAGTACTGCTCCATGCCCCAGATCAGGTTGCCGGCCGTGCGCTGCTGGTGGTAGCAATCAAACGAGAGCCGGAGCTGCGGGTCGTCGAAGCGGCGCACCACGTCGGCGGCCAGGTCGTGCGTGCTGACGAACACGCCGCCGTGGATGTGGAAGGTGTTCAGCGCCTCGAACCAGAGCTGGACGCCGGTCTGCTTGACCAGCTTCATGATCTTCTCCACGCCATCGAGCAGGTTGGCGTACATCTCGCCGGGAGTGTAGTCCCGGTTGAGCTGCTGCACCCACTCCCCTTTGGCCGAGACGTCAATCTGATTGGAGAAGATGAACAGGTGCGGGATCTCGTATTTGGCCGCCGCCTCCAGCGACTCTGACCAGGCACGCAGACAGCGGTCGTGATCGGTGGCGTCCACCAGGTTGCCGCAGTCGCCATCAAACGTCGAATTGATGATCATACCGCGCGCCTGGCACTCGGCGTAGATCTCGGCCATGGGCCGCTCCCGCCAGAGCCAGACGTCCAGCCGGCGGATGCCCAGGCGCTGAAAGTGTTGAATCCGTTCCACGATGGGCAGGTCGCGGAACCAGAAATCGAGATAACCGGTTAGTTCCATGTGTTTCTCCGAGAAAGTCAAACGTGGTGCGTGATGCGTGATGCGTGATGATAGTCGCAACGTACTTGGGAAGATGCGATAGTCACGCACCCAGGCGCGTGCGAATCACGGTCAGCACGTCCTCCAGGGTCCGTTCAGTAGAAGGCTGGCGATTGGCCTGCGCAGTGATGTGCTTGTGGTGCGGGTGAGACGAAATACTCGCATGATGCGGCGCATTGTCCCACCCGATGATGAGGTTATCAACGGGATCAAGCCAGTAGTAGCTGTAAGCGCCCAATGCACCGCTCTGCCAATCCTCGCTCACATGGAGGCGGCTGCCATCGGTCAAGGTCAGCCGAAAGCGCACATGCTGAGGTGCCCTGGTGGGCAGCAGGTCAACCGCAGCAATAATGCTGCCACCTGCTGCGTGAGCAGCCGCGATGCGTCCAAAAAGATTAGCCGCCATACCTGGAACCGGCGATGGCGTCCACCCCTTGGAGCTTTTCCATCAGCTCCGCCTCGCGCCCTTGCCAACTGCTCCACTCGACGTAGTCTTCATGCGCCTCCAACCCAGCATCATCAGGCAGGCCAACGCGTTGGAGTTGAGCGAAGGTTTGACCGTACTTGCGCTCGAACACGGCTATTTGCTGGCGCACGGCCTTCAGCTCTTTCTTCAACTCCTGGGCGTGTCTCTCCGCGCCAAGACGGACGATGCGATCCCACTCAGGGAGGGTTAGTCTCACAGCCGAAGTGTCCAACATAGTTTTGCTCCTGGCCCGAATTATACCGGTCAAAAGAACGACTGTCAAAGCACCCTACGACATGACCATCCCGCCATCCACCTCAATCGCCTGACCGGTGATGAAGGCGGCATCCGGCGAGGCCAGGAACGCCACAACGCCGGCGATCTCCTCCACGGTGGCGAAGCGCTTCATGGGGCAATCCTGCGACCGCAGGGCGATCCACTCCTCCAGCGAGAGACCATCTCGGCCGCCGACTTCCTTGGCCACGCCTAGCACCATTTCAGTCATGGTGTTGCCGGGGCAGACCGCGTTGGTGGTGACCCCATACGAGGCCAGCTCCATCGCCACGCTGCGCGTCAGCCCGATGACGCCGGACTTGGCCGCGCTGTATTGCGCGCTGGCCGGCCAGGATGTCTTGCCTGCCATGGAGGAGATGTTGATGATCGCGCCGCCGCAATTCTGCTGCATCATGACCCTGGCCGCGGCCTGGTTGGTCAGGAAGACGCCTGTCAGGTCAATGTCAATGACCTTCTGCCAGGCCGGCAGCGGCACCTCGACCAATGGTTGGCCTGAGTAGATCCCGGCCGATGCCACCACGATGTCTATGCTGCCCCAGGCGTCCACCACGGCCGCGAAGGCCGCGTCCACGCTCGTTTTGTCGCTGACATCGCAGCGCAGCGCCAGCGCAGGCGCCCCGCTCAGCCGCTGGCACTCGGCCGCGACCTCGGCAGCTTCGGCCATCGCCAGGTCGAGCACGGCCACCCTGGCCCCCTCCTCAGCGAAGCGCAGACAGCAGCCCTTGCCGATGCCCTTGGCTCCGCCGGTGACGACGGCGACTTTGTCTTCAAAACGCTTGATGATGTACATGCACGCTCCAACTGGTCAATTGGTAGATTGGGCGCTTCTCGCCGGTATAAGACCGGCGGCGCGCTTGAAAAGGCCGGAGTCGAGGCTTCAGCCGGTCTGACGCTGGAAGCGAGACACCGGCTGAAGCCTCGACTCCAGGTTCAACACGCGGCCTTTTCGGGTCAGCGGGCACGCTCGACCGGCCGCACACACCCCGCCTGCGCGCGCAGTTCGGCCAGCGCCGGCTCGAACCTGGCCAGCAGCGCCGGCTCGGGCCAGATGCGCAGATTGGAATCGAGCAACAGGCTGGCGGCGCGGATGGTTCCGGCGAGCAACGTGATCGCCATCT
>DAOUAT010000429.1:0-4421 GCA_034433275.1 Anaerolineae bacterium
GTGACCGGCCGCGAACAGTGCCTGGCCTGCCATAACCCCGATGGGGGCCTGAAACCGGCGCCCGCCGACCACGCCGGCCGCACCAACGATTCCTGCCAGACGTGCCATAAGCCGAAGGCGTAAATCAGGGATTCAATCAAGCAACACACCCGGCGCGAAGAGGCGCCGGGCGTGTTGCTTTTTATCCAATGTAGCGCAATCCGCCGGATTGCGTCACTTCAGCGGTGGCGCATGATGACCGGCAACCACAGGTTGTGGAGCGGCCCCGTATAGAACTGAGCCCGATAGATGCCATCGCTCGTGCCCGCCCACAGGGTGCCATCCGGCCAGGCGCCCTGCAAGAGCAGCGCATTGATCCCGCTCGGCAGCCGCGCGCCCACCCGCTGCCAGGTGTTCAGCGTCGCCGACCACAGATAGGCGCGGCCGTCGCACAGGCCAACGGCCAGGCCCGTGGCGCTCCGGCTCATGGCGCAGACATTGCCATTGGGCAGGCCCGCATTCCAGGCCTCCCAGGTGGCCCCGTCATCCAGGCTGCGCCAGACTCCGGCTGTACTCGTGGCCGCGTAGAGCGCGTGCTGGCCCTCCTCCAGTCGGCTGACCAGGCCGCGCACGTTTTGCAGCGCAAGCCCCGCCGCCGCCCACGTCTGGCCGCGATCGGTTGACTTGTAGACGCCCCCTTCGCCGCCCAGGTAAATGTTGGGCGTGGCCGGCCAGCGCGCATCGAAGGCCAGGGCGGCGGGGCTCCCGAGCTTGCTGGTCATCAAACGCGTTTGCCAGGTCGCGCCGGCGTCCTCCGATACGACAAGCTGTGTTGGCGAGTAGCTATAAGAAGAAGAATCGTACCAGGCGAGGACAAGCTGCCGGCTGACCGCGAAATCGGGGGCAAACGCAGCGACATTATCTGGATACGGCGGACGCCCCGGAATAGCGAGCGTGCGCCATGTGACGCCGCCATCGGTGGTCGTCGCGTCAAAGACGATAGCCGTTCGGTCTTGCGCAAAAGAGGGAGACCGCACAAAGATGTCTGCCCCGTCAGGGGTCGCCGGGCCGTAAGTCTTGAGCCACGCCCAGTTGCCGCCGTTGGCGTCGGCCCCCAGCAAACCCCTGCTCGAAAGCGCCCACGGCGGCGCGGCGTCCGGCGCCTCCGCGCCGGCCAGGCCATAGATCACCGCGCCGGGCAAACCGCTCCCGATCGGCCGCCAGGTCGCGCCATAGTCCGTCGTCTGCCGGAAGCTGTAGTTGTATATCGCTTCCCAGACCCAGATCGCGTGCGTCTGCGGGTAGGTCGGACTGAAGGCCACGCTCCACGGCGACCTGACATCACTTGCACTGCCGATGGTCTGCCAGTGCGCGCCCGCGTCGGTTGATAGACAAATGCCGGACGAGCTCCACGCCAGCAGCGTCTGATCCGTGGTATAGTCGGGTGAAAAGGCCAGGCCCCGGAAATAGCTGCTGCTGCTGCTCTGAAAAAGAATTCACGGCGGCGGTGGCTGTGGCCATCTTCGGGGAACACGAATCTGCCCTGAAAATAGCCCCCGCCAGACGTGCCAGACATGTCGCAAGTGCCTGGCACGGGGGCGGCACTGCCTATTTTCATCGCGCGTTGTGCGCTGCTCGCTAAGCGGCGCATGGGTAACTGAAACACAGAACTGTGTCAAGTACACAACACGCAAGATGCCAGCGCGAATTCGCTTATTGCATCGTTATTAATTATAATTCGTTCGTACCTCGTGGAAGCCATGCGCCGTTATCATTCCAATCATTACCCGACCGGAGGACAGCATGAACAACAACCAGGATGCCCCAGATATCTACCAACCCGCGCCCGACATCATCGCCAACGCCAACGTCAAAAGCTACGAGGAGCTGGCCCGCTGGGCCGAGGCGGACCTGGCCGGCTTTTGGGCCGCGCAGGCCGAGCAATTTGAATGGTTCCGCAAGTGGGACACGGTGTTGGATGAATCCAAAGCACCGTTCTACCAGTGGTTCACCGGCGGCAAAACCAACATCGTCTACAACTGCCTGGATCGGCACGTGGCCACCTGGCGGCGCAACAAGCTGGCGCTGATCTGGGAGGGCGAGAACGGCGAGGTGCGCACCTTCTCGTACCACGCGCTCAACCGCGAGGTGTGCATGTTCGCCAACGTGCTGCGCAGCATGGGCGTCAAGAAGGGGGACCGCGTCACGATTTACATGGGCCGCGTGCCCGAGCTGCCCATCGCCATGCTGGCGTGCGCCAAGATCGGCGCGATCCACTCCGTGGTCTACGGCGGCTTCTCGGTGGAGGCGCTGCACGGCCGCATTGAGGACAGCCAGTCCAACGTGGCGATCACGT
Organism: Anaerolineae bacterium; assembly: GCA_034433275.1. GTDB lineage: Bacteria > Chloroflexota > Anaerolineae > CG2-30-64-16 > CG2-30-64-16 > DAOUAT01. The sequence continues at coordinate 2,336 of DAOUAT010000429.1, forward strand.
GCGACGGCGGCTTCATGAACGGCAAGGTCGTGGAGCTGAAACGCATCCTGGACGAGGCCATCAAGCGCGCCGGGTCGGTGGAGCATGTCATCGTGTTCCGGCGCACCGGCCACGAGGTCCCCATGGAACAGGGCCGCGATTACTGGTGGCACGAGCTGATGGGGCTGCCCATCGCGCGCGCATCCGCAGGCGGCAACCGCTGCGAGACCGAGGTGATGGACGCCGAAGACCCGCTCTTCATGCTGTACACTTCCGGCACCACCGGCAAGCCCAAGGCGATCCTGCACACCCACGGCGGCTACATGGTGGGCGTGGCGACCACGCTCAAGGCCGTGTTCGACCTCAAAGAGGATGACCGCTACTGGTGCGCGGCCGATCCGGGGTGGATCACCGGCCACTCGTACATCGTCTACGGCCCGCTGCTGCTGGGGGCCACCAGCTTCATGTACGAAGGCGCGCCCACCTATCCGTATCCCAACCGCTGGTGGAGCATGGTCGAGAAGTACGGGGTCAACGTGCTCTACACCGCGCCCACCGCCATCCGCGGGCTGATGCGTTTCGGCGAGGCGTGGCCCAACCGGCACGACCTGTCGTCGCTGCGGCTGCTAGGCAGCGTGGGCGAGCCGATCAACCCGGAGGCGTGGCGCTGGTATCACCGGGTCATCGGCAAGGAACGCTGCCCCGTGATGGACACCTGGTGGCAGACCGAGACCGGCATGTTCATGATCACGCCGCTGCCGGTGGTGGACCTGAAGCCGGGCAGCGCCACGCGGCCCTTCCCCGGCGTGCAGGCCGAGATCCTGGACGACGCGGGCCACCCGGTCGCCGCGGGCGAAGAGGGTTACCTGGTGCTGAAGCGGCCGTGGCCGGCCATGCTGCGCACGTTGTACAAGGACCCGGAGCGTTATGTCACCCAGTATTGGGCCAAATATCCCGGCAGGTACTTCACCGGCGACAGCGCGCGGCGGGACGAGGACGGCTATTTCTGGATCATCGGCCGCGTGGACGATGTGATCAAGGTCTCCGGCTATCGCCTGGGCACGGCCGAGATCGAGAGCGCGCTGGTGAGCCATCCGGCCATCGCCGAGGCCGCGGCCATCGGCCTGCCCCACGAGATCAAGGGCAACGCGATCCACGCCTACGTGATCCTGCGCGCCGGCCACGAGCCGAGCGAGGCGCTGTTAGAAGAGTTGAAGGCGCACGTGGGCCACGAGCTGGGCCCGATCGCCAAGCCGGAGAAGATCACCTTCGTGCCGCAGTTGCCCAAGACCCGCAGCGGCAAGATCATGCGCCGCGTGCTGAGGGCGCGGGCGCTGGGGATGCCGGAAGGGGATGTGACGACGCTGGAGGAATAGGCAGCGGATAAAAACGGATACGCGGATAGGCACGCAACGTTCAGGCCTATCCGCGTATCCTTGTGCCATCCATCGCCTATCCGTTGATTCGCTTGCCGAAGGCATCCGTTGCCTCTACGCTCTCTAGCTTGCCGCGATAGTAAAACTTGAACGCCAGCCGGGTCCAGCCCGCTGGCAGCATGGGGCGGAGCGCCCACCCTCCTTCGTTGAGCCGCAGGCCCGCGAACCCGAAGGCGACCGCCTGCCATAGGCCGCCCGCGCTGGCGCCGTGGATGCCGTCGCCGGCGTTGTGGCGCACGTCCAGCAGGTCGGCCCGGGCCGCGCGCAGGAAGTGCTGATACCCCTGAGCGCACTCGCCCATCTGACACGCCATGATCGCGCTGATGCTGGGCCCCAGGCTGGAGCCGTGCTCGTGGTCGGTGCGCGGGTCGTAGTAGTCGTAGTTGGCGCGTATTTGTTCGGTTGTGAAACGCTCCGGCAGCAGGTATTGCAGCATCAGGACATCGGGCTGCTTCAGGTTTTGGGTCGCGGCACAGCCTTCGATGCCCAGGATCGCCTGCATGGATTTGGTCCGTTGGGGGTCACGCAGCACCGCCAGGTTTACATCTTCCAGGTCAAAGTACCCGCTGAATTGTTCGATCAGCCCGGTCTCCGGGTCATCGGGCAGGAACATGCAGCCGATGACATCCGCCCAGTGGGCCAGCCGCGCCGGGTTCAGGTCGAGCGCCGTG
>DAOUAT010000430.1:0-5926 GCA_034433275.1 Anaerolineae bacterium
AGTGGGCGCCCGTGGAGGTGGAGTACTACAAGCGCCGCTACCGGGCCGCCAGCAAGGGCAACTACGACATCTACGTGGTTTTTGTGGAGCAAGGGCTGGCGCTGCTCAATGGGCAGGGGCGCCTGGGCTACATCCTGCCCCACAAATTCTTCAACGCGCAGTACGGCCAACCGCTGCGGGGCCTGATCGCCGAGGGCAAGCACCTGGCCGAAGTCGTCCATTTCGGCGACCAGCAGGTTTTCGCAGGCGCGACCACCTATACCTGCCTGCTGTTCCTGGAGAAAGAGGCGCAGCCCGCCTTCCGCTTCGTCAAGGCGCACGATCTGGCCGCGTGGCGGCAAGGGGAGGCGCAGGTAGAGGGAACGATTGAGGCGGAAGCGGTGACTACGGACGAGTGGAATTTCTCGGTGGGCAATGAAGCAGACTTGCAGGAGCGATTGGCACGGACAATGCCGAGATTAGGCGACATCGCTTCGATTTTCGTCGGCCTGCAGACAAGTGCTGATAAGATCTATGTGCTAGAAGAATTGGAGGCCTCGCGTGATGGATTAGTTGCGGTGAGGGATAGCGAGGGGGCGGCATGGTTGCTGGAGCAGTCCGTCTTAAGGCGTTTCCTTTATCATCACACCGTTGCAACATACGAACAACCAGTATCGAGCCATTGGCTTGTGTTCCCATATCATCTGACCAGCGGCAAGGCCGTCTTGATGTCACAGAACGAAATGAAGTCACTATATCCAAGGGCTTGGGAATACTTGAATTCCCGGTCAAAGGCGCTTCGTGCTCGTGAGGGTGGAAAAGCTAACAATGAACAGTGGTACGGATATTTGTATCGCAAGAACTTAACCTTGTTTGATGATCCGAAGCTTATCGTGCAAGTTATATCTCTTTTTGGGCGATATGCATATGATAACGAGGGCCTGTACTTCACAGGGGGCGGTAACGGTCCATATTATGGTGTGAGGTGGTCTGAGGCTAACAACTCCCATTCGCTCCATTACCTACAAGCATTGTTGAGTTCACCGCTGCTTGACTTTTGTCTGAAGCGGGTAAGTAGCCCATTTCGGGGTGGCTATTGGTCGTACGGCAAAAGGTTCATCGAACAACTCCCCATCCGCACCATCAACTTCACCGACCCCGCCGACGTCGCGCGCCACGACCGCATGGTGGGCCTGGTGGAGCGGATGCTCGATCTGCACAAGCGGCTGGCCGCGGAGGGTGCGCCGCACGTCAAGACGGTGCTCCAGCGCCAGATCGAAGCGACGGATCGGCAGATTGATGCGCTGGTGTACGAGCTGTATGGGTTAAGCGACGACGAGATCGCGGTGGTGGCGGGGCGGTAGGCACATCCGACAGCAGCGCCGATGCGTTCGCCCGAGGCAAACAAACCGAGAAAACGACCTCCCGCTTACAGTGGTGGAGGTTGTGGGCCGCTCCTTGATGCAGCAGGCTGGTGAGTTTAGGGTGATCTATCGTAGTTCGCTGGCGGATTCAGTGGCGCTAAGCCTGGTGCGCCAGCTCAATACATGCCTGGTCAGTAGTGATCATCATGAGTTCGACCCTATCGAGCCCGATGGTAAAGCGCGATTTTCTGGATCAGGTATCGCTTTCCCTCCTTTGAACACCCACCTTCATTTCACCCGTCACCGCCGTGCGCCGTGACCGCACGGTGAGCCTCGTGGCGCGCATGCTCGACCTGCACAAGCGGCTGTCCGCGAAGGGGGCGCCGCACAAGCGCGCCTGGCAGCCCAAGCCCTGTGTTCACGCCAGGACCACCGCGGCCCGGAGCTCCGCCGAGCGGCGGGCGGCCAGCGCCAGGTCCAGTGACAGTGCGCCCTCGCGGATCGGCGTGCGCGCGCTGCGCCCACCCACAATCGCCTGCTGCAGATCGAGCAGCTCGCGCAGGTGATAGCCTTCTTCTGCAGCAACCGTTTCAACCCGCAGCCCTGGCCCGGCCGTGTAGGTGAAGGTGGCGTGGTTCGCATCGGTGAAGTCCGCCGTCACATTCCTGGCGACCGCGCGGTAATCGTTGATCCATTGGCCGGGGATCGCGCCGTTGGTGGCGTAAACCACCCCCACGCCGCCGCCCCGGAAGCCGATCACCGTGCCCGAAACGTCCTCTACGGTGTAGTCCGGCATGTGCTGGTGGAACAGGTTGTGTTGCAGGCTGTAGACCGAGACAGGTTCGCCCATGACATGGCGCATCAGGTCCAGCATGTGGATCACCTGCTCCACCAACTGGCCCCCGGACCTGGATCGATCACGCCACCACCCGGCGTGCAGTGCGTTGCAGAAGTAGCGCGCGCTCATCAGCCCCACCGGGCCGGCCGCGCCGGATGCGATGAGCGCCTTGAGCCGCTCCACGGCCGCGCCGAAGCGAAACATGAAGCCGACCTGGGTCACGATGCCGGCGCGTTCAGCGGCCTCCACCATGCGCCACGCGTGCTCTGAGGTCAGCGCGATGGGCTTCTCCAACAGCAGGTGGACCCCGCGCGCGGCCGCGACCTCCACCTCATCGGTGTGGCCATAGGGCGGCAGGCAGATCACGCACAGGTCCAACGCGGCCCGGTCGAACAGCGCGTGATGGTCTGTGAAAATTGCGGCCCGGCCGGCCGTGTACTGGTCACAGAAGGCCTGCGCCCGCTCAGGATGGCGGTCGCAAAGAGCAACCAGCTCGAACTTGTCGGCCTGGGCCACCAGGTTGGCGGCATGACGATGGGCGAACCCACCGCAGCCAAGGATGGCTGTCTTGAGTCGCACGCTATCCCCTCGCAGGTCCCAAAGTCGGCAACTTCAGCACTACCTGGAGCGCAACCTCCGGCGCCTGATCCAGGATCCGGTACGCCTCGACCGCCTCCTGCCAGGGCAGGATGTGCGTGATCAGGGGCCGGAGCTGCAACACACCCTCGGCTTGCAGCCGGAGGCCGGTGCGCACCAGGCGATCGCGATTCCACCGATAGCTGAGCTCAGGCCCCACGCCGGAAATCTGCGAGCAGACCAGGTTGATCCGATTGTGGTGGAACTCCTCGCCCAGGTCCAGCCCCAGGCCCGGCCCCTGGAAGAAGCCGAGCGCGACGACCTTGCCCGAGTATGCGGCGGCGCGCACCGCCTCGTGCAGCGCGGGGTACGCGCCGGACGCCTCGATGCAGACGTCGGCCCCGCGGTTATCGGTCAACGCCTTGATCTGCTCGGCGGTGCGACCCGCGCGGGCGTCCAGCGGCACGTGTACCGCGCCTAACTCGACGGCCAGCGCCAGCCGCGCCGGGATCAAGTCAACCCCGATCACTTGCGCGCCGGAACGCGCGGCCATCTGCGCCACGATCTGGCCGGGCACGCCCAGGCCGAACACCGCCACCGTCTCCCCCAGCCGGATGCCCGCGTCCAGGATACCGTTGAGCGCGATGGCCCCCATGTGCGAATAGATGCCCAGGATCGGGTCGAGGCCAGCGGGCAGCAGCCGGCCCGCGGCGTAGTCCTCGGTCAGGATGTGCCCCGTGCGGTGGCCCCACGTGCCGCAGACGATAGCGCCGGGCTTGACGCGCGTCACCGCGCGCCCCACCTCGACGACCTCGCCCGACTCCTCGTAGCCCAGGTCGCGCACAGGGTACTGCTTGCTGGGCAAGTCGCCCGGCGCAAACAGGCGCTGATCGCCATCCCACCGCTTGTGCAGATAGACGTTGCTGCTGCGATACGCGGTCAGCTCGGTGCCCGCACTGATGCCGGTGTAGAGGGTGTGTACGCGCACTTCGTGCGGCTCCAGCGCACGTTCCGGGAACTCTTCATAAACGATAGCGCCCGGTGCTTGCAAAACGATCGTTTCTCCCATGAGAGGCCTCCCAATGATCGTGTATTTTCGCGCAGATGTCGTGATTAAGTCAAAAACCCCTTGACATCCAAAACGTTTTGGTTTATGATACCACACACCCAAAACGTTTTGGGAGTCTCTTTTTGGCCAGGGGCGCCCTGGCGAGGGCAGGCGCTCTTTAGCGCTTGCGTTGCTGTGCAGCCGCAAGTGCAGGTCAGACCGCACCCCTGAGATGGGCCGGGAGGGATGGCAATGTCAGCCACGCTCAAGGAGATCGCTCGCCGCACAGGCAAGTCCATCACCACGGTGTCGCGCGCACTAGCCGATTATGCTGACGTGAGCGCCGATACCAAAACCCTTGTCCGCCGCGTCGCCGATGAACTTGGCTACACCCCCAACCTGCTGGCGCGGCGTCTCCAGAAACGCCACACGGAGACCATCGGCCTGATCCTCCCCACCTTCGGCCCACGTTTCGCCGATCCCTTTTTCAGCGAGTTCCTGGCCGGCGTCGGCAACATGGCCGCGGAACACAGCTATGACCTGTTGGTTTCCACCCAGGCGCCGGGGGAGCGGGAGCTGCAGGTCTATCACCAAAAGGTGCAGAGCCGCCAGGTGGATGGCTTCGTCATCGTGCGCACGCGGCGGCAAGATGCCCGGATCAGTTATCTGCGAGACGTAGGTTTTCCATTTGTCGCCTTTGGGCGCTGCGAAGGCGACCTGGACTTCCCCTTCGTAGATGTGGATGGCACGCAAGGGATGCGCCTGATTGCCGAGCACCTGATCGGGCTTGGGCATCGCAGCATCGCCTGCCTGGCGCCGCCGCCCGATCTGTTGTTCGCCGAGCACCGCCTGGTCGGCCTGCGCCAGACCCTGGCCGAGCACGGCCTTGATCTGGCCGAGCATCAGATCATCCTCGGTGATCTCACCCAAAAGAGCGGCTTTCAGGCGGCAACGCGCCTGCTCGATGCGCCGCAGCGGCCCACTGCCATTGCGGCCTGCAACGACCTCATGGCCTTGGGTGCGATGAGCGCAGCCCAAGAACGCGGTCTGGTCATCGGCCGGGACATCGCGGTCACCGGCTTCGACGATATTCCCATGGCCGAGCATTCACACCCCCCCCTCACGACCGTGCATCAGCCCATTTATCAGATCGGCAAGACGGTGTGTGAGAAACTAATCCGGCTGATCCACGGTGAGCAGTTAGCTTCCCGCCAGGTCATTTTGGAGCCGAAGCTGATGGCGCGCCAGTCCTGCGGCAGCGCATCGCGGCTTGAGCGAGCCAGTCGCGGCTCGAAGGAGGTGTACACCACCAGTAGCTGAATCCGGCAAAGCACCGCATGTGCAGGCCAACGCCGACGGCTGGCGCCGTCCGGCACAGCGGCCCAAAGTCACTTTGGCTAACTACTGACCTTGATCCAGCCATCTCGATCCAGGAGGAAACTCATGAAAGAACGTTCAACCCCACAGAGACTCGTCCCTGCCCTGGCAGCGCTGCTCATCCTGGCGCTGATCGTGACCGCCTGCGGTGGGACACCGACACCGGCGCCTGCACCTACCACCGCGCCGGCCGCCCCTCAGCCAACTACAGCGCCAGAACCGACCAAGGCGCCTGAGGTCAAACCGACCGAGGCGCCCACGGTGGACATGTCCAGCCTGGTGTTCTTCTCCACCCAGTTTGCGCCGGTGGAGGAACAGGAGAAGTTCCGCGCGATCCTCAAGGACGGCGGCTTCGACTTCACCAGCTCGGAGGAAGGCCCGTTGCTGGACCTGGTGACCGCTGGCGCGCAGGCGGGCAAGGGCACCGTTGACCTGGTGGGCGCGCTGCACGGCACCTTCCCGCCCCTGCAAAAGGTTGACGCGCTGGCCAACCTGGCCGACCTGGCCGAAGACCTCGCCGCCGACCGCGATTTCGCCGCGGCGTTTCTATCCACTGGCCTGCTGGGCAGCGAGGACTACCTGTACTACACACCGTGGATGCAGGCCACCTACATCATGGCCGCGCACAAGAACGCGCTGCAATACCTGCCGGCCGGCGCTGACATCAACGCGCTGACCTGGCAGCAGCTCGGCGCATGGTGCAAGGCGATCTACGACGGGACGGGCAAGGCGCAGTGCGGCCTG
>DAOUAT010000431.1:0-1842 GCA_034433275.1 Anaerolineae bacterium
TGCGCTACATTCGCAATCCAGCGGATTGCGCTACATTCGCAATCCAGCGGATTGCGCTACATTCGCAATCCAGCGGATTGCGCTACATTCGCAATCCAGCGGATTGCGCTACGATTCTTCTGTCAGCACTTGGTCGAACGCGTCCTCTGGGAGCGCGGCCAGCGAGGGCGTGGTCAGGTCGGCGGGGAGCTCGGCGTGATGGGGGCCGACGCCGATGCAGCGGATGCGCGCGCGGCGCGCGGCCTCGACGCCGGCCGGGGAGTCCTCGATCACCACGCAGCGGTAGATCGGCGCGCCCACCGCGCGCGCGGCGGCCAGGAAGACGTCCGGGTCCGGTTTGCCGCGAGCCACGTCTTCGGCCGTGACGGTGACGGCGAAGTAGTGGCTGACGCCCAGGGTGTCCAGGATGGCGTCCACGTTGGCGCGCGGGGCCGAGGTGGCCAGCGCCTGGCGCCAGCCCGCGGCCTGCAGCCGCGCGAGCCAGGTCTCGGCCCCTGGCAGCAGCTCGATTCCCCGCGTGCGCACCAGCCGGCGGTAGCGCAGCTCTTTGGCGTCGGCGATGCGCAAGATGTCGGCCTGGGGGATGTCCGGCCCCAGCCAGGCGCGCAGGGTGATGTCGTTGCGTTGGCCGAACAGGGCCTCGAACTGCGGCCGGGTCAGGACGATGCCTTCGGCGGCCAGCGCCTCACGCCAGGAGAGCCAGTGGTATTCGTGGGAGTCGAGGAGCGTGCCATCCAGATCCCAGAGCGCGGCGTTGTGAGTTCTAGACATTGAACGTCCTGAAACGTCTTCCGGTGTTCGCCAGCTCGTCCAGCATCCGCTTGGTGTCGGCGAAGTCTACACCGGCCAGGCGTTCTACCTTGCAGCCGGCCTTCACCAGCAGCTGCTCGGTTTCGTAGGGCACGCCGGCCACGCCGCCCACGATGGTGACGTATTCGGCGTTCCTGGCGTCCTCGGGCGAGAAGCCGGCGGTGGGCCGGAAGCGGGCGAAGTAGTTGGCCGCCGCCTCCCAGTCCTGCCTGGCCCACGAGTCGGCGCGCTGCCAGAACAGCATGTAGTGGCCGATGGTCTTGGCGGCCGGGCTGGGGCTGCCGGTCTGCACCGCCTTGATCTGGGCGACGATCATGTCCTTCCACTTTTGGCCTGTGTGCCAATCGCTCCCGGGGCAGGTGGTGGCGTTTTCCGGGAACTCCTTGTGGCCCATGACGTTGTTCAGTGGTACGTTCAGCTTCTGCATCAGCCAGGCAGTCAGGTGGCCCACGGACTCGATCTGCTTGGGCGTGGGGACCAGGCCGTTGATGAAGCTGCCAGCCACGCAGATGCCCAACGAGTAGTGGTTCTGCTTGTAGACCTGGTAGGAGATGGTCTCCAGCCGGTTGGTCTGGTAGATGACGCCGTCCGGCCCGACATAGAAGTGATAGCCCGTGCCCGGCCAGCCGTTGTTGACGTGATACTGCGCGATGCGTTCGGGTGTGATGTTGCCCGGGCCCGCGCTGTGATGGATCGCGATGTGGGTGATCTTGTCCTGCGTGCGCTTGTCGTAGCGCGCAGTAGCATGCACCGGCAGCTTATCCACCACATCCACCATGGCCGGAGGTTCGATGACCCGCTGGCCCGTGGGCGTGGTGGGGGTGGCGGGTGTGGCGACGCCGCTCTGCAGCCTGGTGATCTGCTGCTGCAGGGTCGCGATCTGCTGCGTCAGAGTTGTCTTCTCAGTCGCTGCGGCAGCCACCTGTTGCGTCAGCGTCGCCTTTTCCTTGCTCAGCGCCTGCACCTGCTGCGAGAGCGAGCTCTTGTCCGCGCCCAGCGTCTGAAGCTGGGCGTTCAGCGTGGCCTTTTCGT
>DAOUAT010000432.1:0-18478 GCA_034433275.1 Anaerolineae bacterium
CAGGCCCTCGTGGGCCGGGGTTGCGCCGATCTTGAAAAGCCGCGCGCCGCACTCCGGGCACTTGCCCTCGGCCGCGGGTCGGCCGTTCGCCATGAAGATGGCCCGGCCCTCCGCCATCGTGCGCGCCGCCTTGCACTTGAGGCAATACGCCTCCAGCGGCTGCGTCAGCGGCGCCGAGACCTCCGCCGGCGCGGGGCCAGCCAGCGCAGCCTTCTCCGTCTCAACCTTAGCCTTAACCTCAGCCTTAACCTCAGCCTTAACCTCCGGCTTCGGCAGGCCCTCGTGATCCGGCGTTGCGCCGATCTTGTTCAGCCCGGCGCCGCACTCCGGGCAAACGCCGCGCGTGGCCGGCCGGCCGTTGGCCAGCCAGACGGGATGTGCGTCCTTGACGGGACGCATGGTTTTACAGCGAACACAATACGCGTTCAATAACTCGTCAGTCATCACCCTACCACAATCTCAATAGGTCACGGATTTGACGCTCCAAGCCGGTCTGTGACCGGCGGCCGGGGGTCACAGACCCCCTTTGAGCGCAGGATCGTGATCTACCGAATCTCACAGATACTCCGTCCGGCCGTCTGCGGCCAGGCGGTTCACCAGGTCCTTCACCTCTTCGGCCCGGCTGCGCGGGCACACCAGCAGCACGTCCGGAGTGTCCACGATCACCATGTCGGCCAGGCCGATGGTTGCGACCACGCGGTCGCTGCGCACATAGCAGCCCCGCGTGTCCTTTGCCAGCAGCTCACCCACAACAACGTTGCCGGCCCCGTCCCCCTCTAGCACGTCCAGCAGCGCGCCCCAGCTCCCGATGTCGCTCCAGCCGATGTCTACCGGGATCACCGACACGCGTTCAGCGTGTTCCATGACGCCGTAGTCAATGGAGATCTTGCGCACGTTGGGCCACTCAGCCGCCAGCACCGCCGCGGCCGCGGGTGTGCCCAGGGCAGCCCTGATCCGGCTCAGCGCGGCGTGCGACTCGGGGAGTTGCGTTGCGAATTCGCCCAGCAGCCGGTCGGCCCGCCAGATGAACATGCCGCTGTTCCAGACATAGCGGCCCTCCTCCAGAAAATGCACCGCGGTCTTCTGGTCCGGCTTTTCCCTGAACCCGGCCGAGCGGTAGACGCGAAAGCCGTCCACCATCACCTGCGCCTCGCCCAGGTGGATGTAGCCGAACGCGGTGGAGGGATAGGCCGGCTTGATGCCCAGAGTGACGATCTCGCCCTCGGCTGCCACCTGATCGGCCGCGGCCAGCACGGCGCGAAACTGCGCGATGTCCACGATGTAATGATCCGCTGTGAGCATCACCATCACCGCGGCGGGGTCGCGCGCCAACAGGTGTACGGCCGCCAGCCCCGCGGCCGGCGCCGAATCGCGGCCGGCCGGCTCCAGGATGAAGTTCTCAGCCGGGATCTCCGGCGCCTGGGGCCGCAGCACCGCCGCCATGGCCGCATTGGTGACGACGCAGATGCGATCGGGCGTGAAAAGAGGCGCCAGCCGATCCACAGCGTGCTGGAACATGGTGCGCTCGCCGATCAGCCTCAGCGCCTGCTTGGGTTGGCTCTTGCGGCTAAGCGGCCACAGGCGCGTGCCCGAACCGCCCGCCATGATCACGGCATACAACATCGTATGAAATCCTCCGTTTATGTTTCAATCAATGTGATATACCGGCCCGGCCTCGCGCATCCGGCCGTAGGTCATGCCGCCCATCTGCCGCACCAGGCCCTTCAACTCCATGAGCGCCAGGGTGCTGGTGACGGTGGCGATGGGCAGCCCGGTTGCCCGGCTCACCTCGTCCACGTGCAGCGCGTCATCGCTCAGTTGATCCAGGAGCAGCGCCTCGGTGGCGTCGGCCGGGAACAGCATCTGGGCCTGCACCTGCTGCGGCACGGTGGTCAGGTTCAGCGCCTCCAACACATCATTGGCCGACAGCACCGGGGTCGCGCCGTCGCGGATCAGCCGGTTCGTGCCCTGGCTGCTGCGCGCAAAGATGCTGCCAGGCACCGCGAACACGTCCCGCCCCTGGTCGGCCGCGAAGTCGGAGGTGATCAGCGCGCCGCTCTGCTCACCGGCCTCCACCACGATCACCCCGCGGCTGAGGCCGCTGATGATGCGATTGCGCGGCGGGAAGTTGCTGGCCTCCGGCTGCGTGCCCAGCGGATACTCGCTGACCAACGCGCCCTTGGCCACAATGTCCTGCGCCAGCTTGGCGTTCTCCCAGGGATATATTATGTCAATTCCTGAACCCAACACCGCGAGGGTGCGACCGCCTGCTTCCAGCGCGGCGCGGTGCGCCTGGCTGTCAATCCCGCGGGCCAGGCCACTGATCACTGTCACGCCGGCCCGCGCCAGGTCCGCGGCGACGGTGCGCGCAGCCTCGCGGCCGTAGGCCGATGCGTGCCGCGTGCCCACGATGGCAACGGCCCAATCATCCTCCGGCCGGAGCTCCCCGCGCACATAGAGCACAGTGGGCGGATCGCTGATGGTCAAGAGCCGGGCGGGGTACCCGGGATCGTCCCAGCACAACGCCTGGACGCCGGCCCTCGTCACCCGCTCCAACTCCGCGGCCAGGTCGAGCTTCGCCCGCACCTCCAGGAAAGTCGCCAGCGACCTGCGGTCCAGGCCGACCTCCTGCAAGGCAGCCGTAGGCGCGCGCCAGGCGCTCTCGACATCGCCAAAGACATCCAGGAGGGCGCGCAGCCGCGCCGGGCCGATGCCGCGCACCTTGTTGAAGCCGATCCAATAGGCTAGGGATTCCACGCCACGCCCTCTCGCACCGAAAATAACCTGACGGTTTGGGCGCCAGCATACTCGATGGGCTATGTTTTGTCAAGGAAAATCGGATATCGCGTCAGGCACACAAAAAAGGGCGCTCACGACGAGCGCCCCAATCAGTTGAGCCTTGGGCAATGTCTACTTCTTGAGCGTATTGAACTTAAAGGGCATGTAAAGCGGGCAGACGCGAATAGCTGCGGTGGCGACCAGGATGACGCCGAGGATCAAGATGATGACCTGTAGCGCAGCCGAGCTCATCGGGACGAGCAGGCCGATCAAGATCAGAGCAACACCCACAACTGCACGGATGATGCGATCTGTGTTGCCGATGTTGGGTTTCATGATGTGCGCTCCTTGTGTAAGATGAATGCTGATGGCATGTGCCTGTTGGCCGATGAACCATCTTGATGGGAAAGTGTACACCAACTACGTTACAAATCAAATTGCGCCGCAGGCGCGCGGAGGCCATCGAGGAGGGCGACCGTCATCCGCCGGGCCGCCAGGTCAACCTGCAACACCACTTCGCGCAGCGCGGGCAGCAGCAGATCGCCATACGGGCCGGTCACCACGTAGACATCGTTGGCGCGCGTGAAGAGGATCTCGGTGAGCGTGCCCAGCGCCTCACCGGCCGCAGTTTCCACGTGCAACCCGACGAGATCATGAACGTAGTTTTCGTGCTCGCCCAGCGGCATGATCTGTGCTTCCGGGATGAGCAGGTATTGGTCACGCAGCAGCTCGGCCGCGTTGCGGTCGGGGACGGTGTTGAGCTTGACCAGCATCACGTTCTTGTGTGGCCGCGCCGCGGTCACCTGCACCGGGGTCACGGCCGTGCCGGCCAGGTCGCCCAGGTAAAGTCGTGCGCCGGAACGATACCGCTCCGGGAAATCGGTCATCAGATCGACCTTGACCTCGCCCCGGATGCCGTGCGGCCCGACGATGTGGCCGACGGCGATGTAGCTGGGGGGGTGTGTGGCTGGTGGCATGATCTCGCCTTTCTTCTCGGAGTTCAAGTCGTCTTCTAAAATCGAAGCTTCAGCCAGTTACTCTGCACGACGCAGCCGACCGGCTGAAGCCTCGATGCCGATACGCCTGGCTTCCCGCCCTAACAAGGCACGAGCGGGGGTATCCACCCACTGATGGCCCCCGCCCGCGGTGTCAACGATGTTATATCTTCTTACCGGCAGATGCACAGCCTTGCGCTTGCCCATCGGACCGACCGCTAGAGCCTGCTCTGCAACTCCGGACGTCGGGGTGTGCCGCGGCACGCAGCAAGCTACGACGTCCGTTTTCATGGGGCATGAGGGCACGTGCAACGTGGCCCTCTGCCCTGAGCGCAATCAAAGGGGCGCGCCCCGCCATCACACGATCTCGAGCACGACCCGCCGGTCTTGCGACACGACCCGCAGCAGCGTCCGCAGCGCGTTCGCCACCCGGCCATCTTTGCCGATCACCCGGCCCATGTCTTCGCGATCGACGTGTAGCTCGAGCACAGTCACGTTCGCGCCCCGAGTCTCCTTGATGGAGACCTTTTCCGGCTTATCCACCAATTGCTTGGCGATATACTCGATCAGTTCTTTTTCCTTCACCTGTCAGCCTCCGCATGTAACAGGGGCGGGCTGGCAACGCGCGCGGCACTGGCGTTGCAGCGCCGCCAACGAGCGGCTGACCGGTCAGGCAGCCTGGGCGGCCGGCGCAGGCGCGACAAGCGCCCCAACGGCCTTCAGTAGGCGGGCCACAGAGTCGCTGGGCTGGGCGCCCACACTCAGCCAGTAGCGCGCGCGCTCGGCATCAATGTTGATGGTCTCGGGCTCGGTGCGCGGATCGTAGAACCCGATGTTCTCGATGATGCGGCCATCACGCGGTGAGTGCTGATCCGCGACGACGACCCGATAGGTCGGCTGCTTCTTGGCGCCCTGCCGGCGCAGACGGATACGTACCATGTGTTCTGACTCCTTGTGGTGAATGGGACGCAGAGGGTCCCGAATGCTTGAAAACTCCTGGGTAGAACCCGGGTTTCTCGGAGAAACCTGGGTTCTACCCAGGAGATTATCAACGAAACATGTCCATCAAACCCCGCATGCCACCACGCCCACCGCTGCTCATCTGCTTCATCATCTTCTGCATCTGGCGGAACTGATTGAGCAGATCGTTGATCTCCGGGACGGTGGTCCCAGAGCCGCGCGCCACGCGGCGCTTGCGGTTGGCATTGAGGATGCGCGGGTCGCGGCGCTCGCCCGGCGTCATCGAGTTGATGATCGCTTCCAGCCGCCGCATCTCCTTGTCGGTAACGTCGGGGGCCATTTGCTGGGTCATCCGGCCCAGGCCGGGGATCATCTCCAGGATCTGGGTCAGCGGCCCCATCTTCTTGATCTGCTGAAGCTGGCCCAGGAAGTCCTCCAGGTTGAACTCGCCCTTGACCAGCTTGCGGCCCATGCGCTCGGCCTCGCCCCGGTCCACGTTGGCGCTGGCCTTCTCGATCAGGCTGAGCATGTCGCCCATGCCCAGGATGCGCGAGGCCAGCCGGTCGGGGTGGAAGACCTCTAACGCGTCAGTCTTCTCGCCGATGCCCAGGAACTTGATGGGCACGCCGGTCACCTCGCGCATGGAGATGGCCGCGCCCCCGCGGGCGTCGCCATCCACCTTGGTCAGGATCAGCCCGGTGAGGGCCACGCGCTCGTGAAAACCCTTGGCGACGTTGACCGCTTCCTGGCCCGTCATGGCGTCGGCCACCAGCAGGATTTCCTGCGGCTTCGCCAGCACCTTGATCTGCTCCAGCTCGCGCATCATCTCTTCGCTGATCTGCAAGCGGCCGGCCGTATCCAGGATCACCGCGTCGAACGCGCCCTCTTTGGCGCGCTGTAGGGCGTGGCGCACGATCTCCGGCGGGGCGATCTTGACCCCCTCGCTGTGTACGGGGATGTCGAGCTGCTTGCCCAGCACCTCAAGCTGCGTCACGGCCGCGGGCCGGTAAGTGTCGGCCGCGACCAGCATGGCGCGCTTGTGGCTCTTGCGCAGGTTGAGGGCCAACTTGGCCGCCGTGGTGGTCTTGCCGGAACCCTGCAGGCCCACCAGCATGATCACCAGCGGCGCGGACCCTGACATGTCAAGCCGGGCCGGCTCGCCGAGAGTCTTGAGCAGCTCCTCGTGGACGATCTTGATCACCTGCTGCGCCGGCGTGAGGCTCTTCATCACCTCTGCGCCGATGGCGCGCTCGCGCACGCGCGCGACAAGCTGCTTGACGACCTTGAAATTGACATCGGCCTCGAGCAACGCCAGGCGCACCTCGCGCAGCGCGACATCAACATCTTCCTCGCTCAGCCGCCCACGCGCGGCCAGGCGGTCAAAGACCGCGTTCAGCTTGTTTTGCAGGTTCTCAAACATTCACTATCATCCACTGTTACGCGCACGGGCCGGCTCGATATATCGGGGCCGGCCCATGGATATCTTGCAGCTACGATGTACCGATTTTACGAGGGATTGCACTTTTCGTCAAGTCCGTGCTATAATCGCCTCACCCAACCATCAACACCCTGCCGAGGATGAGCATCATGATCTACAAAGAGACTCTGCCTGACAGCAACGAAATGCGGGTGACGTTCGAGTTGCCTTCGAGCGTGTGGGCGGAACGAGTGAACCTGGTCGGCGACTTCAACGACTGGGACACCACCAAGACCGAGATGCAGCAATCACGCAACAACGGCAACTGGCGCGTGACGCTGGTGCTGCCTGCCGGCAAGGAGTATCAGTTCCGCTACCTGGTCAACGGCCGCGACTGGCAGAACGACTGGCACGCCGACAAGTACGCGCCGAACAAGTTTGGTTCGGACAATTCGGTGGTGCTGACGTAACGGTCGCCCCTGCCCAGCCCCATCACCCAACCGGCGGCGCAAGCCCCTCACACCGCCGGTGAGGCCCTCTATGCGTCTCGTTCCCTGTAATTCTCCTCAATCATTTGGAGGTAGGGACATGGCCTTGCGTCCGCCCAGGGAGCGACCGCGAGGGTGCGCCCCTACGGTTTGCCGCATGCGCGCAGATGCGCCTGTCATTCTGAGGGGCTGCCGCCCCGAAGAATCCGGTTTACCACACGCGCGCAGGTGGGGCCCCGCTACTCCTTGACACACGCGCGCGGCTCGCCGGCCAGGGCGGCCCGCACGGCGTTGCCATCCACGGTCTCACATTCCAACAGCTCGCGCGTCAACTGCTCCAGCGCCGATCGGCGCTCGATGAGCAAGGTGCGTGCGCGGTCGTACTGCTCCTCAATGATGCGCTTGACCTCGGCATCAATCAGCTTGCGGGTTTCCGCGCTCAGGCTGCTGTTGTCTTCCACCGCGCCGCCCAGGTATTGGAGCTGCTGGCCGGCGTAGCGCACCGAACCCAACACATCGCTCATGCCGAACTCAGTCACCATGCGCCGCGCCAGCTCGGTGGCGCGCATAATGTCGTCGCTGGCGCCGGTGCTGATCTCGTCGTAGACCACCCTCTCGGCCGCGCGGCCGCCCATGATGACCGCGATGCGATCGAGGAGCTCAGCCTTGCGCAGCAGATAGCGATCTTCTTCAGGCATCTGCATGGTGTAACCCAGCGCGCCGCGGCTGCGCGGCACGATGCTGATCTTGCTGACCGGGTCGCCGTGGGGCACCATCTCAGCCACCAACGCGTGGCCCGCCTCGTGATAGGCGACCGCGGTGCGGGTTTCCTCATTCATCATGCGCGTGCGCTTCTCCAGGCCGGCCACCACCCGTTCGATGGCCTCCTCGAAATCCTTCATGCCCACCGCGCTCGCCTTGCGCCGGGCCGCCAACAGCGCGGCCTCGTTCATGATGTTCGCCAGGTCGGCGCCGCTGAAACCGGGGGTCATGCGCGCAGCGCGATCAATGTCGAAGGCCGGATCCAGGGTGATCCCTTTGCTGTGAATGCGCAAGATCTGCTGGCGGCCGATGAGGTCGGGATTGCCCACGGCCACCTGCCGGTCGAAGCGGCCGGCGCGCAGCAACGCCTGATCCAGCACTTCGGGCCGGTTGGTGGCGGCCATGATGATCACCGGCGCGTTGGTGCTGGTCTTGAAACCGTCAATCTCGGCCAGGAGTTGGTTCAGGGTCTGCTCGCGCTCATCGTTGCCGCCGATGCGCATCGCGCCCCCGCGGCTCTGCCCGATGGCGTCAATCTCATCAATGAAGATGATGGCCGGCGCAGCCTTACGCGCCTGCTCGAATAAGTCACTCACGCGCGCGGCGCCTACGCCCACGAACATCTCCACGAACTCGGAGCCGCTGGTCTCAAAGAAGGAGACCCCGGCCTCGCCCGCAGTGGCTTTGGCCAGCAACGTCTTGCCGGTGCCCGGGGGACCCACCAGCAGCACCCCCTTGGGGATGCGGCCGCCCAGGCTGGCGAACTGCTCCGGCGCCTTCAAGAACTGGATGATCTCTTGCAGCTCGGCGATGGCCTCGTCCGCGCCGCCCACGTCCTTGTAGGTGACGCCCACATCCGCGGCCTTGACCTCGGTGGCCTTGCTCTTGCCCACGCCGAAGATGCCGCCCAGTCCACCGGCCCCGCCCGCGCCGGCGCGCGCGCGAAACAGGAAGTACCAGAAGACCCCCAACAGGCCCAGGGGCAGGATCCACGACAGCAGCAGCGCGCCGGCCGGACTCGCCGGTCGCATGAAGCGATATTTGACCCCGGCAGCTTGCAGATCGGCCACCAGGTCAGGATCGCCGCCCGCGGCGAAGACGGTGTCGAAGCGCACCGTAGCGCTTGGGGCCGCGGAGGTCTCACCCTGGGCCGGAGAGGCGCGCATCTGCCCCAAGATATCGTTCTGGCCGATGGTCACTTCGATGATGTCACCGGCTGCCAATTTAGCGCGAAACTCACTGTACGGGATCTCAACAGCCTGGAGCGCCATCGGGCCCAGGATGAACTGCTGGAAAAGCCACAGCACAAGGAAGCCCACCAGAATGTAGGTGAGCATATAGCGCATCTGGCGCTGCTGCGCCTCGCGCTTCGTCTCATCATCCTGCTCTGGCTTCTGCGGCCCCGGCTTGCGATTGTCACTCACTGGTCACTCCTTTATCGAGCACATGGATTCAAAGTCAATTCGCAGTGTAGCACGCGCCGGCTGGTGTGTCTGTGCCCAGGCGCACTAAATTGCAGACGCGAGAGCGGAGGAACGCGCCTGGGGGGCGTTCCTCCGCTGTACTGGAGCACGGAAGCGCAAAAGGGCAAGCCTTACGCCGGCAGCAGCGACTTGGTCAAACGCACGGCCGCGCTGGCATCGGGGCTGTAACCATCTGCGCCGACCTGCTTCGAAAAGTTATCGGTCACGGGCGCGCCGCCGATGATGACCTTGACCTGGTCGCGCACACCAGCTTCCGTCAGTGCTTTGACCGTGGCGCCCATGCTGGGCATCGTGGTGGTCAACAGGGCCGACATCCCCACCACCTGCGGTTTGTGTTCAATCACGGCCTTGACAAACTTATCGGGCGAGACATCCGTGCCCAGGTCCACGACTTCGAAGCCGGCGCCTTCCAGCATCATGGCGACCAGGTTCTTGCCGATGTCGTGCAGGTCACCCTTCACGGTGCCGATGACGACCTTGCCAGCCGATGAAGTGCCGCTCTCTGCCAGATACGGCTTCAGCAGCGTGAGCCCGGACTGCATGGCGCGGGCCGAAACCAGCATTTCCGGCACAAAATACTCGTTCTCCTCGAACAGCCGGCCCACCTCGTCCATGGCAGCGATCAGACCCTGGCGCAGGATCACTTCCGCCGCCGTCCCCTCGGCCAAAGCGGCCTTGACGCCCGCCTGTGACCCAGGAGCATTACCGTCCAAAACGGCCTGATAGATCGAATCCAGATGGCTCACAAAGACCTCCCTCTTTGAAGAAGTGCGATGGCGCTTACTATACGCCCACTAGCAGCGATTTACCATGACGTTAATCAGCCCTTACCGATGACATTCAGCTTCCGGTGGTTGGCAGTGCGCCGTGGCGGACTTTGTGTGCAAGCCGGTTCAGCGTGACACCGCCTGCCTGCCTCATCTCTGGAATTGCCCGCGCTACCGATAGCAGTTGCCGAGACTGCGCCTCTGTGTTAGACTGCCGTGGATTGATCATTGAGCCGGCAACACAGCTATCATGACAGACACACGCATTCCTCAAGACAGCCTGGTGCTCTACAAAAACCGGCCGGCGCGCGTCCAGCAGATGGCCGCGGACAAACTGACCATCGAGATCGAGGGCGGCGAGACCGCGCGCGTCCGGCCAAAGGACGTGGCCCTGCTGCACCCCGGCCCCCTGCGCTCGCTGGCCGAGCTGCGGCCGCCATCGGGGGATGTGGCCACGGCCTGGGAGATCCTCGCCGGCAGCGCCACCACCCTGCCCGAGCTGGCTGAGCTGGCCTACGGCGCATTCACCCCGGCCACCGCCTGGGCCGCGCAACAACTCCTGGCCGACGGCTTGCTCTTCCGCGGCACGGCCGAGCGCGTCATCGCCTGCACCGCCGACGAGGCGGCCCAAACCCGCGCTGCGCGCGCGGCCGACGCCGAGGAGAAGCGCGCCTGGGAAGCATTCCTCGCCCGCGCCAGGGCCGGCCAGGTCGCGCCCGAGGACCGCCGCTATCTGCGGGAGATCGAGGACCTGGCGTTGGGCCGAGCCGAACGCAGCCGGGTGATGCGCGCCCTGGGCCGCGAGGAGAGCGCCGAGAACGCGCACGCCACGCTGCTGGAGTTCGGCGCGTGGGATGATGCGGTTGACCCGTGGCCTGCGCGCGCCGGGGTGAACCTGGCCGTCCCCGCGCTGCCGCTCCCCGCGCCGTGGCACGAACCAGCCGCCTATCTCCGTGACCCCGCCCGCGTTGACCTGACACACCTGCCCGCGTTCGCCATTGATGACGCCAGCACCGAAACCCCCGACGACGCGCTGAGCTACGAGCCGGCCCCCTTCGACGAGCTCAGGGCAGGGGTAGCGCAAGTTGGCAACTTGCGCTACCCCGCCACCGACGAGACCGGACGTCGCAGCTTGCTGCGTCCCGGCGCCGGCCTGGGCCGCGTCTGGGTTCACGTGGCCGACCCCGCGCCCCTGGTGACGACCGATGGGCCGCTGGACCTGGAGGCGCGGTCGCGCGGGGTGACACTGCACCTGCCCGCGGCTGTGGTGCCCATGCTACCGCCGGCCACCACCCCGCTGCTCGGCCTGGGGCTGGCCCCGGTTTCGCCCGCGCTTTCCTTCGCCATTGATGTTGACGACCACGCCGAGATCGCCGGCGTCACAATCGTGCCCAGCCTGGTGCGCGTGGCCCGGCTGACCTACGAGGAAGCCCAGGCGCGCATCGGCGAGTCGCCCCTGGCCGAGTTGCACCGGGTCGCCCAGGCCTACGAGGCGCGGCGCTACGCGGCCGGCGCGGTGCGCATTGACCTGCCCGAGGCCAGCGTCCGCGTGCGCGAGGGCGCGATCGCCATCGCGCCGATCCCCCCGCTGGCTAGCCGGCTGCTGGTGGAAAACGCCATGGTGCTGGCGGGAGAAGCCGTGGCGCGTTACGCCGCCCAACACGGCATCCCCCTGCCCCACGCCACGCAGGACCCGCCTGACAGCGAGGACCTGCCCGAGGGAACGGCCTTCTCCGCCATGTACGCGCTGCGTCGCACCATGAAGCGCAGCCAATACCGGAGCGTGCCCGCGCCCCACAGCGGCCTGGGACTGGCCGCCTACGCGCAGGCTACCAGCCCGCTGCGCCGCTACCTGGACCTGGTTGTCCACCAGCAGCTCCGCCGCCACCTGGCCGGCGAGCCGCTGCTGGACGCGGCCGCGATCCTGGATCGCATCGGCGAGGTGGAGGAGCTGCTGGCGGCCGCGCGGCAGGCCGAGAGCCGCTCGACGCGGCACTGGACATTAGCTTACCTGGCCCGGCAGCCCAACTGGCGCGGCCCGGCCGTGCTGCTGGACAGGCGCGGCCTGAACGGCACGTTCGTCATCCCTGCGCTGGCGCTGGAGACCCAGGTTCACCTGGCCGCCGACCTGCCCCTGGACGCCGAAGTCACCCTGGCCCTGCGCGGGGTTGACCTGGCGCGGCAGGACGCGCGGTTCAGGGTGGAGAAATAAGGGTAAAATAAGGAGCGATCTCAATGACTCACTTCCACGATTCCGCCGTTCGCACCCCCAAAGAACTGCTGCCAGGCGTCGTCCTGCGCACCTTCTGGGGCGCCAACGCGCTGCTGTCGCTGGTTGACCTGGCGCCCGGCGCGGTGATCCCGGCGCACGGCCACCCGCACGAGCAGATCACCACCGTGGTCAGCGGCAGCCTAACCATGACCATCGCCGGCGAGACGCGGCAGTGCGGGCCCGGCGCCGTGGCCGTGATCCCCAGCGGCGTCAGCCACAGCGTCATCAACGGCCCCGAACCCACGCGCGTGATCGACGCGTTCGCGCCGGTGCGGGAGGATTACAAGTTCGGGGATTGAGGGGAGGGGACAGGGAGACAGGGAGATGAGGAGATAAGGAGACAAGGAGATAGGGAGAATGGGAGAGTGGGGGCAGAGCAGTTGGCTCTTGATCAGGTTCGTAGTGCGCACTTCAGTGCGCCGTGCCGGGCGCCGAAGCACCCAGGACGAACCAGGAAGACAAATGCACTGTATTTGACGCGAGGGCGGGAATCTGGTAAACTCAATCCTGCGTGTGAAATGACGCGCGGGTCGCTAGCTCAATTGGCAGAGCATCTGACTCTTAATCAGAGGGTTCAGGGTTCGAGTCCCTGGCGACTCATTATTGAATAACCATGTGAGGGCATCAAGGGCCGCCACCCGTACGGGTGGCGGCCCTTTTGCGTTTCTGACAGCGGGAGAGCGGGAGGGTTGCCATCTCTACGGAGACACGACAACCCTGCCGCCACACCATGACCAGTTGCAGCTTTCACAAAATACCGTTACAATCGCGGCCATGACAGCAAGACCCACCGCACCAGCCGTCACCTCGGCCAAGCCGCTCTTCTCCCGCCACTGCCTGGAGACCCACCGGCCGCGCCGCCCCGAATGGGCCGGAGTGAGTTGACCATGCCCAGGCAAACCACCCCAGGCATCATCGAAGGCGTCAACTTGAAAGAAGGCCGCGTGCGCTACGATGTGCGCTTGCCGGACGGGACGGTGCTCGTGGTGAGCCGGCGGCTCATCGTGCCCGAGCCCGCCCCGGCCGACGAGCTGCCGGCGGGCACGCGGCTGCTGGTAGAGCACAACGGCCCCGCGGTGATCGGCGCGGTGCTGGCCGATCGACCTGAGCGCAAAACCCAGGCGCCGCCGCTCCCCCCGCCTCGGCCGGCCAAGAAGACCCCGCGTGCGGTGCAGAAACGCGCCGGGCAACCGCTGAAAACGCGGCCAGGCGCGCCGGCCGCTGACGTGTGGCCGCCCACACCGGCAACGTTCGAGGAGCCGCCGGAGTGGCCCGCTTTCCTGCCGGAACACGAGCCCCCGGTGGAGGTGTTCGCGCCGCGGCAGCCGGCCGGGCCGGACGCGCTGCTCGACCAGCCCGTCACCTGCGCGGAGATGGCGCCGGTCTTCAGCGCCGAGGGCGCGGTGCAGCGGTCGCTGGGGGAACGCTATCGTCTGCGCGAGGGCCAACTCCGGATGGCCGAGTTGGTGCGCACGGCGCTGCAGGAACGCCGGCACGCGGTGATCGAGGCCGGCACAGGCATCGGCAAATCGTTCGCCTACCTGGTCCCCGTCATCTGGTCGGGCGCGAAGGCGGTGGTGAGCACGTCCAACAAGGCGCTGATGAGCCAACTGTGGCGCAAGGACTTGCCCGCCCTGGCCGAGATCGCGCCGCGGCCGTTCAAAGCAGCGCTGCTGAAGGGACGCAGCAACTACCTCTGCGTCCGCCGCCTGCAGGAGCTGACGCCGAACCGCCGGCTGCCTGGGCTGGGCGGCGACATCGAGCGGATCGAAGCTGGTTTGCAGCGGGTTCCCTCGGGCGACGTGGAGGAGATGGGGCTGCCGGTCGCCCTGGTGCGCCGCTTCACTGTGGATCACCGCGCGTGCGAAGGCAGCAAGTGCCCCAACTACGACAACTGCTTCTATGAAGTGGCGAAAGCTCGCGCACAAGCCGCCGATATCATCGTCACCAACCACGCGCTGCTCTGTTTCAGCCTGCTGCGTTATGACAACGGACTGCTGCCCATCCGCCCTGTGCTGGTGATTGACGAGGCGCACGAGCTGGAAAACTACGCGGTCAACGCCTTGACGCAGCTTGTGGAATACGAAACGCTGGCGGCCGTGGTCAACCATCCGCTGACGGCCGGCGCGGTCAACCCCGAGGCCCGCCAGCAGGCCATGGAGTGCAATCACGGTTTCTTCCAAGAGGTTCTGGCGCAGCGGCCCGACCGCTGGAGTCAGCGGTGGGCGCTGCACGGTGAGGTGCAGCAGGGCCTGGCGCTCTGGAAATGGTTGAATACGATCCACGACAAGCTGACGACGCATCCCGTGGGCAAGGACGAGCAGGGCAAGCTGGACGCGTTGATCCGCGCCGCCGAGGATGTCCTGGGCGCCGTACACGCCCTGGCGAACCAGGAGCCGGAGACCGCGGTGCGCTATTGCGATCTGCCTGAGGAGGCGGATGCCCGCGGCCTGGACAAGCTCCAGGCGCAGTACCGGCCGCTGGAAGTCGCCGACGCGCTGAAACGGACCCTGTTCGATGCCTGGCCGCGCGTGATCTGCACCAGCGCGACGTTGAGCGTTGTCCGCGACCTGGGATGGTTCCAGCGCCGGGTCGGCCTGCAAACCGAGCCGGGGCCGCTGGCGGAGGTGATCCGCAGCCCCTTCGATTACGTCAACCAGATGCTGGTATACACGCCGCACGGGCTGACGCCGGTGTACGGCGCCGGCGAAGCGCAGTATGTGGACCGGCTGACGGCCGAGGTGCGCCGCCTGGTGGAGGCCAGCCGCGGCCGCGCGTTCGTGCTCTGCACCAGCCGGAAACGGATGCTGGAGCTCTATCAGCGCCTGGCGCCGGAGCTGGCCTACCCCTGTTTCTGCCAGGGCAAGGAATTCACGCGGCGCGAGATGCTGGAGCGCTTTCAAGCCAGCGGCGAAGCGGTGCTGTTCGGCACGCGCAGCTTTTGGGAGGGGGTGGATATCCCCGGCGAGGCACTCTCGCTGGTGATCCTGGACAAGGTGCCGTTCCTGCCGCACACCGATCCGGTGCTGCTGCGCCAGCAGCAGTTGATCGCCGCGCGCGGCGGCAATCCCTTCGAGGAGCTGCAGGTCAGCCACGCGGCGCTCAGCCTGCGCCAGGGCGCGGGCCGCCTGATCCGCACCGAAACCGACCGCGGCGTGATCGCCCTGCTCGACTCTCGCATCAACACCAACACCAACTACGGCCCCAAGATCATCCGTTCGCTGCCGGGCGGCAAGCAGACGATGCGCTTCGAGTCTGTGCAGGCGTTCTTTCAGACCGGCAAAAACCTCGCCGCCTCCGAGATAGCGAGACAAGGATCACACCATGACACAACCCACACCACCCATCCGTAAAATCGCCCTCAGCACCGGCGGCGGGGACGCGCCGGGCTTGAACGCCGTCATCCGGGCGGCCGTCATCTCGGCCATCAGCCGCGGCTGGGAGGTCTGGGGCATCCGCGATGGCTTGACCGGCCTGCTGCAGCCGGAGCAGTACCCCAAGGGCGGGCTGATCCGCCTGACGCGCGAGCGGGTGCGCGGGATCACGCACCTGGGCGGCACCATCCTGGGCACCACCAACCGCGGCAACCCGCTGCACTTCCCCGTGACCGGGCCGGATGGTCAGGTGCGCACAGTGGATCGCACCGGCGAGCTGGTGGCGAAATTCCAGGAAGAGGGGCTGGACGCGTTGATCTCGCTGGGCGGCGACGGCTCGATGGCCATCGCCACCGCGCTGGCTGCCAAAGGCCTGCGGGTGATCGGCGTGCCCAAGACCATTGACAACGACCTGGACAAGACGGTGGTCACCTTCGGGTTCGACACCGCGGTCGCGTTCGCCACCGAATGCCTGGACCGCCTGCACTCCACCGCGGCATCGCACGGCAGGGTCATGGTGGTGGAGGTGATGGGCCGCTACGCCGGCTGGATCGCGCTGCACGCGGGGCTCGCCGGCTCAGCCGACGCGATATTGATCCCGGAGATCCCTTACGACTTACGTAAAGTGGCAGCCAAGGTGCGCGAGCGCGACGCCGGGGGACATCATTTCACCATGGTCATGGTGGCCGAGGGCGCGGCGCCGGCGGGCGGCGCGGTCACCGTACTGGCGCGCGAGGCCGGCCGGGCCGAGCGCCTGGGCGGGGTCGGCGAGGTCGTGGGCGCCCAATTGCAGGAGTTTACGGGCAAGGAAACCCGCGTGGTGACGTTGGGCCACCTGCTGCGCGGAGGCAGCCCCACCGCGGCCGACCGCCTCATCGCACTGCGCTTCGGCGCGGCTGCGGTGCGCGGCCTGGCCGAGGGGATGGCCGGCGTCATGGTGGCGTTGGATCCGCCCGATGTGTACTACGTACCGCTGGCAGAGGCCACGCAGCGCATGAAAACGGTGCCGCTGGATGGCGACACCGTGTTGACCGCACGCGATCTGGGGATCACGCTCGGTGATTGAGGCCGGCGAGGGCATCCGGGCTGTGGACTGCGAGGCATAACCATGGAGAATGTCTGCAAATCATAAGGATACGCGCCGCGGGCGCTCACCCCCCAACCCAATTCACCGTATGACATGGGCTGTCCCCGCCGCTGCCCTGGAGATGCTCCACCACGATCGGCCCGCTGATGGGGTTGCCCGCCTCATCAACCACGGTGAGGGTGTAGCGGTTGGCGAAGCTGTTGATCGGAAAGTCGTAGCGGCCGTAGTCCAGGTCGCCGGACTTGCTCCACGCGTCGGCCCGGTTGCCCCACTCATCCACCAGCACGATATGGACGCCGGCAACCGGCCCGCCGGCCGTGTTGAAGACCTGACCCACGATGTAGTTGCCGGGGCATTGGCTGTGGTGCGCCAGGCCCTGGAGCACGTAGCGGTGATCGGTGGGCGCGACCGCCTGCACGGGGAGGGCCGTATCTCCGGGAACCGGGCCGGCCACCGGGTCCAGCGCGGCAGCCAAGTCAACCACGATCTGCAAAGATTCATCGCCGGGCTGCGGGTCGCTGGCCAGTGCGCGGGAGACCAGGTCGGCCAGCGCGTCGCACGGCCCCAGGTCAACCGCGGTGGGATGGCGCAGGCTCCAGGCGATCGCGGCCAACTGCTCGGCCAGCGTCTTGGCGTCCGGCGCCAACGCGGCGGCATCTCCCAGCGCCTGGGGCAGGCCGAGGCGATCGGGCAGCGCCAGCAGCGAGCGCACGGCCGCGGGTTCGACCCGGCAGTAGGCGGTCCAGCGGCCCGCGTCGGGCAGCGCGGCGTAGACAGGCGCGGAGGGGGCCTTCGCCACGCTGTCAGCCAGCGGCCCGGCCTCGCCCGCGGCATCCAGCCAGGCGCGCGAGAAGTATTCGCCATCCGCCCGGCAGGCCAAGCCGGGCGGGCACTCGCCCCGCAGTTCAACATCCAGCGGCGGCGTGAAGGCCCACGCGGCCGGGTCGGCCGGCGCGTCCAGGACGGCCAGCAGCGCGGGGTCGGCCAGCACCGCCTCCATGAAGTCGTGCCAGATGGGCCCCGCGCCGGCCACGCCGCTGATCTTCTTCATGGGCCGGCCGTCCGCGTTGCCCGCCCACGCGCCCGCCACCAGGTAGCGGGTGTAGCCAAGGGCCCAGTTGTCGCGCCAGTCGTCAGTGGTGCCGGTTTTGACCGCGGCGGGCCGGCTGAGCTTCAGCACGCTGTTGGCGCCGAACATGGGCGTGCGGGCCGCGTTGTCGCCCAGGATGTCGCTGACCAGGAACGCGGCCGCGGGTAAGACCGCCTGCACGGGGTCGCCGGACGGCGCGCGCGCGGCCTCAACTGGTCGGCCGCGGCTGTCCACGGCCGCCAGGATCGGCTCGGGCGCGACCGCCTGGCCCGCACTGGCCAGCGCGGCATAAGCGGCGGTCAGCTCCAGCAGCGTCAGCTCCCCGCCGCCCAGGGTCAGGCTCAGGCCGTACCACGCGCTGCCCCGGTCCAGGCTGCGGATGCCGAACGCTTCGGCGGCTTGTAACATGCGCTCGACTGTCACCGCGTCCAATAGCTTGACCGCGGGGATGTTGTAGCTGTTGGCCAGCGCAGTCCGCACGGTGACCGGGCCGTGGAACTTGCCGTCGTAGTTGGCCGGTTTGTACTTCTGGCCGCCGCCCACCTCGAAGGTGGCCGGGATGTCCCACAGCACGGTGGCGGGGCTGATCAGGTTATCGGCCAGGGCGGTCGCGTAGAGCACCGGCTTGATGGCGCTGCCGGGCTGGCGCAGGCTGCGTGCGATGTTCACCTGGCCGCTGATGGCGGCGTCGGCGAAGTCGGCGCTGCCCACCAGGGCCAGCACCTCGCCGGAATAGGGCCGTAATGCCACCAACGCGGCGTTGTTCAGGTCGTGGACCGGCTTGAGCGCCTTCACCTGGCGGGCGACCACGTCCTGCGCCAGGGTTTGCACGCGCAGGTCGAGGGTGGTGGTGATGGTCAGGCCGCCGCGCAGGGCCGCGCCTTCGCCCAGCCGGGCGTCGATCACGTCTTCGACGTACAGGGTGAAGTGCGGGACCCGGTAGATGACCCGGTCGGCGTCGGGGTTGAAGGCCACAGGCTCGGCGTAGACTGCGTCTGCCTCGG
>DAOUAT010000433.1:0-4480 GCA_034433275.1 Anaerolineae bacterium
TCCTCCGCGAAGCGGATCGCCTGGCCTTGGGCCGTGACCAGCACGATCTCCCCGCCGCCGGCGCTGACTCCGGCCCAGGCCACCTCATCGCCGTCGTCCACGCCGATGACCTGGGGGTCGGCCGCCGCAGCAGAGGCCAGGTCGGCCAGGGTCACGCGCTTGACCTTGCCCAGCGCGGTCGCCAGGACGACGAAGCCGGCCGGTGGGTCATCCCCCTCGCTTTTGGGCACGGCGAACATGGCCGCCACCCGGTCGCGACGTCCCAGGCCGGACAGGTCGGCGTAGTGCGCGGCCGGCGATTCGGGTATCTGGTGGGTCGAGATGCGCGTGGCCTGGCCCTTGACGCTGAACAGGTAGAGATCGGCGCGGGTGGTGGTCGAAACGATCTGTTGTGTCTTGGACGCCGGTGGGGCGCCGGCCGTGCGGCGCTGGCGGGCCAGCAGGCCGTCGCCGTTCAACGTCACCCACACGTCCTCATCGGGCAGCACATCCATCGCGGTCAGTGCGCCCTTGGCGCGATCCGCGATCTGCGTGCGCCGCGCGTCGCCGTAGCGCTCCTTCAGTGCCAGCAGGTCCTGCTTGATGAGCGCCAGCACCTTCTTGGGCGACTTGAGCAGCGCCTCCAACTCCTTGATGAGCGCCAGCAGCTCCTTGTACTCGTCCTGCAGCTTTTTGCGCTCCAGCGCGGCCAGCCGGCGAAGCTGCATGTCGAGGATCGCCTGGGCCTGGATCTCGGTGAACTGGAACTTGTCCATCAGCCCTTGCTTGGCGACGTCAGCCGTGCGCGAGGCGCGGATCAGCGCGATCACCTCGTCCAGCACATCCAGTGCGCGCAGCAGGCCCTCGACGATGTGGGCCCGTTGTTTGGCGCGTTCCAAATCAAACCGGGCGCGGCGCACGATCACAACCTGACGGTGCTCCAGGAAGTGCATCAACATGCGTTTCAGGCTGAGCAGCCGCGGCTCGCCGTCCACCAGCGCCAGCAGCGACACCCCGAAGGTCTGCTGCAATGGGGTCAGCTTGAACAGGTCGGCCAGCACCTTGCGCGGCTCGACGGTGCGGGTCATCTCGATGCAGATGCGCATCCCCGTGCGGTCCGATTCGTCGCGCAGGTCGGTCAGGCCCTCTAACCGGCCGTCGCGCGCCAGCTCTGCGATGCGCTCGATCAGGTTGGTCTTGTTGGTCTGGTAGGGCAGCTCGGTGACGACGATGCGGCTGCGGTTGCGGCTCATGTCCTCGATGTGGGCTTTGGCCTGCATCACGATGCTGCCGCGGCCGGTGGCATAGGCCTTGGCGATCACGTCCTCTCGTTCGTCCTCTCCGTTGCCCTGATGTGAATAGCGATAGACCACGCCGCCGGTGGGAAAGTCGGGGCCGGGGATAAAGCGCATCAGGTCTTCGACGGTGACATCTTCGTGCCGGTCGTAGTTGTCAATCAGGTAGCCGAGCGCGTCGCACACCTCGCCCAGGTTGTGCGGCGGGATGTTGGTGGACATGCCGACCGCGATGCCGCTGGCGCCGTTGACCAGCAGGTTTGGCAGCGCCGCGGGCAGCACCGTGGGTTCCTTCAGCGTGCCGTCGAAGTTTTCCGTCCAGTCAACGGTGTCCTTCTCGATGTCGCCCAGCATCTCGGTGGCGATCTTCGCCAGCCGCGCCTCGGTGTAGCGCATCGCGGCGGCGTTGTCGCCGTCAATGGAGCCGAAGTTGCCCTGGCCGTCCACCAGGGGGTAGCGCAGGCTGAAATCCTGCGCCATGCGCACCATCGCCTCGTACACGGCCGCATCGCCGTGGGGATGATACTTGCCCAGCACCTCGCCGACAATGCGCGCCGACTTCTTGTACGGCTTGTCGGGCTGGAGTCCGAGATCGTGCATGGCGTAGAGGATGCGCCGGTGCACCGGCTTCAGCCCGTCGCGCACATCGGGCAGCGCCCGCGCGACGATCACGCTCATGGCGTAGTCGAGATACGACGCCTGCATTTCGGCGTCAATGTTGATTTGGCGGATGATACCGAGTTCCATGAACCGTTTCCTGTTTGACAGAATTTTACGAGAACATTCTACCATCACGTTACAAAACCGAGAAAGGAAAGCAGTTGGACACCAAGATGATGAAACAAGTGGATGTCCTTGACATGCTGGTCGGTATGACCGAGGGAGTTATCGAAAAGGAACAGGAGGAGTTGGCGCTCTGTGAAGCGATGATCGCGGAGATCGAGGCGGATCTGGCGAGGGAAGATAGGCCCGATTTTGCAGCGCAAGGCACGTCTGGCACGGATCAGGTTCCAGGCATCTGATCACCCCTCACCCGCCATAGAAAGGGGAGTGCTTTGGTAATCTTGATGCCCTGATAGAGACCCTGTAACACATCGAAGTGGGGATCATACGTCACCAGGTAGTCCGCACTGCCCACGGCCGCGCACGCGAGAATCTGATCATCATCAGGATCAGCGATCACCACGGGTGTCATTGCCTCCGGCGGTACATCCACCCATTCTGCCAACCGGGCGATCGTGACCAAAAGCTCCTGGACTTGATCTTGTCCGATGCCGCGCTCTTGCAGCTTCTCTGCCAACTCGAGAAGCAACGCCTCGCTGACGAGCAGGATGAACTCCTCGTTACGCCAGCGCTGCATCAATTCCTGAGTGGGACTGGTTGGGTTCCGGCTGAGCAGGGCGGACACAAATACGTTTGTATCGAAGACCGCGCGCGGTCGCTCACGCTCAGTCACCGCGCCAATCTCCTTCGATTGCTGTATCCTTGGCAATCGCTTGTTGGCGAATCTCTTCAACCAATGCCTCAAATCGGACGGCGACCTCGGCGCGTGGCACATCCTTCAATAAGGCTGCCTGTTGTCGGGCTGCCGCGACGATCTCGGCCGGCGACAACTGGCGCTGCATCACCGGCTCGCGCTGCTGTCTCAAACGAGCCACAAGTAGCGCGACCGCGGCAACATCGTCGGCCGGCAACTGCACCAACTGCAACGCGATCCGGCCGACGACTGCGGGAATCGTCTCGCTGGCTCGTATCTGGGGCATGACTTCATAGGCCACTGCGCTCTCCTTAAGGTGAAGGTCGCTCTGAGAAGCGTGCTCTGGTTCACGGCGCAGCGGCTGCATCAGGTTGTCCAGAGCCTCACGGCGTACGCGAATCCGCCGGCCGATCCGCACTGCCTCCAGCGCGCCTGAGCGAATGTAGCGGCGGATGGTGATCTCGTGCAGCCCGGTGATCTGCGCAACTTCCTGTACACTTAGTAGCTCAGTCATGTGACCTCAGTTTATCTTGAGATAGCTTGAGTATACAGAAGTGATCACAGGGTGTCAAGGGGCAGCTTCACGGCAGTGCGTCTTGAGCGGGAAGCGGAGATCAACGGCGCGGACATCACACAGGACTGCATCGTTCGACTAAACTCACGACGAAGTCGTTCGACCATAGATGATGTCTGTACACAGGGTGTCACGCGTTGCTCGTTTCGTGGAATTCGGATATACTCTGACTGACATACCTGGTTGCCGAGACAGGTTGGCGAAATCCTATCGAACGCGGAGGCCACGACCATGCCACTCGCCCCCGGCGCCACCCTCTTCGAATACCGCATCACACGCGCGCTCGGCCAGGGCGCGTTCGGGACGGTTTGGCTGGCGTAGGACACCCACCTCGACCGACCGGTCGCTATCAAGGAGTTGACGGTCGCGGCGCAGGCGGATCGGGCCGCGTTCGGGCGTTTTCTCCAGGAAGCCCGCGCGGCAGGCAGCCTCAACCACCCCAACATCGTCACGATTTATGCCCTGAAGCCGGCGGATGCCACGTATTACCTGGTGATGGAGTACCTGCCGGGCGGCAGCCTGCGCATCCTGCTGAACCAGCGCGGCCGGTTGCCGGTGGATGACGCCGTCCGGATCGCCGCGGACGTGTGCGACGGGCTGGCCGCGGCGCACGCCAAGGGGATCGTGCATCGCGATATCAAGCCGGAGAACATCCTGTTGACGGCGGACGGCCGGGCGAGGGTGGGCGATTTCAGGATCGCGCACATGCCCCGGACGGATGGCGGTGCGTACGCGGGTGGGCTGACCCAGGCCGGCTTTCAGCTCGGGACTGCCCCTGGTCGCGGGCACGAGCTACCGCGGCCAGTTCGAGGAACGGCTGCTCGGGCTGGTGGATGAAGTCAAGCGCGCTGAGAACGTCATCCTGTTCATTGACGAGATCCACACCATCCTGCGCGCCGGCGCGGTCGAGGGCGGGTCGCTGGACGCGGGCAACATCCTGAAGCCGGCCCTGGCCCGCGGCGACCTGCGCGTGATCGGCGCGACGACACCTGAGGAGTATCAGCGCACCATCGCGCAGGATTCAGCATTGGAGAGACGTTTCCAACAGGTCTGGGTGCCGGAGCCGCGACCGGAAGAAGCGCTGGAGATGCTGCGAGGCGTCAAGGCGCGCTATGAGGCGCATCACGGCGTGCTGGTCAGCGACGAGGCGCTGAC
>DAOUAT010000434.1:0-1546 GCA_034433275.1 Anaerolineae bacterium
GGGGGTCATCGGCAGCGTTGGTGTGACCGTGGGTGACGCCGCCAGTGTCGCCGTCACGGTGGGCGACGTAGGCGCTGCGGGGGTAAGCTCAGGCGTTGCGCTGACTGCTACGGTTGGCTTCTCAGCTGCTGCCGCAACGGGGGGGGCGAAAGCTGGCAAAGCCGGTAAAACGCTTTGTAACACCAAGGACACAGCAACGATAAGCTGTAACCAGGGCGGGACACGACGGGACATACTGACCCCCTATTGTGTACTTGGGCGGCCACGACACGGCAAGCCGGCGCAGCAACACTGGGGTTCACCGACCGTGGGGGAGGTCAGGCGACGCGCATTTGCGAGATGAAAACTCACCTGGCGCACAGGATAGCACGCGGTGCGGTCAATGTGGTATGATAGCAATCAGGTATGTCTCATTTCGGACGCGAAGGTCTCCTCGGCTGGATTCACCGTGTTGCAATTTTGCCCATATCTCCTTGTCTCCGTGTCCCCTCAGCCCCCACCTCCCTATCACCCCCCTTCACCACCTCCAACGCCACCTTTGCCACCGTCGGCGGGTGCAGCAGCATGTTGGCGTAGCTGGCATTGGCCATGGGGCAGGCGCACTCCTTGTCGTAGATGGACTTGCGTAGTTTCGCCATCCGCTCGCCGAACCAGATGGGCGCCAGGTCGTAGCCGGTTTCGCGCAGGTTGCCGACCGGCTCCGCGCGGATGCAGCAGCTCCAGATGTCGCCGTTGGGCGCGATGTGCGCGCTGGCCCAGCCCGCGTAGCAGGCGATCACCTGGGTGCGGTCGTAGAGGACGCGCTTGGCGAGCTGGTAATACTGCGCGCGGAACGCCTGGGTGAACTTGGCGATCCCCCGGGCCGGCCGCGCATGGGCCTGCGCGCTGAGGAAGTCGGCGATGGGCGCGTACGCGTCCGGGTCGGGTGTGATGCCCCAGCCGATCGTGTCCAGCTCCACCCGCTCCTCGGCCACCTCGGTGATATAGGAGTCGGGATCGAGGAACTGCAAGCCGTCGTAGATCTCACGGAAGCGGTGCTGGTTGAACCGGCTGACCACGGTATGCACGGTGAGCACCAGGTTCGGCCGCGACTTCTGCAATTCCTTGAGCCGGGCCCAGGTCGCCATAGACTTCTCCCAGTTGCCCGGCACGCCACGGATGTCATCGTGCTCGTCGCCGATGCCGTCCAGGCTCAGGTTGAGGCCGATCTGGCTGGTCGGGCACTCCCGGCAGATGCGGTCCACCCGCTCGACCACCCGCTCGGTGAGCAGGCCGTTGGTGGGGATGGTGATGACCGAGGGCCGGCAGTGGCGATACGCGCTGATGACCATGTCGTCCAGGTCTTTGCGCAGGAACGGCTCGCCGCCGGTGAAGGTGATATAGAACGGCGTGCGCCCCAGGCTGGCGAAGACCTTGTCCCATTCTTCAACGGTCATATCGTCGTTGGGTTTGCGCCACACATCGCAGGTGCGGCACTTGGAGTTACAACGGAAGCTGACAGAGACCACGACCGAGAAGGGGTACATCCGCGGCCAGCCGGTGCGGC
>DAOUAT010000435.1:0-6906 GCA_034433275.1 Anaerolineae bacterium
GCCGCTGGCGTGGGGGTGCGCGTGGCCGCTGACGTGGGGGTGCGGGTGACGGTCGGCGTGGGTGGATGTGGGTCCGCTAACGCGGTTGGGGTTGGCCACGGTGCGTCTTCAGCCGCCAAAGCAACGGGGAGGACAGAAGCGGGCAGGGCTGGCAGTGCGCTCTGCAAGATCAGGAATACGACGACAACCAACGGCAACCAGGCCGGGACACGGCGGGCCATGCTGACCTCCTCGGCTAGACGCGCAACAACGGGGGCCATGGCTTGACCTCAGTGCGGGGGGGAGCAGGTTGCCAGGTGGCGCAAGCTTGGGTCAAGGCTCACCTGCTGCGCAGGATAGCACAGGGTGTGCCAATGCGGTATGACGTGGATCAGGTATCATGCCTTTGTCTTCGCGCCCCCCAAAGCTACCCTGGCCGACGCGCGAGATTTCGCCGCCTCACTCGTCTACCTACCCGCTTGCGCCGCAACATACTCCACCACCAGCCGCAGCACTGCCTCGGCGGAGAGCAGCTTGTTGCCCAGGCGGTCGGCCGACCAGATGTGGCGCTGGCCGATCTCGGCGTCAGCCGCGGACAGGTGGATGTGGGTCAGGCCGGCGAGCTTGTCGGGCGTGCCGCCGCCCGGCCCCGCGATGCCGGTGACGGAGGCCGCGATGTCTGCGCCGTAGAGCCGCCGCGCGCCCTGGGCCATCTCGGCCGCGGTCTCCGCGCTCACCGCGCCGTGCGCCAGCAGCGTCTCGCGCCGCACGCGGAGGATCGCCTCCTTGGCGCTGTTGGCGTAGCACACTGCGCTGCCCAGGAAGTAGTCGGAGCTGCCCGCCACGTCGGTGATCAGGCTGCCGATCAGCCCGCCGGTGCAGGACTCGGCCAGGGCCAGGGTCAGCCCGCGGGCGCGCAGCAGCTCGCCGAGCTGAACGGCCAGTGGATGGGGCTGGCGAGTTGTCTGAAGTGATCTTTTACCCATATCCCTTGTCTCTCTCATTGATTGGCTCATGGAAATCCGAGCGTTACAGCTCCTCGACGAACAGCATCAGGTATAGATGCCGTGCGCTTTCGTTAGGCGCCCAGGTTGCGCCTTACCAGAACAGCGTCCATGTCGCAGGCGACACAAGCGGCGATGAAAACGGGAACGCGGACGACGCGGATAACGCGGACGACGCAGACAGGAACGGCAGTTATCCGCGTAGTCCGCGTCGTCTGCGTAGTCCGCGTCCTATTTTCGGGTTAGTTTTTCATGCCGCGGGCGGCGCCACGGCCGATGAAAATGCAGCGGAGCATCCTGAGCGGGTTAACGAGAGCACTCCCGCTGCGGCGAGTCACCAGTTGAAGAGCCTGCCCTGAGCGAAGCCGAAGGGATGCGGGCCTTGTACAGAAAGCCGAATCCTTCGACTGGACATTCTTCGTTAAGCACCTTGGCTGGTCGACCCGCTCAGGATGCTTGCCTATTTACAGGGCAGCCCATGTCGTAGGCGACACAAGCGGCGATGAAATGAGGTTATCCGCGTTTATCCGCGTCCCATTTCCGGGTTAGTTTTCCCTGCCGGGTGCGGCGCTACGGCCCATAAAAATGTAACGCAAGATGGCATCTTGCGCTACACGCCGGCGATTTTCAGGGCAGAGCGGCGCACGGCAGTACATCTTCAATCCCGATCCACGTCTTCAATTCTGGCCTCCGGCAGCCACACCGTAAACAGGCTGCCCACCCCCACCTGGCTCTCCACTTCCAGCCGGCCGCCGTGCGCGTCGGCGATCCACTTGCAGATAGCCAGGCCCAGCCCTGAGCCGGCCGTGCGGCCCCGGCTGCGGTCGGTGCGATAGAACCGCTCGAAGATGTGGGGCAGGTCCTCGGCCGCGATGCCCATGCCGGTGTCCTCGACGCCGACCTGCACCCAGCCGGCCTGCCGGCGCAGCGTTAGTGTGACCTCGCCCCCGGCCGGCGTGTATTTCAGCGCGTTGTCGGCCAGGTTCAGCAGCAGTTGGCGCAGCCGGTCGCTGTCACCCAACACCACCGCCTGATCCTCTGCGCCGATGCGCACCTTGACGCCCTGCGCCATCACCTGGGCCTGGCGATACACCTCCAGCAACAGGGTGTCCAGTTCCACCGGCTGCAGGTGGAGCTTCAAGCCGGCGTCGGCCTGGGCCAGCAGCAGCAGGTCGCTCACCAGCCGCCGCATCCGCGCGGTCTCATCGCCGATGGCGCTGAGCGCCTCCCCGCGCATGGTCGGGTCCTCGATGGCCCCGCGGCGCAGCAGATCCAGGTTGCCCTGGATGGTGGTGAGGGGGGTGCGCAGGTCGTGGCTGACGTCGGCCACCAGGCGCTGCTGCGCGTCGAAGGTCTCTTCCAACCGGGCCAGCATGGCGTTGATCGTTTCAGTGAGCCGGCCCAGCTCGTCGGTAGGCACGGCCACGGGGATGCGCTGCCCCAGGTCATGCGTGCCCGTGATCTGCTGGGCGGTGGCGGTGATGTCCTGGATGGGGCGCAGCGCAGCGCGGGCCAACACGCTGCCGCCGACCGCGGCCAACAGCAGCGCCAGCACGCTGCCCAACAGCAGCGCCCGGCGAATGACGGTCAGTGCGTCGTCCAGGCTGGCCAGGTTCGCGGCCACTTCCACCAGCCCGATGGGCCGGTCACCCAGGGGGATGGGCAGGCTGACCAGGCGCAGCCATACAGCTTCAGCGGTGATGGTGGCGAACTGCGGTTGGCCCAACTGGATGCCGGTCATGAACGCATCGGGCACGGGCAACCGAACGCCACGCAGATTCTCCGAAAGCTGCACGGCCCGGCCGTCGAGCTGCACGATCTGGATGAAGTATTGCGAGTCGAAAACATCAATGGACGGCAACTGCGCCCGACCGGAGAGCATCACCCGGAGTGGATCGTTTTCGGCCCGGATGACCGCGATCACCTCCTCGGCCTGGGTCACGAGCCGCTCGTCCAGCCCGGTCAACAAGATGCGGCCGACCACCGAGTAAATCAGGATGCCCGCGATCAGCAGCGACAGCGCCAGCAGCCCCGTGTACCACAGCGTGAGCCGGGTGCGGATGGACATACTACTCCTCCCGCAGCGCGTAGCCGACCCCGCGCACCGTCTGGATCAGCCGCGGCGCGCCGCCCTCTTCCAGCTTGGCGCGCAGATAGCGGATGTAGACCTCGATGATGTTGGACTCGCCGCCGAAGTCATAGCCCCAGATGCGGTCGTAGAGCGTGTCGCGGGTGAGCACCTGCCGCGGGTTTTGCATGAACAGCAGCAGCACGTCGAACTCGCGCGCGGTCAGCTCGATCCGCCGGCCGCCCCGGAAGACCTCGTGGGCGGTGGAGTTCAGGGTCAGATCGGCGAAGCGCAGCGTTTCCTCGCTGGCGGCCGGGCTGCGGCGGCGCAAGAGCGCGCGGATGCGCGCCAGCAGCTCGTCGAAGCTGAACGGCTTCACCACGTAATCGTCCGCGCCGGCGTCCAGCCCTTTCACCCGGTCGGGCACCGCGTCTTTGGCGGTCAGGATCAGGATCGGCACCTGGCTGGCCGCGCGCAGCCGCTGGCACACGGTCAGGCCATCCAGGCTCGGCAGCATCAGGTCCAGCAGCACCAGGTCCGGCGGTTTGTCACGCGCCGCGGTCAGGCCGGCCGGCCCGTCGCCGGCCACCGTCACCGAGTAGCCTTCGTAGATCAGGCCCCGGCGGAGCAGATCGGAAATCTGGAGATCATCTTCGATGACGAGGATGTGTTCTGGCATAGTTTGGACAACCTGAGAAGTCTCGTTCGTGTCTGACACTAACCCTGATTGTACACTCGGAGCGGCTTGCGTGCAAAGCAAGGATGTGGCTTGGGCGCTCGGCGGCGTGTTCCATTTTGGGGAGCGCGAGCATCCTGGCGGGTCTGCGAGTTAACGTGCTTAACGAATAACGACCAGTCGAAGGATGCGATCTAACGCGCCGGCCGCACCCTTCGACTGGTGACCCGCCGCAGCGCAGATTGGATCGTAGACCCGCTCAGGACGCTCACTTTTCGCCATCCGACAGCCGCTTCTTGCCCCAAGCCTGAAACACATCCGTAGTTCGGGGGTGCATTTCAGTTCTAGGGCGCGCGCATCCTGAGCGGAGCAGCGCATCTCCTGCGCGTAGCGTAGCGGAGTCGAAGGGCCGCACTGCGGTGCTTCGCTCAGGATGCCAGCCCTCCGCTCAGAGCCTGCCCTGAGCGAAGCCGAAGGGGTGCTCCGCTGAAATCTGCCCCAAACGTGAAATGCACCCTAGTTCGGGTGCGTGTTGCTTTTGGCGAGGACTGTATTTATAATGTGCCTTGTGCTCCGGGCATCCTGGCGCCGGAAACAGAGGAGACAAAGAGGCATGGACGATACTCAGATCATTATCAACCTCATGCAGCGCGTGGTGGAAAACGTCGAAAAGGTGATCATCGGCAAACGTCACGAGGTGGAGATGACCCTGCTGGCCCTGCTGTGCGAGGGCCACCTGCTCATCGAGGACGTGCCGGGCGTGGGCAAGACGATGCTGGCGCGCGCCATCGCCAAGTCGGTCGGCTGCTCGTTTCGGCGCATCCAGTTCACCCCCGATATGCTGCCCAGCGACGTGACGGGCGTCTCGGTGTTCAACCAGAAGACGCGGGAGTTCGAGTTCCGCCCCGGCCCGGTGATGGCCCAGATCGTGCTGGCCGATGAGATCAACCGCGCGACGCCCAAGACACAATCGGCCCTGCTGGAGGCGATGGAGGAGCGCCAGGTGACGGTGGACGGCGTGACCTATCCCATGGAAAAGCCGTTCCTGGTGCTGGCGACGCAAAACCCCATCGAGTACGAGGGCACCTTCCCCCTGCCCGAGGCGCAGATTGACCGCTTCATGATGCGCGTCAGCCTGGGCTACCCCTCGCCGGCCGACGAGATGCGCGTGTTGGAGTCGCAGCGTGAGCGCCACCCGCTGGAAGAGCTGGGCCAGGTGGTGTCGGGCGAGGAGCTGCGCGCGGCCCAGGCCGCGGTGAAGACCGTCTACGCCGATGACCTGATCAAGGAGTACATCGTGGACCTGGCCAACGCCAGCCGGCGCCATCCCGACATCTACCTGGGGGTCAGCCCGCGCGGCAGCCTGGCGCTCTACAAGACCAGCCGCGCCCGTGCCGCCCTGCAAGGCCGCACCTACGTGATCCCCGACGATGTGAAGAAGCTGCTGGAGGCCACCTTCGCCCACCGGTTAATCATCAGCCCGTCGGCGCGCATCAAGAACGTGGAAGCCCGCGCCGTGGTCGAGCAGATTGCCTCGTCGGTGCCGGTGCCGGGCACGCGCATCCGGGCGCGGTGATGGAGTAGGCTGTGCGACGCGCCTGGGGGATCTTACTGCTGTGGATCGCTGCACTGGCGTTTGCCCTGGCCAGCGGCCGCGATCTGGCGTATAACTTGCTCTACTTCGTGAGCGGGGTTATCGTGACCGCGTTTTTGTGGGCCTGGGCGAACCAGCACGGCCTGGAGCTCAAGCGCGCCACGCGGTCGCAGCGCTCGCAGGTGGGCAAATACTTCGAGGAAACCCTGGAACTGGTCAACCGCTCGCCGTGGCCCAAGCTATGGGTGGAGGTCCACGACTTCTCCGACCTGCCCGGCCACCATGTGAGCCGCGTGGTCAACTCGCTGGGCCGGCGCAACACCTCGCGCTGGCAGGTGCGCACGTTCAGCCGGCGCCGCGGCCGCTACACCCTGGGGCCGGTCACCCTCTCCTCCGGCGATCCGCTGGGCATCTTCCGGTTCACCCGTGAGCTGCCCCAGACGACGTCGCTGGTGGTGACCCCGGCCGTCGTGGACATCCCACAGTTCAGCCCGCCCACCGGCTACCTGCCCGGCGGCGAGGCCGTACACCGCCGCACGCCCTACGTCACCGCCAGCGTCTCCGGCGTGCGCGACTACGCGCCGGGCGACAGCTTCAACCGCATCCACTGGCGCTCCAGCGCGCGCACGGGCCGGCTGATCTCCAAGGAATTTGAGCTCGATCCGCTGGCCGACGTCTGGATCTTCCTGGACATGTACGAGGACGCGCACGCGGTGACCCCGTGGCAGGAAGAGGATAGCGTTGAGCCGTTGCCCTGGCTGTCGCGCCGGGCCGAGCGGATGGAGCTGCCGCCCAGCACGGTCGAATACGGCGTGACCATTGCGGCCTCGCTGGCCAATCTCTTCTTGCAGTCCGACCGCGAGGTCGGGTTCCTCAGCTATGCGGAGGCGCGCGAGATCGTGCAGCCGGACCGCGGCGAACGCCAGCTCAGCCGGCTGCTGGAGATCCTGGCCGTGATCCAGCCGCGCGGGCGGCTGCCCATGGCGCAGGTGCTGGCCAGCGACGGCGCGACCCTGGCGCGCCACACCACGTTGATCGTCATCACGCCTTCCACGGACAATCGCTGGGTCACGGTGTTGCGCGGCCTGCGCTCGCGCGGGGTGCACGGGGTGGGCGTGTTCCTGGCCGGCCGCACCTTCGGCCCCGCGCCCGATTGGCCCCCCCTGCTGGCCGATCTCCAGGCCAGCGGCATGCCGGCCTACTTGGTCAAAAACGGCGACGACCTGCCCACTGCGCTCAGCCAGCTTGCCAGCGGCGTCGGCCGGGGCGTGACCCCGTTGCGCGCCTGAAATTCCGGATTCCAGGCTTCCGCCGGTCTCCCGCACGAGCTATCTGACCGGCGAAAGACTCGACTCCGGCTGGTGAAATCCATCATCCTTACGGGGGTCCCGATGTTTTCTCCCCGCACAATTGGCTCACGCATGATGGCCGCCGGCTTGTTTGTCGCTCTGGCGCTGATGCAGGGGTTGGCGAGCCAGGCGTCCCATACGCCGCTGGCCCACGCGCCCGACTGGAGCGCACCCCACGTGCCCGGTCAGTTGATCATCGCGCTGCCGGATGTGGCTGCAGCCAGCGCAAACGCGCA
>DAOUAT010000436.1:0-6521 GCA_034433275.1 Anaerolineae bacterium
GGGTTGTGCGACAAGGTGAAGGTGTCGGGGCTGGGGCTGCCGTCGGAGATGGTGGAGTACACGCTGAACGGCTGTGCGCCGAAGTTTGCGCTGTGGTCGTTCACCGACCTGGGTTATCTGGCCTACTATGCCACGTACCTGATCGCCAGCGGGCAGATGGAGGCTAAGGAAGGCGTGTCCTTCGAGGCCGGCCGGATGGGCACGTACACCATCGAGAAGGATCCGACGCGTGCGCAGGGCTTGCGCGTGCTGATGGGGCCGTTCACCGTGTACGACAAGACGAACGTGCAATGAGACCTGGAATCGAGGCTGTGCGAAGCCCCCTTTAGGGTCAGCCGGTCACTCGCATCGAGCACCCAACCGGCTAAAGCCTCGAACCCGGATCAAAGGGAGTTGGAATCGAGGCTTTAGCCGGTCACTCGCATCGAGCACCCAACCGGCTAAAGCCTCGAACCCGGATGACTACTCGGAGGACTCATGAACTCAAAACAACGCGTCATGGCCGCGCTGACCCGCACGGGCCTGCCGGACCGCGTCCCGCTCCAGTTTGACCTGTGCCGGTCGCTGCTGGAGGAGGCCGGCGCCAAATACGGCATCCCAGTGCAATATAGCCGGTCGTACTACGAGGACGTCACCTACCGCATCTCGGCCAACGACCTGCGGACCGCCATGGGCAGCGATTGTGTCGTGGTGGGCGCGGGGTTGCCGGCAGGTTATGATCATCCCAAAACCGCCGCTGGCTGCATCGTCAACGAGTTTGGCATGGTGATGAAGCCGGGCGTTCTGTACTACGACGTGATCGGGATGCCGTTCACCGGTCCCACCACGGCCGACGACATCCGCCGCTTCCCTTTCCCCGATCCGCTGGCTCACGGCCGCTTCGACAACGCCATTCGGGACCTCGCCCGCTTCGGGGACGATTACTTCATCGTCGGCGACCTGGAGCTGACCATGTTCGAGATGGCCTGGCACATGACCGGCATGGAGAAGTTCATGATGGATATGAGCGCGGGCGAGGAATATATCGGCGTCCTGCTGGACAGGGTGCTGGCGTTCAGTGTCGGCGTCGGCAAGCAGTTGGTCGCGCTGGGCGTGGATGGCGTCTGGGCCGGCGATGACTTTGGCGCGCAAAACGGCATGTTGATCTCCCCGCGCATGTGGCGCAAGTTCTTCAAGCCGCGCATGGCCGAGCTCTGGCAGGAGCTCAAGCGGGTGAATCCGAACGTCATGATCATGTACCACAGCGACGGGGCCATCGCGCCCATCCTGGACGACCTGATCGAGATCGGGCTGAAGGTCTTCAACCCCGTGCAGCCCAACGTCCCAGGCCACGACCCGGAGGAGCTGAAGGCGCGTTTCGGCGACCGGCTTTCGTTTTGGGGCGCCATTGACCAGCAACAACTGCTGCCGTTCGGCGCACCGGAGCAGATTGAGGCTGAGGTTAAGGCTAAGATTGAGGTGCTCGGTAAGAATGGTGGTTATATGTGCTCTCCTGCCCATATCGTGCAAGCTGACACGTCGCTGGCGAACGTCGAGGCGTTCATTGCCGCAGTGAAGCGACATGGGGTGTATGTGTGAGGTAAATGTGAGCGTTCAACCAACCGAAAAACAGATCCGAGACGCCTACGCGCTCGCGCGCGAACGCTACGCCGCGCTGGGGGTGGATGCCGACGCGGCGCTGGCCCGACTGGCGGCCATCCCCATCAGCCTGCACTGCTGGCAGGGCGATGACGTGGGCGGGTTCGAGAACCCCGGCGGTGAGCTGACCGGCGGGATCGCGGCCACCGGCAACTATCCCGGCAAGGCGCGCACCGCTGAGGAACTGCGCCAGGACCTGGAT
This sequence comes from Anaerolineae bacterium, assembly GCA_034433275.1. Lineage (GTDB taxonomy): Bacteria > Chloroflexota > Anaerolineae > CG2-30-64-16 > CG2-30-64-16 > DAOUAT01. Next base: position 1,841 of record DAOUAT010000436.1, read on the forward strand.
GTGGCCTACCGCCTGATCCCCGGCGCGCACCGCCTGAACCTGCACGCCATCTACGCGGAGACCGGCGGGGTCATCGTGGACCGCGACGCGCTGCGGCCGGAGCACTTCGCAGGCTGGGTCGCCTGGGCCAAAGAGCGGGGCCACGGCCTGGATTTCAACGGCACTTTCTTCTCGCACCCCAAGGCCGATGCCGGCTTCACCCTGGCCAGCTATGATGAGGGCATCCGCAGTTTTTGGGTTGACCACGCCATCGCCTGCCGGGTCATCGGCGAGTCGTTCGGCCGCGAGTTGGGCGCGCCGTGCGTCACCAATATTTGGATCCCCGACGGCTTGAAGGACTCTCCGGCCGACCGTGCAACCCCCCGGCAGCTGCTCAAAGCGTCGCTGGACCGTATTTTAGCGCATCCGGTGGATCGGCGTTACAATCTAGACGCCGTGGAGGGCAAGCTGTTCGGCATCGGCTCGGAGAGTTATGTAGTCGGCTCGCACGAGTTCTACCTGGGCTACGCGATCACTAACAAGACCCTGCTCTGCCTGGACAGCGGCCATTTCCATCCCACCGAGACCATCGCGGACAAGCTCTCGGCCGTGCTGACTTTCGTGGATGAGATCCTGCTGCACGTCAGCCGCGGGGTGCGCTGGGACAGCGACCACGTGGTGGCGTTGAACGATGACCTGCAGGCCATCGCGCAGGAGTTGGTGCGCGGCGACTACCTGGGCCGCACCCACATCGGGTTGGACTATTTTGACGCCAGCATCAACCGGGTGGCTGCGTGGGTCATCGGCACGCGCAACGTGCAGCGCGCGCTGCTGCTGGCGCTGCTGGAGCCGCTCGCCGAGCTGCGCGCCCTGGAGCGGGGCGGTGACTTCACCGGCCGCCTGGCGCTGTTAGAAGCGCTGAAGGGTTTGCCGGCCGGCGCGGCCTGGGATTATTTCTGCCTGCAGCACGATCTGCCCGTGGACACCGCGTTCATGGCGGAGCTCCGGGCGTATGAGGCCGCGGTGCTGGTGCGACGATAAACAAGCAGAACGCTCATAACCACCCTCTGGAGAAGATGAAAGCACCCTGAGCGGAGCCGGGGTAGGGGCCCCGGCGTAGTCGAAGGGTGCGACCTTGTTCGTCAGACCGCTCCGCACCGTTCGGCTGAGCTCACGACGAAGCCCTTCGACTGCGGGCCGCGGACTGATGCGGCCCTCCGCTCAGGGTGCTTCGCTAGTGCAAGTTCTGGAAAGGATCAACGTGCGTTTCCATCTCCTTCACCCGCGCGACCAATTGGTCGCCATCATGAACCGGATCTACCGCAACGGCATGACTACCCTGTCGGGCGGCAACCTGTCGATCCTGGACGACGATGACAGCATTTGGATCACCCCGGCCGGGGTGGATAAGGGCAAGCTGGCGCCGCAAGACATCATCTGTGTGAAGCCGGATGGGACGCCGGTGGGGCCGCACGCCCCGTCGTCGGAGCTGCCGTTCCACCGCGCGATCTATGAGCGCCGGCCCGACCTGCGCGCCGTCGTCCATGCGCACCCGCCCGCCCTGGTCTCCTTCAGCATCGCGCGGCAGATCCCCAGCACCAGCATCATCCCGCAGGCGCAGCGCGTGTGCGGACTGGTGGGCTACGCGCCCTACGCGTTGCCCGGCAGTGAGGCGTTGGGCGAGAGCATCGCCGACACCTTTGCTCAGGGCTACAACGTCGTCCTGCTCGAAAACCACGGCGCGGCGACCGCCGGTCTGGATCTGCTGACCGCGTTTCACCGGCTGGAGACGCTGGATTTCTGCGCGCGCACCCAACTCAAGGCGCTGAGCCTGGGGCCCATCAGCACCTTGACCGAGGAGCAGTTGTTGCCGTTCGACGTGCAGTATAACCTGCTGCCCGAATTCATCCACGGCGCGTTCTCCAGCCGGGAGCGCCAATTGCGCCAGGAGATCGTCGAAATCGTGCACCGCGCTGTGGAGCGCTACCTGATGATCAGCACCGAAGGGGTGGTGTCCGCTCGCCTGGAAGGGGACAGCTTTCTCATTACCCCCACCGGCTGTGACCGCGGCAGCGTGGATCTCGAGGACCTGGTGTTGATTCGCGCCGGCAGGCGGGAGGCCGGCAAGCTGCCCAGCCGGTCGGTGCGGCTGCACAGCGCGATCTACCAGACGCACCCCGAAATTACCTGCGTCATCACGGCCCAATCGCCCCATGCCACCGCCTACGCCGTCACCGAGCAGCGCTTTGACACGCGCACGATCCCTGAGTCGTACGTGCTGCTGCGCGACATCCCGGTCGTGCCCTATGGGACTCAGTTTCGTGACCCGCAGCGCGTGGCCGACGCCCTCTCCGAGGCCACGCCCGTGCTGTTGATCCAAAACGATGCCGTGATGACCACAGGCGCGAATGTCCTGAGGGCCTTCGACCGGCTGGAGGTGGCGGAGTTCAGCGCGCGCGCCCTGCTGGACACCGCGTTGATCGGCCACCACGTGCCCATCGGGGAGGCGGAAATCGCTGATATCAAACGGGCATTCAAGCTCGCTGAAGAGGACTGAGGGTTATGTCTGAGATAACCGTACTCGATCAACTGGTCGTCCTGTCGAACACCCTCGGCCGGCCAGAGTTGGATTACGTCATCCTGGGCGAGGGCAACACATCGGCTCGGGCTGATACTAGAAACCAGGTTTCTCGAAGAAACCTGGTTTCTTCCGACGCGACCTTTTGGGTGAAAGCCAGCGGGACCGAGCTGCGCACCATCACCGCGACGGGGTTCGTGCAGGTTGCGTTCGAACGCGTGCAGGCCCTGCTGGATCGCGTGGAATTGACCGACCAGGATGTCAAGGCCGGACTGGCTGCGGCGAAGGTTGATCCGGCCGCGCCGGGCCATCCCTCGGTGGAGACGCTGCTGCACGCCCTGTGCCTGCAACTGCCGGGCGTTAACTTTGTCGGTCACACCCACGCCACCGCGGTGAACATGCTCACGTGCTCCCGTGGCTTCTTCGACGCCTACGCGGGCCGGCTCTTCCCCGATGAGATCGTGCTGTGCGGCCCCGCGCCCGTGCTGGTGCCCTACACCGATCCCGGCGTGCCGCTAGCGCGTGAGGTCTGGGCGCGCATCCAGGACCACATCGAGCGATACGGCGAGCAGCCCAAGGTGATCCTGATCCAAAACCACGGCCTGATCGTGTTGGGCCAGAGCGCACAGCAGGTGCTGGATGTCACCGCGATGGCCGTGAAGACCGCGCGCATCCTGCTGGGGACCTACGCGGCCGGCGGCCCGCACTTCATGTCGGAGCGCGATGTCGCGCGCATCCACACCCGCCCCGATGAGCTTTACCGACGGCGGCAGTTGGGGTTGGATGCCCAAAAGTAAGTATTGGGGATGTTCGAGTCCAGAGAACTATCTGAGTTTCAGAATCATAGGGGAAGGTTTATGGTGTCAACCCATCTACCAGTCTTTGTCGGCTCCGACGTACTCAGCGAGCTCGTAACGTATTGTCGGGCACAGAACTTGACCCATTTTGCCCTCATCGCCGACGCCAACACCTATCGCGTCCTGGGCGCGCGCGCTGAGGCGACCCTGCGCGACCAGGGGTGGGACGTGCTGACCGTGCTGCTGACAGGCGATGATGTGATCGCGGACGCCCGCTACACCATGCGGACGCTGCTGGCCCTGGATCACGCCCGGCGGACCTTCATAAGCGTCGGGTCGGGCACCATTACGGATATCACGCGCTTCATCAGCCATCGCTCGGCGGCGGATTTCATTTCGCTGCCCACTGCCGCGTCCGTGGATGGCTACACCTCGGTGGGCGCGGCGCTGGCGGTCGAGGGCGAGAAGCTCACCGTCGTGTGCCACGGCCCCAGCGCAGTCTTCGCCGACCTGCCCACCCTGGCCGAGGCGCCTCAGCCGATGATCGCGGCCGGCCTGGGCGATATGCTGGCCAAGCTGACCTCCATCGCGGATTGGGAGCTGGGCGCTGTGCTGTGGGATGAACCGTATGACGCCAGCATTGCCGCGCGGTCGCGCACAGCCGCGACCGACTGCGCCAGCCAGGTTGAGGCTATCGCCGCGTGCGACCCCGAGGGCATTCGCACGCTGTTCATGGGTCTCATCGAGTCCGGCTTCTGCATGTTGGACTTCGGCGAGACGCGGCCCGCGTCCGGCTACGAGCACCACATGTCGCACTTTTGGGAGATGAAGCTGCTGCGGGAGGGTCGCCGCTCGATCTTGCACGGCGCCAAGGTGGGGCTGGGCGTGCTGGTGAGCGCGGCGCGCTACGCGACCGTGCGGGCCATGTCGCGCGCTGAGGCGGAAACGCGTCTGGCAGCGGCGCGATTGCCCGACCGGGCCGCGGCGGCCGAGATGCTGCGCGCCGGCTACGGCCCCGCCATTGCCGATGGACTGCTCGTGACCCAGGCGCCGTTCCTGGAAATGAGCGATGACGCGTTCGCCGCACTCAAAGCCCGGGTGTTGGCACACTGGGACCATATCCAGGCCATCGCCGCCACCGTGCCGCCCCAGGCCGAGATCGCCGGTTGGCTGCGGCAGGCCGGCGGGCCGACAACCCCGGCCGAACTGGGGTTCAGCCAGGAGGAATATGCCCAGGGCATCGCCTGCGCCCCCTTCTTCCGCGAACGGTTCACGATTGCCAGGCTCAGTCAACTGTTGGGGATCGCGTGATGGATTACCCACCCCC
>DAOUAT010000437.1:0-1778 GCA_034433275.1 Anaerolineae bacterium
CCCAGCTTCCAGACATCGGCCCAGCCTTTGGGGAGGGTTGCCAACTTTCCGAAAGTTGGCAACCCTGTCTTGCCCGCCCCCGCCTCGAAAGTGAACCACTTACCGGCCGGGTCGGCCTCAGCCGGCGTGGGGTGGCCCAGCAGCCGGCAGAGGTCAAGGAAGTGTTCCTGGGACGACGCACGCTCGCGCAGGGTGGACTGCTGCCACTTGGCGACGAAGGCCTGGGGGGTGATGGGTGCGGTCATCGGGTTCCTCAACGTTTGATGGCGCGGATTGTAGCATGACGGATGTTGAGGGGCAAGCGGGCGGGTTTCGGGAGGGGAGCGTTCCGATGGCTGCACGCACAGCCATGCGCATCTGATCCACACGCTGCCGCAGCCAGAGATTGACCAGCGTCTGGGCGCTAACCCGGCGCTGCCTGGCGATATTCAGTACGTTCGGCTTCCTACGCCGGCAACCATAACGCCGCACGGGCTGCACGACGGATGATGCGACAACGCCGGCGCGCATCCAGGGCAGACTCGCGCTCGGCCGACTCGCCAGGGTAGCGAAAGCTCACGGCGAATTCCGACAAGTACGCCAGGTCACCGCGATATACTTCCCATAACGGATATGTCGGCAGCAACTGTTCAAGCAGGATGACAAGGTCATGTGTTCGGAGAAAAGGTAGATCAAGCTCGACTGCAAGCGCCTTCAGATACTTCTCGGCACATTGCTGCGCATGGAAGCAGACGCCATCATAGTTCGGCTGCTTGCGCGCTCGCGCTTCCCGCTCCATCGTGGCAAAATCGCCCTCAGCCTTGTCAATCCACTCAACTGTCATTGGCTTCATAGAGGACCTTGCCTTTCTCCAAAATGCTCCGAATGAACGGATCACCCAGCGCCAGGCGTTCGCGAACCTTCTCCGGTGTCCGCACGAGGAGGTCCATGGGGAAGGGTGGCCTGATCTTAAGGCGCATCTCTACCGACTTCGAGACAGCTTTGCCCTCGAAAGGTAAGATCACCAGCAAGTCTACATCCGAGTCCGGCGTGGGCGCGCCCCAGGCGTAAGAGCCGAAAAGCAGGATGCGTTCCGGTGCAAACTCGTTAGCGATACGGTCGCTGACCTCTTCGATCTGTCGCATGGTGATCATGGCGTGCTCCTCAGCGCGTTTGCGCTCAGTATATCACACTTCGCCATCCATGAACCGCCTACTTCCCCTCCACCACCGCAATCTCATCCTCCGTCAACCCATACAACCGATACACAACCCGGTCAATCAACCGGTTGGCCGCGGCCAGGCGCGCGAACGCGGGGCCGGCGTCCACGATCCACTCCGCGTGACGCGACAGGTGGACACTCCAGGTAGTAGCGGGAGAAGAGCGATTTGCCCGGCGGGATCGGCGGTGTGGGTTCGGTCATGTCATCAGCCCTGCGGTGGGTTCACGATGCGGGGAATTGTAATGGGTTTTTGGGGAAACCGCAATTGATCGCGCCGGGTTGCCATCTCTGCGGAGAGATGGCAACCCGGCAAGAGCTCCAGCCGGGCCGGGTCCAGCAGGTCTGCCAGCGCCAACTCGTGTACCTGCTTGGCGGTGTTGGTGAAGTTGGTGTGGATGACGATGCGCAGCATGTCGCTGACGATCAGCAGCGGCGGGTTCAGCAGCGACTCGCGGTACTGGAGGAGTTGCGCGTAGGCCCGGTCCAGGTTGGCGTGGCGCCCCTTGTACTCCCACGCGAAATGGCCCAGCTTCCAGACATCGGCCCAGCCTTTGGGGAGGGTTGCCAACTTTCCGAA
>DAOUAT010000438.1:0-4494 GCA_034433275.1 Anaerolineae bacterium
CAGCTTGTTGCCCCCTTCCTGCGGCTGGCGGCCCAAGGTGACCGTTAGGCAGGCCAACAACACGGACCCGGCCGAGCCGCTGCGCCCGGCCGACCAGGGCAGCCTCGATGGGCAACCATACCCCTACTGGATGCTGAACGATGTGAACGTGAGTCGCGCCAACGACCCGACGCAGAAGATCTACTTCATGGTGCGCGTGGATGGCGTGAGCACGGCAACCAGCGTCTGGGCGCACGGGGCCGATGCGCGCACTTACTTCCCCGCGCAGGATGTGCCGAGCGGCATCGCGACCGATGCCATCACCGCGGTGGATGCGCGCATCCAGATCGTATGGCCACACGACGAGACCGGCGCCGAGCGCTCGGTTGCCGAGGCGACCCTGGCGAATGTGGCGGTGGCAATCTTCAAACATGGGACGCGGCTTTCGGCGCCGGTGAACTGGCAGCCCGCAGGCGTGACGCTGTACGGGTCCTGGAACCAGGAGGTGTCCCGGCCGTTGGCGACGCAGGCTGTCATGCTCACCCGGCAGTCCGGCGCGATCACCTACCCGGTGTGGGAATTCCACAACATTCCGGTCGCGCGCGCCGCCGATCCGGCCAACCAGCCAGGCGATCCCACCTCCAAGCTCTATTTCTGGGTAGATGTGGCCGGCGTCACCACCTACCCGACGATCTGGGCGCACGGTGTTGACTCCCGCACCTTCTTCCCGTTCAAAGATGAGCCGATCCAGGGGTGCGTGCCGTGATGAGTCGGCTGCGATGCTAAACCTCGCGCTCTGGCAGAGCATCCTGCTCGTTGTTGGGCTGCTCATCGGCACAACCCTCCTGGCTGTTTGGTGGCGCCAGCAGACGCGGCGCTGGCAGCTGGTGTTGGCGGCCTGCCTGCTGGTCGCGCCGGCCTTGAGCTGGTGGTCCGGCCAGGCTTTTCAGGTCGCTGATTATCGGGCAGGCTGTGATGGGTTGTGTCCCGGGTTTCGGGGCGCCCCCATTTCCGTCTACACCGGTGAGATGGCTGGCGGCGCGTTCCTGCCGGCCGGGTTCGTGTTGAATGCCTGGATCTACCTGGTCATCTTGTTGACCGGGAGCGCCGTGGCCCGCGCTGTCGCCAGGGCATTTGGCGCCGGAGCCGCGTCTAACCGGTGGCGCGGGTGGTTGAGCGGCCTGGTGCTGGCCGTTGCTGCGTTGGCTGTGTCACCGTGGCTTTTGCCTCCACCGGAAGCGCACGTGCGCGGTGATTCGCAGCGCGTGGCGATCAACGCCCGGCGCGAAGTCTTTATGTACGCTTCCCAGTCGCCCTGGCCGGTGCTGCGCGTGGGGCTGGATGATGTGCGCCCGCGCCAGGATGGAGAACCCGGGTTGCGGGTGTGTTTGCGCACCTATACTTTTTTCTATGTGCCGACCGGCGCGCTGTTCCTGGACATGACACCGCAAGGGGTTCACAGCAATCACGGGGGCTTCCTGTCGTTGCCCGCGTCCTGTTGGGAGTAGCGCCACGTCTCGTCGTTAGAGGAGCCGAGAATGCAAAGACGAAACCTGCTGTTGATCTTGGCGGCTGCGCTGTTGTTGGGCTGCTGCTGCCTGACGGTGTTCACGGGCGTCATCGCCTACCTGGTGTTTGCGCCGCAACCTGCTGAGCCGGTCGCCCCGGCCGAGACGGTCATCATCCGGGTCGTCACTGCGACGCCGCGCACGACGCGTGCGCCGCAACCTGCTGAGCCAGTCGCACCGGCAGAGACCGTCGTCACGCGGATCGTTACAGCGACCCCTGGCCTCACGCCCACGCCGGCCGTGACCTCAACCGCCACGCCCGTACCGGCCGGTATCGCCCCGCAGCCGGGCGCCCTCCTCAGCCTGTCTGATGAGGCTGCCGCGCTGCTGGCAAACGAGATGCCCGCAGCCGATCCGCGCGAGCTGGCCTTGCAGTTCGCCCCCAACCTGACCGATATCCCGGTCACGGTGAACGCGGCGCCGCCCAGCTACAAGGTCGGTGACACGGCTAAATTCTGGGTCTCTAACAGTGACACCATGAAACACACCCGAGTGACGGCCGAGCTGAAAGCGGTGACCGAGCACGTCGCCATGTGGGTGCAGCAAGGGGTGCGCATTAACCAGGCTGACCTGGAAGCCTCGGCCAAACGCTTCGAGGAGAAGACCTATCCCACCAACCGGGAGTTCTTCGGCAGCGAGTGGACGCCGGGTGTGGATAACGACGTTCGGTTGCACATCTTGCACGCGCGCGGCCTGGGCGAGAATGTCGCCGGCTACTATTCGTCGGCCGATGAATATTCGCGGCTGGTCAACGAATACTCCAATGAGCGCGAGATGTTTTACATCTCGGCCGATTCCGGCAGCGCCCGGCCCAACAGCGAGTTCTACGACGGCACACTGGCCCACGAGTTCCAGCACATGATCCACTGGGCCAACGACCGCAACGAAACCTCGTGGGTCAACGAGGGCATGTCGGAACTGGCCAGCTATCTGAACGGTTTCGACCCCGGCGGCATGGAATACGCTTACGCAGAGCAACCCGACACCCAGCTGACCACCTGGGCTGACCCCAGCACCGAGAGCACCATCGAGCATTACGGCGCTTCCTACCTGTTCATGAGCTATTTCCTCCAGCGCTTCGGTGAGCAGATGACCAAGGCCGTGGTCGCGTCACCCAGAAACGGCATCCCCAGCTTCGACGAGGCATTGACAGCGGCCGGTCAGCCGGAACGCTTCGACGACGTGTTTGCCGACTGGGTGATCGCGAACTACCTGGACCTGTCGGAAGTGGATCCCGCGGGCCGCTTCGGCTATGTCGCGATTGACACACCAGGCATGGTGGTGGCCAAGACGCACCGTTCCTACCCTGTGTCTGGTGAGGAGCAAGTCAGCCAATATGGCGCGGACTACATCCAGTTGCGCGGCAACGGGGCAGTCACCATTCAGTTCACAGGCCAATCGCAGGTCGCAGTGGTTGAGGCAAGTCCCGAGGGCAGCCATTCGTGGTGGTCGAATCGCGGCGATCAGAGCAGCGCGACGTTGACCCGTGCCTTCGACCTGCGGGCCGTCAAATCGGCCAATCTGACCTTCTCTGTCTGGTACGACATCGAGGAGGGGTGGGATTACGCCTATGTCGCGGTCTCGACCGACGGCGGCAAGCGGTGGCAGATCCTGCAGGGGCGCGCCAGCTCCACCGAGAACCCTGTGGGGAACGCGTTTGGCCCGGGGTGGACCGGGACCAGCGGCGGCAGGACGCCCGGCTGGATTGACGAGCAGGTGGACTTGACCCCGTTTGCCGGCCAGGAGATCCTCTTGCGGTTCCAGATGGTGACCGATGACGCGGTGAACCGGCCCGGCTTGCTGCTGGACAACATCGCGATCCCGGAGATCGGTTACACGGATGATGGCGAAGCTGGCGCTGGCGGTTGGGAGGCCGCAGGCTGGGCGCTCATTGATAATTCATTGGATCAGCGCTGGCTCGTTCAGTTGGTCAAGGTTAGTGGAGATCAGGTATCAGTCGAACGGCTGGCTGTGGGGCCGGACGGCCGCGGCGCGCTGGCCGTCGCGGATCTCGGCGCGGCGGACGAGGTGTTCCTGGTGATCTCAGGGTTGACGCCGGTGACCAACGAACCTGCACCGTATAGCTACACCATAACCCGCTAGACGCTCTATGCGATACGAGTGGTGGCTGGTCATCGGCCTCTCCTTGCTGATAGCGTTGGTCTCGGCCGGCACCTGGCGCACGGGCCAACTGTTGCGCCGGTGGACGCCGCCGTTCAACCTGCTGTTGAGCCTGCCGGACAATCTGCTGCGGCTGGGGATGATCGGGCTGTGCATCGGGCTGGGGGCGGCCTGGGGGCCGGGGCTGGGGGCCCTGGGCTGGACGACCCCCTATCTGGCGCAGGATCTGGGGCTTGGCCTGCTGGCAGGGCTGGGCCTGGCCGGCTTTTTCCTCTGGGCAGGCCAGGCTGCAGTGCGCCACTGGGGGCCTCAGGTCTACGACGACAGGTTGCTGCGGTGTATGGTGCCGGTAGACCGGAGCGAGTGGCTGCCCGTGTTGCTGGCGTTGCTGCCGGCTGCCGCACTGGAAGAGCTGCTGTTCCGTTCGCTGCCACTGGGTGGTCTGGCCAATTTAATCGCGCCTGGGTGGCTGATATGGCCGCTGGCGCTTCTCTTCGGGCTGTTGCACTGGCCGCAAGGCGGTTGGGGCGTCGTCGGCGCAGCGCTGGCGGCCATCGCCTTCAGCCTGCTCTTCCTGGCTACCCAGAGCATCTGGGCGCCGCTGACCGCGCACTACGTCATGAATGTGACGCAGGTGGTGTTAGCCAGCAGAGCCGGGATCCGGCCGGCGCGCATGTAAGTGGGGGGGTAGGGGCGAGGTAACCTCGCCCCTACTCGCCCCTACCCCTCGACCTGCCACCCCCCCGCGCCCAAGCGCTGCGTGAGCTCCAACTGCAATTCCCGACAGATGCGGGTGTGGTTGTTGGGGAAGCTCAACTGATAACGG
>DAOUAT010000439.1:0-6068 GCA_034433275.1 Anaerolineae bacterium
CGCTGGCGGTGCCCATGGTCTCGCCCGCGCAACTGCACGGCATCGAGATCAACCCCTACGCCTATGAGCTGGCGCAAACCACCATCTGGATCGGTTACATCCAGTGGTGGCGGGACAACGGGTTCGGCCTGCCGGAGGAGCCGATCTTGAAGCCGCTGCAGGCGATCCGGTTGGGGGACGCGATTTTGAGCGGAGGAGCGGGGGAGCAGAGGGGCGGGGGAGCGGAGGAGCCGGAGTGGCCGGCGGCGGATGTGATTATCGGGAATCCGCCGTTTTTGGGAAGCAAAAAGATGCGAAGTCAACTTGGTGAGGACTATGTGAACGGCCTGACTAGCCTGTACGCTGGACGGGTGCCTGCCAAGAGTGATTTGGTCTGCTATTGGTTTGAACGCGCAAGAAGATGCATCGAGACTCGTAGAGCAAAGCGTTGTGGTCTGCTCGCAACTCAAGCGATACGCAAAGGGATGAATCGGACGATTCTGGATTCAATTAAACGAACTGGCGATATCTTCCTGGCTCATTCAGATCGACTATGGATTCTGGATGGGGCAGCGGTTCAGGTTTCAATTATCTGTTTCGATGACGGAACTGAGCAGCACCGAGAACTGAACGGGCATCCAGTCGGCAATATCAACGCCGACTTAACGGCCACTCTCAACATGACAGAGATCAGGCGTCTTTCAGAAAATGAGGGCCTTGCCTTTTCCGGCACAAAGAAGTATGGTCCATTCGATATTGGCGAGCCAGTAGCGCGAGTCATGCTTGATGCGATCGGTAACCCAAACGGGCGTCCAAACAGCGATGTAGTGAAACCGTGGGTTAATGGATTGGATATTGCTCAACGAAGCCGAAATATGTGCATCATTGACTTCGGTGTTGATACGACTATCGAAGATGCTTCGCGCTATGAACTGCCCTTTGAATACGTTGTGAGACACGTGAAACCGGTACGAGAACGCGACAAGGATGCCAATACCAGGAACAAATGGTGGTTGTTTCAAAGACCGCGGCCAGAGATGAGAAGTGCTTTACAGTCATTGAACCGTTTCATAGTAACACCCTCTGTCTCGAAACACCGCTTTTTTGTTTGGCTCAACCACCCAACGATGCCGGATCAACAATTGGCTGTGATTGCGAGAAGTGACGATTATTTTATGGGAGTTCTCCAGTCCGGCATTCACGAACTTTGGGCACGGGCTAATTCATCTCAGCTGCGAGATGCGATTAGCGGAACCCGTTATATCTTGACCACCTGCTTCGAGACCTTCCCCTTCCCCTGGCCGCCGGGGCAGGAGCCGGCGGGCGACCCGCGGGTCGAGGCGGTGGCCGCGGCCGCGCGGGCGCTGGTCGCGGCGCGGGACGCGTGGCTGAATCCCCCCGGCGCGGACGCGGCCGAGCTCAAGCGGCGCACCCTGACCAACCTCTACAACGCCCGGCCGGCCTGGCTCGACCTGGCGCACCGCAAGCTCGATGTCGCGGTGCTGGATGCCTACGGCTGGCCGCGCGATCCTTCGGCAGGCTCAGGACAGGGCCTGAGCGATGAGGAGATTTTGGCGCGGTTGTTGGGGTTGAATCTCAAGCGATCGACCGGGTGAGATATCTGAAGGAGTCAGGTAATGGCAGGACAACGACGTAGATATCAGACTCAATGGGCAGCGCAGTTCTTCGCCGCTGCGGAACTGGCCCGCCGTGGTAATCTGGTGGCGTTGACACATGGCAACGCCCAACGTGCTGATCTGCTTGTTGAAAGCCAGAAGGGTCAAAAGTTCAGCGTGGACGTCAAGGGGCAGGCAACTCACAACTGGTGGCTTGTGAGCGAGCGAGACGACCATCCTGACTATTACATCTTGGTGTACGTGCCGGCAGCTGGGAATCAACCTGAATACTTCCTCCTGACCGGCGCCGAAATGGCCGCCGAGATGGAGCTTGTGCGCCAGGATGCATTAGCGAAAGACCAGGTTTGGACCGGCAAGGGCTCCGGGATATCTTGGCGTACAGGGGCGACGTATTTGGATAAGTGGAATACATTACCGCAATGATGCAGAATGCAGGTGGCGAGGCTGCATGTCAACTGAATTCAGGTAGACAAGGCTTCGCCATCAGGGGTGACTGTACTACCTGCGCATCCCATAGGGATCATTTATGGAGGTGTCAATGTCAACCAATCCCGTGCTTGACACGATGCTGAACCGCAAGTCCATCCGCAAATATCGGGCCGAGCAGCCGGCCGACGAGGTGGTGGAGACCATCGTGCGCGCGGGGCAGCAGGCGCCCTTCGCCTATCAGATGTGCAGCGTACTCCTGAAGCGGCACGCGGGCCGCAACCCGTTCCACGCGCCGCTGCTGTTCACCATCTGCGTGGATGCGCACCGCCACGAGTTGGTGATGGCGCAGCGGGGCTGGGCCGTGGTCTCCAACGACCTGTCCCTGCTGCTCTTCGGCCTGCAAGACGCCGCGCTGCTGAGCGAAAACATGGTGATCGCGGCGGAGAGCCTGGGCCTGGGGAGCTGCTTCCTGGGCTGGGCGCCCTACATCGCGGACAAGATCGCGGCCGAGTACAAGCTGCCGTTGCGCGTCTTCCCGCTGGTGCAACTGGCCATGGGCTACCCGGCCGAGGAGCGCCCCCCGCGGCCGCGCTACCCCCTGGCCTTCACCTTGTTCGAGGATGAGTACCCGGCCCTGGATGCCGCGGCCGTGCAGGAGGCCATGCGGGTGATGGGTGAAGGCTACCTGGCGCAGGACTACTACCGCCGCCAGCGCGCCAAGATCCCGCTGGCAGGGGAGCGGCGGGAGACCTTCACCTACGACACCTATAGCTGGACCGAGCACATCTCACGCAAAGCCGGGCAGTGGCACGCCCTGCCGCAAGAGATCCTGGAGCAGTTCGCGCAGCGCGGGTTTCATATACCTGGACATAGTGGGGGCGGTGGTTGAGTGCGGTGGTTTCCAATCCCTGAACCCCTCACACATTAAACCGGATATTCAACACATCCCCGTTCTGCACCACGTACTCCTTGCCTTCCAGCCGCAGCAGGCCCTTGCCGCGCGCGGCCGGCAGGCTGCCCGCGCCGGTCAGCGCGTCGTAGCTGATCACCTCGGCCCGAATGAAGCCGCGGGCCAGGTCGCTGTGGATGACGCCCGCGGCCTCGACCGCGATGGCGCCCACCGGAATGGTCCACGCGCGCACCTCGTCCTCGCCCACGGTGAAGAAGCTGTGCAGCCCCAGCAGGGTGTAGCTGCGGCGGATGATGCGGTTCAGCCCCGGCTCGGAGATGCCGTAGCCGGTCAGGAACTCGGCCGCCTCCTCCGGTGGCATCTGGGCCAGCTCCATCTCCAGCCGGCCTTGCAGCGTGGCCACCGTCGTGTGCCGGTGCCGATAGTCGCACAACGCCTCCAGCGCGTCGTCCGGCGGGTTGTCCCCCACGTTCAGCACCACCAGCATGGGCTTCAGGGTCAGCAGGCCGTAGTTGCGCAGCATCTTGTGCTCGGCCGGGGTCAATTCCATGTCGCGCAGCGGCGCGCTCTGGTCCAGGATTTCGTGCAGCCGCATGAAGAGCGCCAGCTCGGCCTCGTTGGCCGCTTTTTGCAGCTTGTCGCCGCCCTTCTTCAGTTGGACCTGCAATCGCTCGATGCGCCGCTCCACGATCAGCAGGTCTGAGAGCAGCAGCTCGCCGTCCAGGATCGCGATGTCGCGGCAGGGGTCCACGCTGCCTTCGGCGTGGGGCACGTCGGGGTCCTCGAACGCGCGCACGACGTGCAGCAGCGCATCGCTCTGGCTGATGGTGTTCAGCAGCGGCCCGCTCAGCCCGCCCTCGCTGACCCCCTTGGCCAGGCCCGCGATGTCCGCGTAGGTTACCTTGGCGTAGGTGGTTTTGCGCGGGTTGAACATGGCGGAGAGCCGATCCACGCGCGGGTCGGGCACGTCCACGATGGCGCTGTGGACCTCGAACTGGCCGGAGCTGAACGCGGCCGTCTCCAGATCCCCGCGGGTGAGCGCGTTGAACACGGTGGTCTTGGTGCTGTTGGGAAGTCCGATGATGGCGATGTGCATGGTGTTCAATCAACCGGTTGGTCTGAGAATTAGGTGCTATACTGGCCGCTGAGACGCAGTTCGGCGGTTGCCAGGGCCACGCAACCCAGCAGCGCTACGTCGTCGCCCAGCGCGGCCGGGACGATGGCCAGCCCCTCCCAGTAGAGGCGGGGGGCCGAGTCGCGGATCGCATCCCACATCGGCTCGGTCAGCAGCGGCCCGGCCTTCATCACGCTGCCGCCCAAAACGACCATCTGCGGGTTGAAGAGCCGCAACAGGTTCGCGATCCCGATGCCCAGGTAGCGGCCGGCCCGGCGGAACGCCTGGGTGCCCACTTTGTCGCCCAGTTGCGCGGCCTCGTTGACGACCCGCGCCGTGACCTTGCCCAGGTCGCCGCCCACCATTTTGGTGATGCGGGTCTTCTTGCCGGCCTTGATGCGCTCGACAGCACAGCGGGCGATGCCGGTGCCCGACGAGTACGCCTCCAGGCAGCCGTGATGGCCGCAGTTGCACAGCGGGCCGTCCGGGTTAACGATGATGTGCCCCGCCTCTGCGCCCAGGCCGCTGACACCCTGCACCATCTGGCCGGCCGCGATGATCCCGCTGCCGACCCCAGTGCTGATGGTCAGGTAGATCATGTCCCGCACGCCCCGGCCCGCGCCGTAGGTGTTCTCGGCCAGGGCGGCCACGTTGGCGTCGTTGTTCAAGAACGCCGGCCGGCCGAAGCGCTGGCTGATCAGGCTGCGCAGCGGGATGCTGTCCCAGCCGGGCAGATTGGGCGGGTTCAGGACGATGCCGGTCGCCGGGTTGAGCGGTCCCGGCGCGTCCATCCCGATGCCCGCGAGCTGCTCGGCCGGCGTATCGCCCAGCACCTCGCTGATGGCCTCGATCAGGCGGCCGATGACGGGGCCGGGGCCTTCGGCCGCCAGCGTGGGCCGGGCGATCCGGCGGTAGATCTGCCCCTGCGGGTCGCACAGGGCCGTGCGGATCTGGGTGCCGCCCAGGTCAACGGCAATGATGTAGGGTGTCATGGCGTTTAGTCCTGCAAATGAGCAACAGATGATGACGATAACGAACGTGAGTATACCACCGGCCGCGGAAGTCTCCAACTTGCGGCGGGTAACATCCCGCCATCCGCGTTCCATCAACGGGTTGCGTCCATGTTGCGGGGGCACAGGTAAAGACGAAGGCGGGAACGCGGACAACGCGGATATCGCGGACGACGCGGATATTGCAGGTCCTTGCCGCGTTCTCCGCGTCGTCCGCGTCGTCCGCGTCCAACGTTCAGATCCGTGTTCACTCACCACCGAGGAAGCATTTGTTGGGAACTAAATCCGAGTGTTATAATCCCTCCCCGTCACGGTCGCGGGCAGCCGGCCGTGCAGATCAGGAGAAGAAACCATGCGCATCCCCGATCGCGCCACCGCCGAGATGTTGCTCCGGGAAGCCGGCGCGTGCAACCCCGGGCCGTGGGTCAACCACTCCCGCCGGGTGGCCGAGGCCGCGCAGGCCATCGCGGCGCGGCTGCCAGGGCTCGACCCCGAGGCCGCCTACGTGCTGGGCCTGCTGCACGACATGGGCCGCCGGGCGGGCGTCACCGGCATGCGCCACGTGCTGGACGGCTATCGCCACCTGGCGGCCCTGGGCTACGAAGACGCGGCGCGCATCGCCATGACCCACTCCTTCGCAGTGAAAGATCTGCGTGCCATTTTCGGCGCGTGGGACTGCACGCCCGACGAGCTGCGGGCCATCGAGACCTACCTGGCCGCGGTCGAGTACGACGACTACGACCGGCTGATCCAGCTCTGCGACGCGCTGGCCATGGCCGAGGGCTTCGTGCTGATGGAGAAGCGGATGGTGGACGTCGCGCTGCGCTACGGCGGGATGAACGATCGCATCCTGGCGAAGTGGCGCACGACGTTTGACATAAAGCGAGACTTCGAGGCGCGCATGGGCTGTTCGATCTACAGGTTGCTGCCGGGGGTGGTGGCGAATACGTTCGGACTGTAGAAATCAGGCCCGCGGACAAACCAGGTTT
>DAOUAT010000440.1:0-2362 GCA_034433275.1 Anaerolineae bacterium
CATCGAAGCTGCCATCGGCGAACGGCAGCGCCTCGGCGGGCGCGACGACGACCCCCGGCGCGCGACCGCCGGCCTGCGCCGCGACCGCGGGATCGATCTCCACGCCGGTCACGCGCGGGCTGAACCGGCGGAACTGGTCGGTGTACATCCCCACGCCGCAGCCCGCGTCCAGGATGCGCGCACCCGCCAGCGCGGCCCACTGCTCCACCAGCGCCAACCGCCGCGCCTGCCCCGCGCGCCAGACGTAAGATGGATGCCCCCGCCGCGCGGCCTCGTCGGCGGTGCGGCGGAAGTCGGTGTGGGTTGTGTTGTCCACGTTGCACCCTCGCTTGAAAACTCGGCTTGACTCAGTATACATCATCAAAGTATAATCAGAGCATGTACGTAGCTGACGTTATCTGGCTTCCTGATATTGTGGACAAGCTGGGCTGGCAGCATCGTGTCTCGCCGGCTGAGGTCGAGAACGTCCTATTCGGCAGAGCCTTGTTTCGTAAGGCCCAGAAGGGTCACCAGCCTGGGGAAGATGTCTATGCTGCCTTTGGCCAAACGGATGCAGGAAGATACCTGATTGTCTTTTTTGTGTACAAATGCTCACGTGAAGTCCTGATCATAAGCGCCCGTGATATGGATGAAGCGGAGAAACGGCAATATGAACGATATTAGGGAGATGCCTCCTGTTGGTTCCTTGGAAGCGATCGCCAACTTCTGGGACACGCATAGCCTGGCCGATTATTGGGACCAGACCGAGCCGGCTGAGTTTGAGTTTGACCCCAATGCTCGTCATCATTACCTGGTCGCTGTGGACCCGGAACTGCTGCTCCGTGTTCAACAGGTTGCGCGCCGTAAGGGCTTGCAGACTGAAAGCTTAATCAATCTCTGGCTCCTGCAGCACCTTCAGGAAGCCGCTTAACCTTCTATCGCCGCACGCAGCCCGGCGCCCAAACGCCGGGCGCCTTCCGCCAGTTCCTCCGCGCCCAACAAGCTGAACGCCAGCCGCAGGTAGCGCGCCCCGCTGCTGCCGGCGTAGAACCGCGCGCCCGGCACGTAGGAGACGCCCGCGGCCTCGGCGGCCGGGAGCAGCGCGGCGCTGTCGCAGCCGTCCGGCAGCGCCACCCAGGCGAAGAAGCCGCCCCCCGGCGTCCCCCACCGGCAGCCGGCGGGCAGGTGTTGGCCCAGCGCGGCCAGCAGCGCATCCCGGCGGCCGCGATAGACGTCCCGCAAGCTGGCGATGTGGCCATCCAGCAGCCCCAGCCCGAGATACGCGCCGGCCACGTGCGCGGCGAAGTGGTTGACCCCGCCGCCGCTGTCCAGCAGGCCGCAGCCCACGCACCCTTTGACCACCGCGGGCGGCGCGATCAGCCAACCCAACCGCAGGCCGGGGGCCAGGATCTTGGAGAAGGAGCCCAGCCGGACGACCGCGTCCGGGGCCAGGGTGCTCAGCGCGGGCGGCGATGGCGCATCGTACCACAACTCGCGGTAGACGTCGTCTTCGAGGATCAGCAGCCCGTGCCGCTCGGCCAGCGCGGCCAGTGCGCGGCGCCGGTCATCGGCCAGGCTGACGCCGGTGGGGTTGCACCAGGTGGGCACGGTGTAGAGGAAGCGCGGCCGCCGGTCCGCCGCGGCCAGGCGTTCCAACGCGGCGGCGGCCGCATCCACGCGCAGCCCGCCCTCGTCGCTGGCGACCGGGATCAGCTCCAAACCGTGATCCGCGAAGATGCGCAGCGCCAGGTGGTAGACCGGCGCCTGGGTCAGCACGGCGTCACCGGGCCGGGCCAACAGCGTACACAGCAGGTCTAGCCCTTGCGACACGCCGCCGGTGATGAACAGCTGCTCTGGGGTGAGGCCCGCGGCCTCGCGGCGGCTCAGCCAGCCGGCCAGGGCCGCCAGCAATTGCCCCGGCCCTTGCTCCGCGCCGTAGGCGAGCGCGGCCGGGCCGTTGCGACGCAGGGCGAGCTCGGCCGCGCGGGCGATGTCCGCCGCGGGCAGCAGCGCCGGGTCGGGATGGCCCCAGTTCAGCTCGATGATGCCGGGGCGGAGGAAGAGTTGTGTGTCAGTCAGCATCGGCATGGCGCAGCAGATCCAGCAGTTCGATCGGCGCCAGGAACGCGCCGTTCTCGAAATCGGCCAGCGGTTTCCACGACACCGTGATGGGCGTGCCGTTATCTTGAGCGTCGGCGAAAGCGTCCGGCCGGTAGCAGGCCGGGTCTGTGAACCGCGCCTCATACAGCAGCGCGATCTCGTGGCCCTGACGGCCCGCGTGGGTGAAGATGTTCTGGATCGTGCCCAGGTAGCGCACGTCGGTCACCTCGGCGCCGAGTTCCTCGCGCATCTCGCGGGCCAACGCCTGGTGGCCGTACTCGCC
>DAOUAT010000441.1:0-4909 GCA_034433275.1 Anaerolineae bacterium
TACACCAGATCCACCTGCCCCGCGAACTCCTCGAGCAGCGCGGGCAGCACGTACTTCTTGTCGCCCCAGATCAACCGGTTGCGCCACTCGGCCGGCCGGCCCGCGCTGAAGAGGTCGAGCGCGAACTGGCGCTGCTGGCTGGTCTCGTTCACCGTCTCCACCGTCTGGAATGGCAGCGCCACGCGCACCGGCGCGACCTTGCGGCCGGCCGCGTCATATTTGCCGGCCCAAATCAGCTCGGTCTTCATCTGGGAGAGGGGGTGCGGGTTGGCGAGGCTGTAGCGGATCGGTTCGGGCATGGCAGCGCTCCATCGAACCGCAAAGGCGCAAAGGTCGCAAAGAGCGGCCAGGCTTAGCGTGCTGCGCGTCTTGGCGGTTCCCGTTTCTTCACGTCACATCAGGAAGATCCTGTGCGGGGATTATATCTTGTTTTGCAGGGATATAGCAAACGGCTTTGCGGAGAGGGGCGCGGGGCGTTCCTCACGCAAGCAACACGCCGCGCAACAGGGGAAACAGCGCATCCCGCACGCTAACCTGAAAATTCCCCGCCAGACGTGCCAGGCACTTCGTAAGTGCCTGGCACGTGAGCATCGCTCGTTTTCATCTCACCCACGATGAGAAAAACTCAGTAGACCACATTGAAGCCGGCGGGGATGCTCTGAAGGAGAGCAGGCGTATTGGAATAGCGCCTTCAGTCGGTCGCCACCGGCTAAAGCCTCGATTCCAACGCGCTCACTGAACCGGATTGACCCTAAACTCACGGCGACAGCGTGCCAGCTTTGGGCAACCGGCGGCGGACCTGAGTGCGCACTCGCCGAGCAACCTGCACCGCGCGCTGGGCTTCGGTCAGCGAGACAGGCTCATAGTCGTCCGGGTAACGCACTGCAACGGCATAATCGTTCAGGCGCGCCTGCTCCTCTGCGCTCAGTTCTGGCTGTATATGAACCGGCAACAAGGCTAACAAGGTGGTGATGTTGTGCGTGCGATAGGAGTCAATCTCATGAAAACACAACAGCGCTTTGATGTACTTCTCGACGCATTGTTGCGCATGAAAGCACACCGTATCCAAAGGACCTTCCTCGCCCAGTGTGAGGGTATGCGTTGCGTTTTTCAGGTCGTTTTCAGCTTTTGCTACCCACTGACGCACGAGGTGCAATACCCGCTCGGCGTGTGGATCAATTTCGAGCATAGAGCACTTTCCCCTCATGCAGCGCGGGCCGGATGATGGTGCCCACCACATCCTTGTATCGTAAGACATCCTCCGGCGTAGCCAGCAGGATATCCTTGGGTACCGCAATATCGTGAAGCGCAACCCGCATTTCCACACGCTTATCCAGTTTTGATCCGCTCACCGGCATGATGACCAATAGATCGACATCGCTGCCTGGCCCCGCCGTACCGCGTGCCTGCGAGCCGAACAGGATAATCTGGTCGGGATCGAAACGTTTCACCAGACGTTCGACCATCATTTGGATGGCCTGCTCGGTTGTGATGTCGGTCATGATCCACCTGCTGTCCGAAGTTCTGCACGAGGTATTCGCGTTCATAGCCGGATGCTTTTTACCAGTTCCAGTTGCCGCTCTATCTCGCGCACCGCATCGAGGACGAATTCCCACTCGAACCAGGACGCGTCATCGTCCAATTCGCCAGCACTGAATCTGTCAGTGAATTATTCAGAAGCCATCTTGTGGTGCTGCTCAAAACCCGACAGCCGCGTGCGATACTGGCGCAGACTGAACTCGAGCGCCTTGCACCGCGTCTCCAGGCTTGATTTGACGATCGGCACAGCTTCCTGGCGAATGGTCAGCGTTGCTTGCACGTTGCCCTCCGAATACCTTCATTGTACATCAAAGCTGGATTTAAGAACAAGTAGCAATCGGATGTGATCGCCGGCCCGTGCTGAAGAGGTCGAGCGCGAACTGGCGCTGCTGGCTGGTCTCGTTCACCGTCTCCACCGTCTGGAACGGCAGCACCACGCGCACGGGCGCGGTCTTGCGGCCGGCCGCGTCATACTTGCCGGCCCAGATCAGCTCGGTCTTGAACTGCGAGAGGGGGTGCGGGTTGGCGAGGCTGTAGCGGATCGGGTCGGGCATGGATCTTGCTCCTGGAACAGTGGCGCACCGCCCGCGCTGGCAATGCTCAGATAGTTTGCTGCAAGCCGGCCCTGCGGCGCTGGGCGCCTCGTTCGTTACCTGCGGCGCATTATACCGTGATCGCCGCCAACGTGCAACCGCGTCCCAAGGTCGCCCGCCGGGGTTGCCAGGTTCCCGATGTACTTCACAATCAATTGAGGGGGATGGCGCGACCTTTCGTCGTGTGATACGCCGTCCGCAGGTCGCGCAGCGTGCTGTCCAACTGTGCATTCCCTGCCGAAATATGCTAAAATCGAATTCGGTAGGTCTGGAAGGCGTATCGAAGAGGAGGCCATATGGAAGCAGTCCTGGTTTCCCCGAAGTTTCAGGTCGTGATCCCACGAACGATGCGCGAGGCGCTGCGCATTCGCCCAGGCCAAAGAGTGCAAGTGATCCAGTACGAAGACCGCATTGAGTTGATCCCCATCCGGCCAGTACGCGAAATGCGCGGCTTCCTCAAAGGCATTGATACCACCATCGAGCGGGAACCGGATCGGCGATGAATGTGGACCTAAACTGCCCGCATCATCTTCTTCGCGACCATCGCGATCTCACGCGCTATCTTTACCCTTTGCCTGCAGCCACCCCTCCCCCCGCGCCACCAGCTCGTCCCGATCCGCCGGCGCCCGTGCGGCCGCGATCAACTCCGCCGTCATCTGCCGCAGCCGCGCGGTCGCGTCCGGGCTGCCGGCCGCCTGCCACCCCTCCAGCCCCCAGTGCGGGAACAAGCGGCTGTCGTGGTAGGCGGTCCGCAAGTTACACAGCGTGCTGTCCGCGGTCAGGAAGCTGCCGCCCGGCCCTGCGGCCGCGATGTCGTCCAGGGCAAAGCCGGCGTCGTCCAGGCTGAACCCATCAGCGAACGCACGCGCCTGCTGGATGATCTCGTGCGCGTAGACCGCAGTCGCCGGCGAGAAGACCAGCGAGCCCAGGTTGCCGCCCACGAATGGCGCCAGCCCGGTCCCGCCGATGCACGCGGTCAGGTGGTTCAGCCACAGCGCGGCGGCCGCGCTCAAGTCTGGCCCCCAGCCGTTGCCCGAACCGGACGTGCCCGCATGGGGCAGCCCGTAACCCGCCAGCATCTCCGCGCACGCCAGGTTCAACAACATGGAGCGCGGGTCGTAAAAGTCGGCCAGCGTGCGCATGTCGAAGTAGGCGGGCAAGCTGCCCAGGATCACCGGCGCGCCGGGCCGCGCGGCCTGGCACAGCACCAGCCCGGCCAGCAGCTCTGCGTTCAGCAGCGCCAGCGCGCCCGCCGGGGTGATCGGCGTCGTCAGGCCCGCCATGCCGTAGTTGGAATAGATCACCGGCAGGCCGCGGCCGATCGCGTCCAGCGCCTTGTCAACCGTGTCCGCGTTCAGCACCAGCGGCGTGACCGGGTTCACGTAGGGCAGCACGAACGGCCGCGGGGCCAGGTCGCCGCAGAGATGTTCCAGCAGATCCAGGCAGGGGCCGAACTGCGCGGGGTCGGAGGCCAGCAGCACCAGGGGCTTGGCCGTGTTGGCGACCATTTCGAGCGTCGCGACCAGGTCAGCGCGCTCGACCGGGACGTCGTGCAGCACGCCGATGGTGGAGACGACGTCATAACCGGGCAGCGCGCCACCCAGACGGGCCGCGGCGGCCATGTGGCGGCGGGCGAAGGGGACGATCTCGCCGGTGACCGGCTCCTCGTAGTGCAGGTTGGTGACGCCGATGCCGAAGCGCGTCCGGCCGGCGCCCAGACGGAAGGCGAGCTGGCCGCGGCGGTCATACACATCCACGACCGGGGGCGCAGTCCGCAGCGCGTCCTCGACCGCCTCGGCCGAGAACACGGCCCGGTCAGCCTGGGGGAAAGTCACGCCCGGCACGCGCGCCAGCACCGCCCGGCCGCGGGGCGCATCCACCCGGATGCCGGTCTCGGCCAGGATGCGCAGGGAGCGGGCGTGGACTTGCGCGCGCTGCTCGGCCGACAGGAGGCTCAGGCGAGGAAGCGCCTGGCGAGAATTGGTCGTGTCTGTGTCCATGAGAGACCCTCGGTCAGGGAAGGAAATAAGGACGCGGACAATGATGAAAATGTAACCATCCGCGTTTATCCGCGCTCGTCCGCGTTCTGATCTGAGGTCCACCAGTTTCGCGCGACGTGTCAGACCGGCTGAGGCCTCGACTCCAGATTTTGGGAGGTCAGTGCTTCAGACACGCCTCCCCACCTCCGCGATCAACCGCTCGATCTGCTCGCTCGTGTGCGTAGCGAAGATGGCGACGCGCAGCGCGCCGCCGGGCGGGGTGCTGCTGTAGCGGGTGACGTGGGCCACGCAGATGTCCCGCTCGAACAGCTCGGCCTGGATGTGGGCCAGGTCGAGGCCGGGCCGGGCGCCGAGGCAGAGGATCGGCACGGGCGTATCGGGCAGGTTCCAGCCCAGGCCGCGCAGCCCAGCGCGCGCTTGCGCCACGTTGGCCCAAAGCTGATCGCGCAGCGGGGAGCGGCCGGCGACCAGGTGCAGCGCGGCCGTTGCGGCGGCCGCGGCCGACAGCGGCGAGGGGCTAGTCGCGCCGAACGCGGCCGCATCGCGGCGCAGCCGTTCCACCAGCGCCGCGTCCCCGGCGATGACCCCGCCGTGGCTGCCCAGCGCCTTGCTGAGGGTGTGGGCGCTGACCACGCGGAGACCTGACAGGTTTGCGAAACCTGTCAGGTCTTGCCAGTCAGGATATTCTCGCCCCCGTAGAGAGCCTCTTCGGGAGCCTGACAGGTTTATGAAACCTGTCAGGTCTTGCCAGTCAGGATATTCTCGCCCCCGTAGAGA
>DAOUAT010000442.1:0-4562 GCA_034433275.1 Anaerolineae bacterium
ACGCCGGTGCCCGATTCCAGCATGATGACCTGCGTGGTCGGGAAGTCCATCGAGGTCGGGATCAGGTACTCGGCCAGGGAGGGGGCCTTCAGGTAGCCCTCCTCCATGCGGAAGTCCTCCATCAGCGCGTACCCCAGGCCCTGCATGCCGCCGCCGGCCAGTTGGCCGATGGCCGCCGCGGGGTTGATGGCGCGGCCCACGTCGTGGCAGGTCACGGCCTTGAGCACCGTCACCTCGCCGGTCTCGGTGTCCACCGCCACCTCTACCCCGTACGCGCCGAAGGTGAAATCGGGCCACACCTGCCCCTGGCCGGTCTCCGGGTTGATGGGGTCGGTGAACGGGGCTTTGAACATGGCGAGGTTAGCCAGCGGCAGCCCCTCGCTGGCGCAGACCCGCGCCAGTTGGCTCAGCTCCAGCGCCTGGGCCGGGTTGGCCACCACGAACGCCTTGCCGTCGGCCAGGTCCAGCGCCTTCTCATCCTCCTCGAAGTACTGCGACGCGCGCTCGATCAGCACCTTGCGCACCGCGTTGGCGGCCATCAACGTGGCGTTGCCCGACATGTAGAGCTGCCGCGTGGCGGTGGAGGTGCCGGAGAGCGGGGTCAGCGCCGAGTCGGTGGCGTAGACTGACACCTTGTCCAGCGGCACGCCCAGCACCTCGGCCGCGATCTGGCACAGGCTGTTGATCTGCCCCGCGCCCAGGTCGGGCACGCCCGCGCGCACCAGCACCGTGCCATCCTGCTCCAGCCCCACCCACGCCTGCGAGGTGTCGTGCATCCACGTGATGCGGCCGTAGGATTGGAAGTAGGAGGCGAAGCCGCGACCGTAGCGAATAGGAGAATGGCGAATGGCGAATGGCGAATGACGGTCTTCGAGATTCGCTGATTCGCTGATTCGCTGATTCGCTGACTCCTCCAACGCCGCCAGCACCCGCGTCGCCGTCTCCTCCAGCCACGCCGCGGTCTCGATGACCTGGCCCGTGCCGGTGGTGTCTCCGGTGTGGACGTAGTTGCGCCGGCGCAGCTCGTAGCGGTCCAGGCCCAGCGCGTCGGCGATGGCGTCCATCTGGCCCTCGTAGGCGAACGCGGCCTGGGGGCCGCCAAAGCCGCGGAACGCGCTGGTGAACGGGTTGTTGGTCGTCACGGCCACGCCATCCACGTGCAGGTTGTCAACCCGGTACGGTCCGGCGGCCATGGCCACGGTGTAGAGCAGCACATAGGGGCTGAGGTACGGGTACGCGCCCGATTCCGCCACCGCGGTGATCTGCGCGGCCGTAATGTGGCCGTCCCGCGTCACGCCGGTGCGATGGGTGATGATGTACGGGTGACGCTTTGAGTGCGCGATGAACGATTCCTCGCGGGTGTAGACCAGCTTGACGGGCCGGTGGGTGGCTTTGGTCAGCAGCGCCAGGTAGATCTCGACGGTGATATCCTCTTTGCCGCCGAAGCCGCCGCCCACCATGGCGCCCTGGATGCGAATCTGGCTCTGCGGCACGCCGACCGCGCGGGCGATGGAGCGGAAGTGTTCCACGACCTGGGTGGAGACGCGGATGTTGATCACCCCGCGCTCGTCAATCCAGGCCACGCCGGCCTCCGGCTCGATGTACGCGTGCTCCTGGAACGGCACCCGGAAGGTATTCTCTATGATCCGGTCGGCCTGATCGAAGCCCGCCGCTACGTCCCCCTTGCGGATCTTCCAGCGGCCCACCACGTTGTCCGGCTCGGAGATGATCGGCGCGCCCGGCTCCAGCGCCGCCAGCGGGTCGAACACGGCCGGCAGCGGCTCGTACTCGATCTCGATCAGCTTCAGCGCCCGCTCGGCGATCGCCAGCGTCTCGGCCGCGACCAGCGCGATGGGTTCGCCCACGAAGCGCACCCGCTCCGAGGCCAGCACCGGCACATCGGATCCGGCGCGCTGCCGCTGGCCGGTCTGCCCCGGCAGATCGGAGGAGAGGCTGGCGCCCGGCAGGTCGGCCCCGGTGAGCACGCAGACCACGCCCGGCAGGCTGCGCGTCCGGCTCACGTCCAGGCGCACGATGCGGGCATGGGGCTGGCTGCTGCGAAATACCTTCGCGTGCAGCATCAGCGGCAGCGAGAAATCGCCCGCATACACGGTCGCGCCGATGGCCTTGCCCATCGCGTCCACGCGGCGCAGCGGTTTGCCGACCTGGCGCAGCTCGGGAAGGTTGTGGGGCGGGAGGGGTTTAGCCTGTATAGTCATGGGTTGTCACCTCGTCAGTGCGAATGGCAAAGCATCGAACATTCTGGAATCGAGGCTTTAGCCGGTCACTATCACTACGCACAGAGTTGTGCTATCCAGAGCGTATTGTCAACGCTATCACGCCATCAAGCGGTTTGGCGCTCAGACAAAGAAACCGGCTGAAGCCTCGATTCCGGATTGTCTGGTTCAATGCGTCAGATCGACATGGCAATCAGCTATCTGCCATCTGCTCCGCGGCGGCTTGAATGGCCTCCACGATCTGCCCATAACCCGTACATCTACATAGGTTTCCAGAAATGGCCTCGCGTATCTCCAGCTCCGTCGGGTGCGGGTTCTGGTCCAGCAGCGCCTTGGCCGCGATCACGAAGCCGGGGGTGCAGTAGCCGCACTGGATCGCGCCGTGGTCGGCGAAGGCGACCTGGAGCGGGTGCGGGTTCGTGACCGTGCCCAGCCCGGCCGCAGTGACAATGGTCGCTTCGTCGGCCTGGCCGGCCAGCACCATGCAACTGTTGACCGCCTCGCCGTTCAGCAGCACCGCGCACGCGCCGCAGTCCCCTTTTTCGCAGCCGGATTTGACGTCCACATAGCCCAGGTCGCGCAGCGTGTCCAGCAGGGTGACGTTGGGCGCCGCGGCCAGCGTGTGCGTCCGGCCGTTGATGTGGAGGGTAATCAATTGTGGTTTCATAATTGGGTCTCCATCTGCTCCAACAACCGCCGCACCACCACCTCGGTCACCTGCCGGCGGTAGGCCGCGGAGCCGCGGATGTCGCTGATGGGGCTGGCGGCCTCGCCGGCCAGCCGGGCGGCCTCGGCGATGACCGCAGGCGTCAGCTTCTCGCCGGCCAGGGTCGCTTCGGCAGCCGCCGCGCGCAGCGGCCGCGGGGCCACCGCGCCCAGTGCGATGCAGGCCGCCGCGCAATGCCCCGCACCATCGAACGTGATGGCTACGGCCGCGCTCAACACCGAAATCGCATCCGCCTTGCGCAGGCCCACTTTGTGGAATGCGGTCGTCCGTCGTCCGTCGTCCGTCGCCGCCGGGAAGCGCACCTCGGTCAGCAGCTCATCAGGCCGCCTCAGCGTTCGCCGAACCCCCACCAGGAAATCGGCCAGGGGGACGCGGCGCGCCCCGGCCGCGCTGGTCAGCTCGACCTCGGCATCCAGCGTCAGCAGCGGCGGCGCGGTGTCGGCCGCAGGGGAGGCGTCTACCAAGTTGCCGCCCACGGTCGCCCGGTTGCGGATCAGCGGGTTGGCGAAGACGCGAGCAGTCTGGACCAGCGCGGGCGCATGTTGCGCGATGAGCGGCTCGTGCAGCAGTTCGGTGATGGTGGTCCCGCCGCCGATGACCAGGTGCCCGTTCTCGCGGCGGATGCCCCGCAATTCGGCCAGGCGGCTCAGGTCCACCAAGGCTTTGGGGTGGTGTTTCTCGGCCCGCAGGTCGGCGATGACGTTGGTACCGCCGGCGATGGGCATCGCCCCGGCCCCGGTCAGCATGTCGAGGGCTTCCGGCAGGGTTTCGGGACGTAGAAGGTCAAATTCGGGTAGCATGGGTTGCTCCTTGAGTCAGCGAATCACGAATCAGCGAATCACTGTGCTCTTAAATTCGCCATTCGCCATTCGCTCATTCGCCATTCGCTCATTCGCCATTCGCTCATTCGCTCTCCGCCGCCGCCAACACCGCCCGCGCAATCGCCGCGTAGCCGGTGCAGCGGCACATGTTGCCGCGCAGGTGGTGGCGGACGTCGTCTTCCGTCGGGTGCGGGTTCTCCAGCAGCAGGCTCTTGGCGGTGATGATCTGGCCGGGCGCGCAGTAGCCGCACTGATACGCGCCGTAGTCAATGAACGCCTCTTGCAGCGGATCCAGCGTGCCGTCGGGCTGCTCCAGCCCTTCGATGGTGATGATCTCGTGGCCCGCGGCCTCAACCGCCAGCACCAGGCAGGACAGCACCGGTTTGCCGTCCAGCAGCACGGTGCATGCGCTGCACTCGCCGATGCCGCAGCCGTACTTGGTCCCGGTCAGCTCCAGGTCGTTGCGCAGCACATTCAGCAGCAGATCGTGCGGCGCCACCCAAACGCGCTGCGGGCGACCGTTCACCTTCAATACGATCTGCCGCTTCTCATCGCTTCCTAAACGCGGAGCACCCTGAGCGGATGCTGCTTGTCGCAAGATATCGAGCGGAGCACCCTGAGCGGAGGGCGATAGCCCGGAGTCGAAGGGCGCGGAGCGGTCTTGGGGTGATGCCGTATCCTTCGACTGCGCCGGGGCCCCTACCCCGGCTCCGCTCAGGATGCTTGTTGGATCCCCGGCTCCGCTCGTCTCCTTGTCTCCCCGTCTCCCCGTCTCCC
>DAOUAT010000443.1:0-1973 GCA_034433275.1 Anaerolineae bacterium
GCCATCACCTCAGCGACGCGCCGCACCGCCACCAGATCCACACCCGCCGCTAAAGCCATGACATCCTTCTACATTCCCCGTTCCCCATCACGGCCCCGCCACGGCCAGCACATACGCGTCCGGGTCCAGATATTTCTGCGCCGCAGCCTGCACCTGGTCGGCCGACAGGCCGTTGATGATGCCAGCATAGCGCTCCAGGTAATCCAGCCCCAGGCCGTGCCATTCGATATCCACCAGGGTGCTGGCGACGCCGTCGTTGGTCTCCAGGTGCAACGGCAGCGAACCGATCAGGTAGCGCTTGCAGTCTTCCAGCTCATCGGCGGCCACCGGCTCAGCGCGCAGCCGCCGCACTTCATCCAGCATGGCGCTGGCTGCCCGATCTACATTAGTCGGGTTCACGCCGGCAATCGCGATCCAGGTGCCCGGCTCGCGATCGGCGCTGAGGCGGCTGAAGGCGTAGTAGGCCATGCCCTGACGCTCGCGCACGTTGGCGCCCAGCCGGCCCATCATGCCGAAGACGCCCAGCACGGTGTTGGCCAAGCGCGCGGCGTCGAAATCGGCCGCGTCGCGGCGCATGGCAGGCCACCCCAACACGATGTCGGCCTGCGTCTTGTCGGGCATGGGGACGCGGCGCTGGCGGACTGCGGCCAGGCGCACGGCTTCGGGCAGCGACGGCCGCGCCGGCCGGCGTCCGGCCCAATCGCCGAAGGCGGCTTCGATCTTCTGCACGGCCGTCTCGGCGGGCACGGCGCCCACCACTACGACCACCATCCCTTCCGGTTGGAAGAAACGCTGGTGAAATTCGTGCAGCAGATCGCGGCGGACGGCGCGCACCGAGTCACGGGTGCCCAACATATCGCGGCCGAGGGGGTGCTCGCCGTACATGAGCTCACGAAACGCCCGGCCGGCCATCTGGCGCGTGTCGTTCTCGCGCTCGGCGATGGCGCTCAGCCGCAGGCCGCGCATCCGTTCCACGTATTCCAACGGAAACGTCGGCCGGCGCAGCTCATCAGCCAGCACGTCCAACACCAGGTCCAGATCTTCGGCCAACGACTTGCTGGAGAAGTTGGTCATGTGCCGGTCGGGGCTGAAGCCGACGGAGGCGCCGCTGCCTTCGATGGCTTCGTTGATCTCGGCAAAGGATCGCCGCTCGGTGCCGCGGCTCAGCATGCCCACGGTGAACGAGGCCAGGCCGGGCAGATCCGCCGGCTCGTCGAGGTTGCCGGCCAGGATGTAGCCTTCGACCACTACCGAAGGTGCGCTCCAGTTCTCGCGCGCCAACACGGTGATGCCGTTGGGCAGGACGCGGCGCAGGGTGTCATCCGGGCCGGGATAGGGGGACGCGGGAACACGGTGACGCGGTGACGCGGTCAGTTCGGTAAAATATCCAAAATCATCCAGCCTGATCATTGTCGGCCTCCATCTCCGTGTCTCCCAGTCCCGCCATCTCCGTGTCTCCCACTTCCCCGGTCTCCGTGTCGCTCATCCCTGCGTCCCCGGTCGGCACATACCAACCCACATTGCGCAGCGCCGGCTTGAAATAGGTCTGGGCCACACGCAGCACATCGGCGGCCGTAACCTCGGCCAGCTTGCCCAGGAAGCCGTGGAACCAGGTCACATCCGCCACGATCTCGGAAAAGCCAAGCCAGTAGCCCTGGTCGGTCACACTCTCGCTGGAATAGGCGAACTGGGCCCGGGTTTGTTTGATGGCCTTGGCCAGCTCGGCCTCGCTGACCGGCTCATCCACCACGCGTTGGATCTCGGCCAGCAGTGCGGCTTCGACCTCGGCCAGGGTCCGCTCCTGGCGCACCGTCGCCGAGAAGCTGAACAGGTAAGGATCAATGGTGGAGCTGACTGAGCAGTCCACGCTGGTGGCCAGCTCGGTTTCGACCAGCGCCTTGTACAGCCGCGAGCTGCGGTTGCCGCCGCCCCCGCCCCACAACGACATTCCCCGGGCCCCGCCCAGGATGGTC
>DAOUAT010000444.1:0-23613 GCA_034433275.1 Anaerolineae bacterium
ACGGCCTATGGGACAGCGAGGAGGTCTATCACCAGGACCTGTTTGACCAGGACAACGATGCGGACAAGGCGGAATGGCTGGGCGGCTGGCGCTACGTGTACCAGTTGACTCAGAACGGCGAGCAGGCCGGGTGGGTCACATCCAACCCGTTCAAGGTTGATACCGACAGCGATGGGCTGACCGACGCGCAGGAGAAGCTGTACGGCTTCAACCCCAACGTCTGGTCGCGCGACAACGTTTTGACGTTGAGCACCGGCTTGCAGGAATCGGTCAACGGAACGCTGCAGCCCTCCGACAAGTTCGTCAAGCCATCGGACACGCTCTATTACACGGCGACGGTCAAGAACGAGCTGCTCGGCCGCTACATGCAGGGCCTGCTCAGCCCGAGCTTCCCACCGGCCTCAAACCCCGCCACGTCGCTAGCGCCGCAGTCGTTCGTGTTGCGGCCGAACCAGGAGAAGTCGCTGTCGGGCAGCGTGTCCGTGGCAGCGACGACCGCCACCGGCGTCTACAGCTTCACCCAGTCGGCCGGCGCCCTGATCACCGACTGGGCCACGCTCTCCCAGGCATCGCGGCTCTGGCTGCCCATGGAAGACCCGACCACAACGGACCGGTCGGGATCGTGGCCGCCCAACGATGCCACCTGCACCGGCGCGTGCCCGTCGGTGACTGGGGGTCGCTACGGCAACGCGCTCCAGTTGGATGGCTCCAGCTACTTGCGCTCGACGGCCAATCCAACCGACGCGCAGGCCACCGTTTCGCTGTGGTTCAAAACGAACGCCATGGGCAACCTCTGGCTGTACACCGTAGACAACTTCGGGGGCGTGCAGGTCTTCGCGAGCTCGGGCATACTCTGCACGACCGTCCCCATTTCCTCGAGCAACACCCAGACAAACTGCAGCGCCAACGTGAACTACACGGATAACAAGTGGCATCACCTGGTCTTCACGTATGGCAGCGAGCTCGGCGCGCAGCGCCTCTATTACGACGGGGCCGAGGTGCTGTCGGCGCCCTATACCTACACCATCCCAGAAAACAACGGCAAGGCCGTCATCGGTGGCCTCTCGACGCCCTTCGTCGGTCTGATTGATGACGTGCGCCTTTACGACACGGCGATGACTGCGGCGCAGGCGCGCGCCCTCTTCAACCGGCCGGTGTTCGACCTGAAGTTCGAGCAGACGAGCAGCCACACCATCGGATCCGGCTGGTACACGCGCTACCACGACAGCGGGATCTTCGAGAACTACGGCGATTGCCTGTCACGAGACTGCCCGACCACAGCTATCGGCATCAACGGCAACGCCGCGCAGTTCGACGGCGGCAACGCGCACCTCGAGATTCACCCGAACGCCAGCCTCGATCTGAGCGATGGGCACTTCACGCTGGCAGCCTGGATCAAGCCGGACGATATGGGCCTCGGTAGCGCATGCGCGGACTGGGAAGTGGTCGGCGGCGGCATCTGGTGCCTCGCCGAGCAGCCGGAAGGCATCCTGGGCTGGCGCAGCGCCACAGGCGACGCCTACGTGACCCTGCAGCGGCAGATGGTCGCCGTGCCCAACGATGGTTTCGCGTACAATCATACCCGGCTCAAGCTGGGCTTTGCCACGGCGTCGGGGTGGTCCGGGTACTTCGACAGCCCGATCGACGTGATCCAGAACAGCGCCTGGAACCACGTGGTCTTCACCTACGACGCCGGCACGCTCAAGTTGTACGTCAACGGGCAGCTCGTCAAGACCGATGAGGTTACGTTCGCAGGCAAGACGCCCGCCTCGGTCAGCCACTTCGAGATCGGGCGCTCGAACGACCAGGGCAGCCTCACGCTCGAGCAGCTGAATATCTGGACGAACCTCAGGGCGACCAAGGACCGGGTGTGCATGACGTGCAACGGGACCCAGGTGTTCAGCCAGGATGTGAACCACGGCGACGCGCTCACGCTCGATCACGAGTGCCCGTTCACCAACAGCATGACACTGCAAACCTGGTGGGATAAATCCGATCCGAAGTGCGGGAGCGCACCCAACGGCAACGACGAGGTGGTTGATACGCGAACCTGGACGGTCTCGGACCCGGCCACCCCGCTCGACGGGTACTACCCCAACGTGTATGCCCTCGGCCTGCCATTCTTCCAGTGGCATACCTCGTCCGAGAAGATCAACGGCAACCTGTCCTACACCTACCTGCACGACTCGCGGCCCTACCGCGGCCTGGTTGACGAGGTGCAGATCTTCCGGCAGGTGCTCAACGCCGATGCCGTGAAGACGTTGTACGACAGCGTCAACGCGGCGGTGCAGCTCAAGCTGGATGAGCCGCCGGGCGAGACGACGTTCGCCGACGCCACGCTGAATGCGCGCAACGCCGCGTGCAGCGGGACCTCCTGCCCGGTCTCTGGCGTCCCCGGCCGCGTCGGCCAGGCCGCCCTCTTCAAGACCTCGGAAAGCGACAAGATCAGTGTGCCGAGCTTCGGCGACTTCTCGACCACGACCGTGTCGGCATGGATCTACCGGACCGAAGCCACGACCGCCCGCGAGACGATAGTGTCGTACAAAGAGGCGCAGAGCTGCGGATTCGTTCTGTCGCTCAACGAGGGCGGGTCCAGCCAGTATCCTCGCTTCTTCGTCAACGTGAACGGCACGTGGAAATCTACCGAGCAGGCCGTCGCCATCCCGCTCAACACCTGGGTACACCTGGCGGGCGTGTACGACGGGACGAATATCACCCTGTACCGCAACGGCGTCCAGGTGGCGCAGACGGCCGCGGCCGGCGCGATGAAGCAGTGCATGGGCGTCATGAGCATCGGCAGCCGGAACTCGCTCAACCAGCACTACTTCGGCGGCCGCATTGACGATGTGCAGGTGCTAAACCGCAACCTCAGCGCGTCCGAGATCTACAGCCTCTACAGCGCGGCGCCAGTGCTCAACCTCAAGCTCGACGAGACCGCGCTCGGGACGACCTCCTTTGCCGACACGTCAAACAACGCCAACAACGGCTCGTGCTCGGGGGCGACGTGCCCGACGGCCGGTGAGGGGATCCAGGGCAAGATGGGGTTGGCCGCGCAGTTCGACGGCATCAACGACGAGATTACGATTGCCGAGAGCGCCGCCATGAAACAGCAAACTTTCACGGTTGGCGCCTGGGTCATGCCGGCCACGGAGCGCGCCGACCGTCCGCAGGACATCGTCACCCGCGCCGATGACGCGCGGTACGATACCAACTACCGGCTCTACCTGCCGGCAGGCAAGCTGACGCCGGTGATCGAGTTCGAGGCCGGCTGTGTTGACATCACCGCCAAGACCACCAGCGCGACGCCGCTCATCAAGAACCGCTGGAACCACGTCATGGCGACCTACGATGGCCTGCGGCTGGCGCTCTACATCAACGGCGCTGAACAGGCACACTGGATGGCGACCGAAAGCGGTGCGCCCGAAGGGCAGTTCGTGCCGGCGTGCTCGACCGGCGTCGGCGGCATGCGGGTCGGCGCCTTCCGCGGGCTGAACGCGTTCTCCGGTCGCATCGACGAAGTGACGCTTCATAACCGGGCTCTGAGCGCAACGCAGGTGGCCGACCTGTATCGCTACCAGTTCGGCTGGGTCGAACAGCGGCAGAGTCACAACGTTCGGGTGGATGGAGACAAGCCGGTCTCCGAAGTGAAGGCGCCCGCGTCCTACCTGCCTGCCAGCGGCATGCAGCTCCTCATCGTGGCGAGCGACGCCACGTCGGGTGTCGCGAAGACCGAGCTCGGATGGTGCAAGGGTGCGAGTTGCTCGCCGGCCAACTGGAGCGAAGCGCCGCGCTGCGCCGATACGAGCACGGCTTTCGGCAACGCCTGGTGCCCCTACTTCACGCCTTCGAGCGGCTCTGGGAAGTACATCCTGCGGGCGCGCGCGACCGACCTGCTGGGCAACCAGGACGTTTCGGCTGCGACCATCACCGTCTACGTTGATGGGGCCGCTCCGGCCATCACCGGGCCGGCTGCCGGGGCCCGTCTCGACGCGTTTGCGGCGCCGGACCGGACGAACGCCCGAGTCGTGCAGATCACCGGCACAGTGAATGATCCCGCTCTCGCCGACGGCTCGGACGGCAGCGGCGTCGCGCCGGGCACGGTCTGGGTGTCCCTCTTCGATGAGCGCGGCGGCCTGGCGGGAGAGGGCCCGGCCGTGGCGACCGTATCCGGCATGAACTGGGCGGTCAACTACGTGCTGACTGCGGCGGACCCGAACGGCGCCTACACGCTGAAGGTCCAGGCGGGCGACGTCGTGTCGCAGTTGGCCGGCTTGGGCAGCGACGAGGTGGCCGCGCACACCGGCCAGTTCCAGGGCAGCGTTGCGGTGGATGCGCTGGCTCCTGTGATGCACGTTGACCTGGCGTCCCTGCCAGGCCAGGTGATCAGCACGACCACCACGCTGGCCGGCGATCTGACCGAGCGGCCCGTGCCGCTGTCTGTTTCCTGGACCACCCCAGCGGAAACCGGCGACCAGGTGGGGATTAGCGTGCGCTGCAACGGCATCACGCTGCTCAACGTCCCACCGGGCAGCTTCACCAAGGAGAGCCAGACCCTGAATTGGGCAGGCAGCACCCACCGCGGCGCCGCCTGCCTGATCAACATCACCGGCGGCGCGACCGGGTCGGCCATCGTGTGCGGGAGCAACGTGGCGTCCTGGAACGCGTCCGGGGCGGGCGCCAGCTTCACGGCCGATGCGACCGCCTGCAGCTCGGCCACGGCCGCCGTAGCGGGCATCGCTTCCGCCCAGACCTCCTTCGCGGCGCTCTTCCCCGGCTCGCCGTTGCACAACGAGACCCTGAGCGGGCAGGTTGCCTTCCTGCCGCTGGCCGATACGCCCAATGCCTCGGGCAAGCTGGTCTTCAAGGACGTGACCGGGAACGGTCACGACGGCGAGTGCCCCGCGGGCCGTTGCCCCACAGCTGGCCAGCCGGGCCACGGGGGCAGCGCGCCCTACTTCGACGGCGTCGCCGCCGGCATCAGCATCCCCGATTCTTCGGCATTCGACTTCGGGACCGGCGCATTCGGGCTGGCATTCTGGGTCAAGCCCGATGGATGGGCGTCCTACAAAGACCTCTTCCACTGGAGCAACGACGCGGGCGACGACCTGTCGCTGCGCATCCTGCCGCCCGACAACCTCACTGTAGACCTCAAGCTCAACAATGGGACCACCACGAGCGTGATCGACGCGGCCGACAACGTGAGGCTGCCGACAGACGTCTGGACCCACGTCACCCTCTTGCGCTCGGTCGGCGGCATCGTCAGCGTCTATCTCAACGGCGCAGTCACGACCGCCTGGGGCACGATGACCGGCGACCTGAACCAGATCGACACAGGCACCGCCATGTGGCTCGGCTCCAACCGCCAGCCCAACATCTCGTCCCTCTACACGCCGTTCCGCGGCTGGTTTAACGACTTGCGCATCTTCAACCGCGAGCTGACGGCGGCCGAGGCCGCCGCACTGGTGCGTGGCGGCACCCCCATCCTGACGCTGGGCTTCGAGGACAGGTGGCTGGTGGACAACGCCACGCTGAGCGACGACTCGGGCATGGGCCGCCAGGTGATGCTGCAGACCGCAGATAGGGCGAACAAGGCGGCCGTCGGACAGATGGGACTGCAATCCCTGGCGCTTGATGGCACGAACGACTACGTCAGTGTGGCTGCGGACAACGGGCTCAACCTCAGTGCAGGACACTTCACGCAGGCCGCCTGGGTCTACCCCAGCCCGGCCGATACCTTGTCCTACCCGATCTTCAGCAGCGGCGCCTACGGCAATCTGAATTCCCAGTACCCGTTCCTGGAGATCATCAACCGTGTCCAGCTCAAGGCTGGCTTCGGCAACGGCACGGCAAGCAGCAGCTTCACAACCGATAACGTATTGACGGAGAACAAGTGGAACCACGTCGCGGCCACGTTCGATGGCGCCAAGTATAAGATTTATGTCAATGGCTGGCCCGTGTACGAGACGGGGGCGCTGGCCGGCAAGACACCCGCGCCCACCAACAAGGTGGACATAGGTCGCGGTTCCAGCGGCGGGGCAGACACCTGCTCCGACCTGACCGAGCTCACCTTCGTCGCCAATACCTGGAACTCCCGCGGCTACGAAGTGCGCGTGGCCGGCCAGAAAGTTTGGTCGGGCGTGCCCGCCGCTTCGGCGTTGCAGCCGGTCATCACCCTCACCGACCCGCCGGTCTACTTCTGCACCTCGACCCAGTTGGAGGTGCTGCGCTACGTCCTGAGCGGATCGGACACCGTCGCCCAATCGGTCGGGACGTACACGCTCAACGCCATGCCGGGGCAGTCGTACTACAACTTCGGCTCGACGGCCACCCTCTCCTGGCGCGTGACTGCGGCTACAGCCGCGCGGTTCTTCCTGGGCCGGCTCGACGACGTCCGCATGTGGTCGCGCGACCTCTCCGCAGTGGAGGTAAAGGCCCTGGCCGGCACCGGCTACCGCAGCGCATCGCTCACCCAAGGCAGCGCCAACGCGGCCGCCGGCGGGTGGACGGCGAGCGTGCCGGTCGGACTTGAAGGCGCCTACCAGCTCGACCTGCGGGCCGCCGACGCGGCGGGGCACGGTGGGCCGGCCAACGTGGCCACCTGGCAGGGCAATGTTGACACGGCGGGACCGCGCGTGCAGCTCAACCGTACGCTTCAGAGCAACAACACGTATCTGTACCAGACAACTGCTGAGGACTTCAACCTGGCCGAGACGGCCTTCAACTCGCCCTGTGGCGCGGGCGTCACCACCGGTCGTTCGGGCTACGATGCGCCCTGGTACCGCAACATCTTCGGCAACATCCAGCGCCTCAACGCGCTCCAGGCCGAGTGTACGCTGCCCGGCTTCGTAACCACCAACGAGGTGGGCGCCTACGGGACGGCCGGGCTGGCACAGAGCGTCGCCGTGACGGGCACGCTGGCGCTGGTCGCATCCGCCGGCGCCTCCGGCCTCCAGATCATTGACGTGGCCGAGCCCACCAATCCGCAGTTCCTGAGCAGCGTGAGCGGCGTCGGGTCGGCGCGGGGCGTGGCCCTCGCCTCCTACCCGCTGGCGGGCGGCGTGGCGTCCGCGCCGCGCCAGTCCGCCGGGGTCCCGAACACCGCGCCAGTCATCACCGCACCGACACCGGCCGCGGGCGCCGGTGGAAAACCGCTCCCGGCGCTCGCGGCGCTGCACCCAATCGAGGCGCAGCCGACGCCTGCGAACGTGCCGGATGCCCCGGCAACCAGGACCCCAACGCCGACCAGCACGCCGACGGCAACTGCTACGGCTACGCCTACGCGAACGCCAACGCCCACCAATACACCGACGGTGACCAACACGCCCACCATCACGCCGACGCCGACGAACACCGCCACGCCGACGAATACGCCCACGCCAAAGAAACCCGACGTAGTGGTCCAATTTCTCGGAGTGGTCAACAACATCCTCTCGGTCCCTGCGGATCTCCCATACTCCCAGATGGTGAAGTGGCAAGTGGTGCTTAAGAATGTCGGCGCCGCCGAGATCAGGCCGGGCCTGGTCATCGCCGCGATCTACGTGGACAAGCTGCCCGGTCCGGGCGTAGAACCGAATGGCGTTGTCAACTGCCAGGCGCCTGTGGCGGCGATCCCCCCGGGCGGGAGCGTATACTGCGATTACTGGGATCAATCAGGTATTTTCCCGCGGAATCCGTGGACCGTGGGCGAACATACAGTACACGCCCTGGCGGACTTCTATAGCTACGTGGATGAATCGGACGAGACAAACAACCTGTCCGCGCCAGTTCAGTTCAAGGTCACGCGGCCGGATCTCACCATCACGAATATGGTGGTTGACCCGCCGAACCCGGTTCCGGGTACATCGTACAATATCTTGATGGCGGTGAAGAACATCGGCACGGGCGCGGTGCCAATTCAGACAGGTGCGAATCCGTACTACGCCTTCGGTCTCGATATCTGGCCGCCGTGGCCCAACTGGTACGGCGATCAGGCCCAAGCGAACAGCACCCTGCTCAACCCGGGACAAACCTATACCATTACGCTCAGCACCTCTTCCCTGCCGCTGGCGAAGAAGAACGCAGTGCAGACACAGGGGGCTCACTACGTGTTCGGGAAGGCCGACGCCTATGGCGCCGTCGTAGAGATCGGCGAGACGAACAACGAATACGGCCCGGTGTGGTACCAGGTCGGCGGCGTGCTGCCGAACCTGAAAGTGGACAGCATCACCCTCAACCCGTCCACGCCGGTTGCCGGGCAATCGGTCAGCTTCACGGTGCGCGTCAAGAACACCGGGAATGCGGATCATGCCGGCGGGGGTACGGTGGCGCTCTATCTCGACGACACGCTGCAGGCCAATTGCGACGATCCGGACCACCTGGCAGCCACGGGCGCGATCCCGGCCATTCCGATGAACGGGGCGGCCGACGTGGTGATCACGCACGGCGCGGGCTTCACTGCTGGAAGCCACTATGTCCAGGCGTACCCGGACTGGAGCTGCGACGTCTACGAGCTGAACGAGTTCGACAACGTTCAGACCCTATCCTTCACCGTCTACTCTGCGGAGAAGCCTGACCTGGTGGTCGAAAGCATTACCGGCAGCCCGACGCCCTTCTATGCGGGCGAAGCGATCAACTACACGATGCGCGTCCGTAACAACGGTACGGCGGCCAGCGCTGCCGCCAAGCTGGGCCTCTACCTGGGCCTCGCAAACGAGCCCAACCCGAACCTGTGCAACCAGGCCCCAGCGAAGATCGCCGACATCCCGGCGCTGGCGGTCGGGGCATATGCTGACGTCTCGTTCACGACGACCGGGGTAGCGACGCCGGGCGCTTACTCCGTCTTCGGCTACGCCGACTACGACTGCAAGGTGTCGGAAACTAATGACTTCAACAACACGAAGAGCTACACTTTCTCGGTCGAAAACGAGCGGCGCCCTGACCTGGTCATCACGAGCCTCACCACCGAGCCCGCCAGCCCATCGGAGGGCGATCCGATCACGGCGAAGGTGACGGTGAAGAACCAGGGGACGAAGGCATCGCCGGTGACCTGGACGGCGCTCTACAAGGACTACGTGCCGGGTCTGTGCGACGCCACGCATCTCGCCAACACGGCCCAGACGCAGATCCTTAACCCCGGCGCCTCCATCACGCTGTCCGTGCCTCTCACCGCGTACACGGCGCAGGGCTTCTACAAGCTGTACGCCTACGCCGACTATAACTGCGCCGCGCCCGAGACCGAAGACGGGAACAACACGAAGAGCATGGACCTGGTGGTGACGGCGAAGCGGCCGGACCTGCAGATCGAGAGCATCACACCGCCTGACTTGATGCGCGCAAGCGACTGGGCAACCTTTGTCGTCCGGGTCAGGAACACCGGCGTCGCGGGGCACGCCAACAACGCCAGCCTGCTGGCGCTCTACTTCCAGGCCACCGAGCCGGCCGGCTGCTCGCCGACCAACACGGCCATGACGGCCCAAATCCCGGCGGTCGCGATCGGTGGGTATGCCGACGTCAGCATCACGGCGCGGGCGCCGAGCACCACCGGCGCGCTGACGTTGTGGGCCTATGCAGACTACTCGTGTCTCGTTGCGGAGGTCAGCGACGACAACAACAAGAGGGGCATCCCCGTCACCGTCCTGAGCGCCCTCATGCCCGACCTCGCCATCACCGGGATCACGAGCGATCCGGCAGCCCCGGCGGCCGGCCAATACATCACCTACACGGTCACCATCAAGAACCAGGGTCAGGCGGCTGCCAAATCCTACACCTGGGCCGGCCTCTACTTTGACCGGGCTCCGTCGTGCGGGAACATCGGCGACCGCGTGGCGCACGTGCCCCCGCTGGCGATCAACGAAACGACCACCGTCCAGATGCCCGGCATCTTTGCGACGTCCGGCGCGCACACCGTCAACGCGATGGTTGACTATGGGTGCAGCCTCCCGGAGAGCGACGACGGCAACAATACCTTCGCCCTGAACCAGACGATCAGCGTCCCGCTGACGCCCGACCTGCGCATCACAAGCTTCACGGCGCTGCCCCAGCAGCCGGCCGCCCGCGATAACGTGACGTACTCGATCGAAGTCAAGAACATGGGCAAGGGCCCGGCCCACTCCTACACGTTCCTGGGCGTCTATCTGGACCGCACCCCAGGCGCCTGCGGTGACATCGGCGACCGGGTCGCGCGCATCCCGCCGCTGGCAGTGGGCCAGAGCGAGATCGTAACGCTGGTCGCCCCGTTTGCGACCACCGGCGCGCACACTGCGCGCGCGCTGGCCGACTACGGTTGCAACCTGACCGAGTCGGACGAGACCAACAACACGGCGGGGCCGCTCAGCTTTACGGTCAGCGCGCCGCTGCTGCCCGACCTCGACGTGACGAGCATCACCAC
The DNA here is from genome assembly GCA_034433275.1 of Anaerolineae bacterium. Lineage (GTDB taxonomy): Bacteria > Chloroflexota > Anaerolineae > CG2-30-64-16 > CG2-30-64-16 > DAOUAT01. The sequence continues at coordinate 10,367 of DAOUAT010000444.1, forward strand.
CGACCCGGTCGCCCCGCGCGCAGGGCAATGGATCGAATACACGGTCGCGGTCAAGAACAACGGCACCCAGGCGACCAGGGCATCATGGGGGCTGGCGCTGCTTGAAGACCCGGCGGCTACCCCCGACCTCTGCGCTCCCCCGCTCCCGTTCCGCTACGGCGCCGTGCCCATCCTGGCGCCCGGCCAGACGGCCGAGGTGAAGATCCGCAGCACCGGCTTCAGCACGGCGGGCACGCACAACGTGTACGCGCTCGTTGACTTCAACTGCTACTACGAGGAGACCAACGAGACCAACAACCGGCGGCAGCTCACCTTCACGGTAGGTGCGCCGATCCAGCCTGACCTCGTGATCCAGCAGGTCAGGCTCGTGCCTGAGTATCCGGCCGCCAAGCAGAACGCACAGTTCGTGATCACGGCGCGCAACGCCGGCGCCGGCGATGTCCGCTACCCAACCTGGGCCAAGGTCTACGCCGACAGCGTGCCCACGACTTGCGGGCAGAACGACACCGGCACGCGCAACAAGACCGGCCAGATCCCCGAGCTGCTCGCCGCCGGCGCCTCGACGACCTTCACAGTGACCACGACCTTCGACCCGGAGGGCACGCACACCGCATACGTCGTCCTCGACTACAGCTGTCTACAGGCTGAGAGCAACGAGACCAACAACACCTACGGGCCGTTCAGCGTGGACATCGGGCCTGAGGAACAGCCGGACCTGGTCGTCAGCGGCCTGAAAGTGCTGACGGCAACTCCGGAGGTCGGCAGCCCTGTGCAGTTCGAGATGACGGTGAAGAACCAGGGCCTGAAGAAGACCGACGGCAACACCTGGGTGGGCCTCTACATGGATCGCATCCCGGCAGGGTGCCCGGGCGAGAACCCGACCGCGGATGTCGGCGACAAGGTTGCCCTCATTGGCCCGCTGGACATTGGCCGGAGCCAGACACTGCAGTTCACACATACATTCGATACGGCAGAGCATGCGGTGTACGCTTTCGCCGACTACAGCTGCAACATCCCGGAGGCAAACGAGACCAACAACAGCGCCGGGCCGCTCAACCTCAAGCTCGCCCCGGCGCCCAAGCCTGACATCGTGGTCGAGAAATTGGTTGCTTCGAACATGAACCCGGCCGCCGGTGAGCGCATCACGCTCGATCTCTGGATTCGCAACCAGGGGAAGACCGCGACCACCGGCGGCGCCATGGCCCGCTTCTTCACCGACGACGCGGACTGGCAGTTCGCCTGCGGCGCGGTGCCGGACCCCTACGGCAAGCTCTACAACGCCGGGGGCATCGCGGCGGGCGCCGTACACCACATGACCGTCCAGATCGCTTTCGACACGGCTGGCCAGCACAAGCTCCACGTCGTGCTCGACAGCGACTGCACGCTGGCGGAGGCCGACGAGACCAATAACGTCTACGGACCGCTGGTATTCAACTCCACGGGCGCCCTGAAGCCCGACCTGGTCGTGCAGAGCGTGACCCTGCCTTCTTACGTCAGGGAGCACGGACCGGTAACCTTCACGGTGCGGGTCAAGAACCAGGGCACGGCCGCCAACCCCGCGGACGCGGATATCGGCATCTACACGCTCCAGCAGCCGTTGGGCTGCAACGCGGCTTACCCGGACGTCACCGGCACCGCGAACACGCTGTCGCCCGGTGCGTGGCGCGACGTGCAGCTCACCTACGCGGGCGGCTATGCGGAGACACAGCCCGCCTGGGCATATATTGACACCGCGTGCATGTCCGCAGAGTCCAACGAAACGAACAACTCAACCATGACGACCGTGTACGTCATGCCGCCCACGCCCGACATCGCCATCGAGTCGGCGACGGCCAGCCCGTCGGCGATCGCGCCCGGTGAAGGCCTGACCCTCAGCGTGAAGGTGTCGAACCTGGGCGACGCACCCATGCCGCGGGCATCGCGGCTCGGCGTCTTTTTCTACCAATCCATCGGCTGCGGGATCACGCCGAACGGCGGCTGGGTCTCGGTCCCGCCGCTGGTGGCGGGCGAGAGCATCACGCTCGACATCCCCGTTGCGGCCGCCATCTTCCCCCTGGGCCCCACCCAGCACCCGATCATGCTGTTCGAAGACTACGCATGCGACAGTAACAACTGGCAGTGGAACTACGACAACGACTACTACGGCCCGGTCCAGGTCGGTACACGGTGGCCCGACATCGCGGTCGAAAGCATGACCGTCTCGCCGGCCAGCCCGCCGGCCGGGACCGCAGTGGCGTACCAGGTTACGGTGCGCAACCGCGGCCAGGCAGCCATAACCCAAACGTTGACGCTGGGCGTCTTCCACGCCCAGCCCGACCTCTGCGGCCTCGGCGTTGAGCCTGCCGGTTCGGCCCCAGTGCTCCCGCTCGCTGCGGGTGAGTCGAGGACGCTGACGGTCAACGTCGGGGCGCCCGCCTTCACGACCCAGGGCCAATACGGCGTCTACGCGGTTGCCGACACCGGCTGCAAGCTGTTTGGCTATGACAGCAACCTGGAGAACAACCGCTTTGGCCCGGTAAAGGTCATGGTCGCCGCCCCGCTGCTGCCGGATCTCACGATCGAGAGTATCGAGGTCAACCCGCCCAACCCCGCTGTTGCCCAGGAGGTCCGCTACCGGGTCAAGGTGCTGAACTCAGGGACCGCGGCAACCACAACGTCCGCACAGATCGGCATCTACCCCGACTTCACCAGCATCCTGGCCAGCATGGCCTACTGCGACTATAAGTCTTACCTCAAGCTCACCAAAATGGTCGGCCCGCTGGCCGCGGGTGCGTCCACCGTAGTGGAGTTCTCGGACCAGTGGTCGTTCCAGGCCGCCTGGCACACGGTCACCGCGATGGCGGACAGCAACTGTCAGATCACCGAAAAGGATGAATTCAACAACCTGCGCGGCCCGGTAGGCGTACCGGTGGGTGAGGCACAGGGCCCGACGCCTACCCCGTCGCCGACGCCTGGCCCGACACCCGTGCCCACCCGGCTGGTCGCCGTGGCGGCGCTCGGCGCTGGCGGGCTGAAGGCGGTTGACGTGACTGAGCCGCGCGCGCCGGTGGTCATCGGCACGCTCGCCCTGACCGGTGGCGAGGCAAACGACGTGACGATCATCCAAAAGTCCGGGAAGAAGTACGCGTTGGTGGCCGCCGGGACCGGCGGGCTCAAGGTTGTGGACATCACGGATCCGGCAAACCCGACGCTGGCAGGCTCCTACGGCACCACACACAACGTGACCGGCGTGACTGTCAAGGGGAACTACGCCTACCTGGCGGCCGGGAGCAGCGGCGGCCTGCGCATCATTGATATCACCAACCCTGCGCAGCCGGCCGATCCCAAGCCGCTGGGCAGCTTCTACAACACCGATGGCATGGCCTACGACGTGGCTGTTTACGGCAGCTACGCCTACGTCGCCGACGGGGCGCCCGGCCTCGTGATCATCAACGTCAGCGATCCGGAGAACCCGGTCCTCACGGCAACCTATGACACGCCCGGCGAGGCACGCGGCGTGCAGGTCGGGCCCGCTCCGACGACTTCGCCCGGCAAGACCTGGGCCTACGTGGCCGACGGCAGTTGGGGCCTGCAGGTGATTGACGTGACCGACCCGGCCCACCCGTCGTTCGTCTCCGTGACCGCGACGCCGGGCGACGCGCTCGGCATTGCGGTTGCAACCGGATCAGCCGTCGGCGCGGCGCAGGCGCTGTCGTTCCTGTCGGCAAACGATGCTGGCCTGCGTCTGCTGAACCCGGCGATCGTCTCCTCGACATCACAGGCCTGCGACACCGCGGGCAACTGCACCACGGCCGAGGCGCACGCAGGCGGTGGCGCGGCGACGGCGGCGGGCGCCATGGGTATCTCGCAAAGCGAGGAGCCACCGAACCCGGCCGATTTCCTCACGATGCGCTCGCCCGGCGTGCCTGACTGGCCGCGCACGCTGGCGGCGACCGGGCGCGGCCCTGTGACGTATGGAAATGCGCTCTCGGCCGCGGGCGCCACGGCCGAAGCAAGCTCAGCCGAGGCGGATGCCAGCGGCGTAATCGTGATGTTCTCGAGCCCGGCACGCGTAAACGCCGGCGCCGGCAGCCTGAAGGTCAGCGGCGAGGTACACGCGTTGGTATCCTCGCTCGAGAGCTTCCAGTTGACGGTTGATGGCGTCAAGCTCATTGACTGGAGCTGGCAGCCCGGTGCGATCACCGACAAGACCTGGACGATAGACTGGACGCCCTCTGCCGACGGCACGCATACGGCGGTGGGCACGGCCAGGAACCAGGATGGCAGCACCAGTTCGACGACGCTCACCTTCATTGTGGACACGCAACCGCCAGCGGTCGCGCTATCGCCATCAACGCTGACGCTCAAGCAGTATCACGAGCCGCGCACGCTGGACATCAAGGGCACAGCGAGCGACACGGCCGGGCTCGCCAGCGTGGAATGGCGCACGGGCTCACTGCCGTGGACTCCGGCCGTGCTGGCATCGGCCAACATGTCCATCAGCGCACCGACGAGCGATAGCTGGCTGGCGGCCTGGCAACTCGACGCCGGCCCGCTGCCCGATGGCGCCAGCTTCAATATCCAGGTGCGCGTGACCGACATCGGCGGCCATGTGACCGAGTCAACCTTCCCCGTGACCATTGACGTCTCGCCGCCCACGGCGGCGACCCTCGACATGAAGTGCGGCACGGTTGCCGTCACGAACGGCGGCGCCTGCACGCCCTCCGGCGCCCTCAACATGACCTGGAGCGCCGCGACGGATGGCAGCGGCTTGGGCAACTACCAGGTGCGCTGGACCGCCCAGGTGACGCAGACGATTTCGGCCATCAGCACGGCCACGGTAGCTCCATCCGGCAGCCGCTCGTCCTCCTACACCGCATCCGAGGGGCAGCTCGTCACTGCCTACCTGACCAGCCAGGACATCTACAGCCAGGAGAACACGCAGTCGTTCGCAGTCTACGCGGACGGGCCGAACACGCCCGACTACATCTGGCTGAGCCCGAAAAACGCCCGCGATCATGTCCTCGGCAGCACCTGCACGCTGCTGGGCGTTGACCGCCGCGTGTCCCGCTATGCGGAGCAAGGCGCCGCGCTCGACCACGAGCAGCGGCTGTACGGCACCTGGAACGCGCAGGCGCTCGGCCTGACGTGGACGGGCGGGGACTGGGACGCTGACGGCGACCTGTTCATCTACCTGGACACGAAGACGGGCGGAGCCACGAAGGTCTTCGATCCCTATCCCGCCACGGCCGGCCGGGTCAGCATTGACCTGCCATCGGGCATGGCGGCGGACTACTTGCTGTGGGCCCGGAGCCGCCAGGAGGCGCTGTTGCTCCGTTGGACCGGGAGCGACTGGGATCTGGTGAAAGGGCTGGACGAGACGCAGTATCGCTTCGGCGGTTCGACGGCCGGCGGACAGACAGACCTGTATGTGCCGTTCTCGCTCCTCGGCGTCACAACCCCCACGACGAACGCGGTGAAACTCTTGGCCGTGGCATCCGAGGAAGGCGCGCTGAAGCTCTGGGCCTCGCTGCCGGCGGCCAACCCGGTGAACAGCCCGCGCGTGATCCATACCGAATCGTACGCCGGCGCGGCGCAGTCGTTCGGCCTGCTGCACAACTTCTCGTGGACGGGCCTGGCCTCCGGCGCCTGCCCCAATACGAGCTATCCGGAGACGGATGTGCAGTTGTCGCTGAGCGCCAGCCCGGCGGGCGCGGCCTACAGTCTGATGGGCGATAGCCTCTTCTGGCTGCAGGGCTTGCTCACCGGCTCGCTACCTCCGGGTGACGTCGTCGGCCAGATGGCGTTCCTGACCGCCGGACAGGCGCCCGCCGGCCCGACGCAGACCATCAACTACACGTTGACGTACCGGAATCTGGGCACCAAGACAGCCACAGGTGTGACGGCCAGCCTCACAGCGAAGTACGCGTTGAAGTTGATGCCCGGAAGCACTGCGACCGCCAGCGTCTCGATCGGCGACATTCCGCCGGGCGGGTCGGGCGCCAAGACGTTCCAGGCCCAAGTTGATACAAGCGCCAGCACCGAGCCGTGGGCGGGCGTCGCGGTGAAGCTGTTCGACGCGGCGCACCCGTCAACTGGCCAGCCGTTTGAGTGGCTGTGGACCAGCCACCCGGTGGACAGGCAGGCGCCTGAGTTCTTCGGTCTCAAAGAACCGCTCTACGAAGTGCGGCCCGGAACAACGACCGCCTCGGGCTACGCCTACGATGCAGGCGGCGTGTCCCAGGTCACCCTGGCCGTGCAGGGAGGCGCGACGACGACATGCCAACTGCCCGACCCACGCGGCGGACAGTGGACTTGCCCGTGGGCGATCAGCGGCAGCGACGGCACAATCCTGAACGTGACATTGGGCGCACGCGATGTGTTCGGCCAGCAAGCCACCGCCAGCCAACAGTTGAAGTTCCTGGTGGACGCGACGCCGCCGACCGTGACCCTGGATACCACCGGGATGGGTGTCGGCGCCAACGGGATCGTGCCGACGGACGCGTTCGGGGTGTACGGCACCGTGGCGGATACTGGCGGCGTGGATGCGGTTGAAGTGTGTACCGCGACGGCGGGTGTCTCCGACGGTGCGTGCGGGCAGGTCGTCCTGCCGCCGGCCGCAGGCGCCATCACCCGCGACGACGAACCCGCCAGCCCAGTCGCCTTCAACGGCGGCTGCGTCAGCCGCACCTTCACGGTGGTCGACGCGTTCCCGCTGGGCACGGTCATGCTAGGCTTCTCGGCCGCCCACGCGAGTCGCGGCAAACTAAGCGTGGAGCTGACCGGCCCGGATGGCACGAAGGTCACTGCTGTGGCGACCTCGTCGGACACCAACGCGAACTACGACATGCTGCTGGCGGACGAGCACGGCGCGGCGCTCGCCGGCGTGCAGGGCGATCACGACCCGGCAGCGCCGCCGTTCGACCGCCTGCTGCGGCCATCCTCGGCGCTGCGCGCGTTCCAGGGCAAGGCTTCGAACGGCGCCTGGACCTTGAAGGCGTGCGATACCACTACCGGCGGCACAGCAGGCTCAACCTACGTGCGAAGCCGGCTGGTGCTGGCGCCGCGCGATGTGGCCGTGAAAGCGGGGCGGTGGAGCTACAAGGCGCCCAACGTAGGCGCGCTGGATTACGTGCAGCGCAGTCTGTCTGTCTACGCGCAGGATGCGGCCGGCAACCGGACCACTAACCCGGTGCGGTTGGATGTGTGGGTAGATAACGTGGCGCCCTCCCTTGCGGTGAGCGGCACGCTGAGTACGCTGACGCTGGGCAGCACGGTCAAGGTGCTTGAAGGGACGGCTGCCGACGGCAGCCCGCGGGTGGATGTGACGATCCAGGTCATCGCGCCTGACGCGACACGCTCGGTCGTGACCGCGGCGCGGAACGGATCGGCGTGGTGGTTCGACCTGGGGGCCACGCTGCCGGGCGCCTACACGCTGTACGCGATCGCCACAGATGTGGCAGGTAACCGCACGATGGCCGGGCCCTACACCGTGCAAGCCACGTGTACCGCGGCGCAGTTGACCGCGACGCTAACATCGGCCGAGCCGAGCGCCGCGTCGCCGAAGGCGATCACACTGAGGGCCACGATCACGAATAAGGGGAGCGCGGCGGTGGCGGCCGGGCTGCCAGTGGCGTTCTTGGTGGATGGCGCGGTGCTCGGCGCCGTGCTGACCACCCAGCAGCTCGGCTCGAACCAATCTACACCGGTGAGCATCGAATGGCCGGTGGAAAGCGTCGGCACGCGAACCATCGTTGCGGCGCCGGTTCCGAGCGATATGACGCCGCCGCTGGCCCTGTGCATGCCGCCAGTCCTTGCCCGGCGCACCCTATCCACAGCCGATGTCCTGCTCCGTCCCGGTTGGAACCTGGTCTCGTTCCCGGTGAATCCGGTGGTGCAGACGGTGACCACGGTGCAGCAGCCCATCGCCGGCGAGTACAGCGTGATCCAGGGCTACGACTTGGGTTGGCAGTCCTACTACCCTGCTGTGCCGCCTCCTGAGCCGAACACACTCACCAAGATGGATGCCGAGCACGGCTACTGGATCAGGGCGAACGAGGGCATCTCCCCGACGCTGCGGGTGGTGGGTGATGAGTTCGCCTATAATCGGCCGATTGCCCTGGATGCGGGCTGGAACCTCGTCAGCTACCTGCCGCAGTCGTCTCTCCCCGTGACGGTGGCGCTATCCGGCATCGCCGGCCAGTACAAGGCCCTGCACGGCTACGACGAGGGCGCCCTGTCGTACTACCCCGACCTCGACCCTGGCTTCAACACGCTGACCGTCATGCAACCCGGGCACGGCTACTGGCTGCAGACGACCCAGGCGGCGACGCTCAAGTATGCCGGAACGACCGGGGCCATGGCTGCGCTCGCCAGCGGTGCGTTCAGCGCCCTGTTGAACCCGTCGCAGCGGCAAGAGAGTGGCGAAGCCCCAGTGATGACCACGCCGGTCCAGCCCGGGCAAAGCGGTGAAACCCCGGTGGCGACCGCACCGACCCAGCCCGAGCAGACCACCGAAACCCCGGTGATAACTGAACCGGTCCAGCCCGAACAGGACGGCGAAACCCCAGTGGTAACTGAACCGGCCCAGCCCGAGCAGGAAGGCGAAACCCCGGTGGTAGCGGAAGCACTCGCCCAGCCGGTAGCGCTGAGCAAAGTCAACCCGACCCAGCAGTGGGTGACCCTCTACAGCGCGACGTCAACTGTTGACGGTCAGCCGATGCCGGCGGGCATCGTGGTCGGCGTCTACGCGGCGGGCGTGAAGTGCGGCGAGTTCGTGACCAAGTCGGCCGGTCGCTATGGGCTGACGCCCTGCTATCGCGACGACCCGACCACTAGCCAGGTCGAGGGCGCCAGGCCCGGAGATCTCCTGACCTTCACCACCAATGGCTCGCCCGCCGTCGCCGTGGCGCGCAGCCTCAACGGCGCCACCGTCAATGCCACCACGCCGATCACCTGGGGCCAGAACCTGGATCGGTGGGAAGTGGATTTGAGTGTGGCGACGACGGCGCAGACCGGGCCCATCTTCCTGGCCAACAGCACAGCCGCCACCAACGACCATTCCTGCACCAATCTGCACTGCACCTTGAGCGAGGCTGTCGAGGCCGCGAACAACGACGGCCAGGCCAGCACGATCGAGCTCATCAGCGGGCCGGTCTACACTCTGAAGAATGTCGCGCTCCCAACGATCGTCAGTCCAATCACGATCAACGGGTACGGTGCGATCGTGGAGAAGAGCACGGAGACCGGTGCGGCTGAAATTCGCATGGTGGACGTGGCCAGCAACGGAGCGCTGACGCTCAACCAGCTCGTGATGCGGGGCTTCGTACACAACGGCAAGGGGGGCGTGATCTACAACAACGGCACGCTGACGATCAACGGCTGCACGATGTATGACAACAGCGCCTGGTACAGCGGCGCGGTCCACATCAACGCCGGCCCTGTGACCATCGTCAACAGCACCTTCTACAACAACACGGCCCGCGACACCGCCAGCGGCGCCAGCTTCGGCGGCGCCATCCTGAACTTCGGCAACCTGACCGTTCTCAACAGCACCTTCGCCGGGAACAACTGCCCGCGCGGTGGCGCAATCTACAACTACACCGACAGGACAGTGATCCTCAAGAACACCCTCTTGGTCAAGGGCGCCAGCGGCGCCAACTGCGCCGGGACCGCGCCCGCGGCCGGGAGCGTCGGTAATATGGCCGATGACGCCTCGTGCGGCGCGAGTGCGACCGTCAAGACCGCGGCCGAGATCAACCTGGACCCGCTGGCCTCGAACGGCGGTCCCACCCAGACGGCGGCGCTGCTGGCGGGCAGCTCGGCCATTGATGCAGCAGATGGCCTGATTTGTTTGGACAACCGGATCAACGGTGTTGACCAGCGCGGCTACAAGCGCTTCATTGATGGTAATGGCGACGGGATCGGGCGGTGCGACGTCGGCGCCTTCGAGTACGGCTCCAACAACCTGCCGCCCATCGCGCAGACCGGGCCCATCTTCACCGTCAACAGCACGTCCTACGCCACCGACCATGCCTGCACCGACGTACACTGCACCCTGCGCGATGCCGTCGAGGCCGCGAACAACGACGGTAAGGACAGCACGATCGAGCTGACCGCAGGCGCAGCTTACGTGTTGCAGGAGAATGCCGGCAGCAACGCCGGTCTCGCCGATATCACGACCCCCATCAAGATCAACGCGCACGGCGCGACGATCCAGCGCAGCAGCGCAACCGGCGCGCCCAGCATTCGCGCATTCGTGGTGCGCGCCGGCGGGGCGTTGACGCTCACCCAGGCTACGATCAGCGGCTTCAGTGTCGGCGCCGGTGAATTCGGTGGTGCGATATGGAGTGTTGGCCCGGTGACAATCAGCGGCTGCACCCTGTCAAACAACAGCGCACCCAGCGGTGGAGCGATCTTCAGCGCCGCCACGACGACCTTTGTCAACAGCACCCTCTACAAAAACACCGCCGCAGATTCGGGTGGCATGATGCTCAACCACGGCGCACTCGTCGTTCTCAACAGCACCTTGGCGGAGAACGCGAGCCCTAACGGCGGCGCACTCAACAACGGCGGCACGGCAGTCCTTAAAAACACGCTTCTGACCAAGGGCGCCAATGGCGCCAACTGCGCCGGGACCGCGCCAGCGGCCGGGAGCATCAGCAACATGGCCGATGACGCCTCGTGCGGCACGACTGCGACGGTCAAGACCACAGCCGAGATCGGCCTCAATCCGCCGACCTCAAACGGCGGTCCCACCCAGACGATGGCGCTGGGCAGCACCAGCACGGCCATTGATATGGGCAACGCCACCGCCTGCCAGGACAGCCAGCTCAAGGGCCGCGACCAACGCGGCTATGACCGCTTCGCCGATGGTCCCGACGCCGACACGATCACGCAGTGCGACATCGGCGCGTACGAGTATGGCGCCAGCGAGCTGCCATATCTGCCTCCGGCCCCGGACACGACCCCACCGATGGTCCGCGTCATCTGGGCCCCGACCAGCCCTGATGGCGCCAACGGGTGGCACCGCAGCGCGGTCACCCCGACCGTGCAGTACCGCGACTCGTCGCCCGTAATCGAGGTGCGCTGTGCGCTCGACCCGGCCATCCCGCCGGTGGCGTATACCGACCTGCCTGAAGACGCCTGCTCTTACATGGGCAACCTGCCAGTCACAACTGACGCGGTGCACATCTTCTACGGGGCTGCGATGGACCTCTTCGGCAATCAGAGCGCGCCGGCCTCAGGCAGCTTCCAGATCGACGCGACACCGCCCATCATCACCTGTCCGGCGGCCGGACCGTTCCTGCTCTACAGTGGCGAACACACCGTCACCGTCAACCCGGCCGACGTGGATGCCGCCATCTCCGGGCTGGATGAAGCTGCGGCCAACACGTTAAGCGGGGTCGTGACGACGGAGAGCATCGGCACGCAGACCCTCACCTTCACCGCCTACGATCTGGCTGGCAATCAGGGCTTCAAGGAGTGCGCTTACAGCGTGGTCCATAACTTTGGCGGCTTCTATCCGCCCGTAGACCCGGAACCCGCCCTCAATCCGGCCAGGGCAGGCAGCGCCATCCCGCTCAAGTTCAGCCTGGCGGGCGACCAGGGGCTGGCTGTAATCGCGGCGGACTACCCGGCCTCGCAGCCGGTGAACTGCGCCACCTACGAACCGACCGGCCCACTGGAGAAAGCCCAGCGGAGCGAGCTGAGCTACGACTCACAGAGCGGCCGGTACAGCACCACCTGGAAAACAGACAAGACCTGGGCCGGTGCCTGCCGGGCGTTGGTCCTCCGCCTGAATGACAACTCGGAACACCGGGCGTACTTCGATTTCAGATAGTTCGTGCGTCGCCCCTGCCTTCTCGCCCTTTAGTGGAGGCAGGGGCGGCCGACACCACGGATCGCCAGGAGGAACAAAATGACTGTCAAGACATCCTCTCGTGTGACCAGGCGGCTCCTGCTCCGCGTAGTAGTCGTCCTGGCCCTGCTCTCATGGGTGCTGCCGCTGGCCCCACAGACCGCCGCCCTGACGCCGGTCGCGGCCGCCGCACCCTCCAGCGCCGACATCCCACCGGGCCATGCCGATCGCATCTTGCGTGTCAAGCTTGTGGAAGGCGCCTCCGGCGACCTGCAGACGCTGCTGCCTGTGGAAGTCCTGGCAGTCGTCCAGAAGATCGATCCACTCTTCACCCTCCCAAAGAGCAAGCTCAAGGAGCTTAAGGACAAGGGGGATAAGAAGCTGAAGGAGGAAAAGGTTGACCTGGTGCAACTGCTGCCTGACCTGAGCCTGTGGTACGAGGTGAAGCTGCGACCGGAAGCCGTTCCCGAGACCGTGGTCGCGCAGTTCGACGCGCTGAGCTTCGTAGACATTGTCGAACCGGCGCCGCTGCCAGTTGAACTGCCCACCGACAACTTCACCAGCCGGAAGGGCTACTTGACCGCCGCGCCGGGTGGCATCGGCGCGCAGTACGCCTGGACTGTGCCGGGCGGAACCGGCGCGGGGATCACGATCTACGACCTGGAGTATAGCTGGAACCGGGATCACGAAGACCTGAGCAAGGCCCGCGGTCTCTCGCTCCTGCTCAATTCGGGCGACATCGCAGTGGATCCCTTCAACTCGTTCGACCATGGCACGGCCGTGCTCGGCCAGATGATCGCGGACAACGACGGCAAGGGCGTAACCGGCATCGCCTATGGCGCCAGCATCGGGCTGGCGCCGACGAACACCAGCGCCCTCGGCTACAACGTGGCCAACGCCATCCTACTGGCCGCCGCCAATGGCAAGGCTGGCGATGTGATCCTGATCGAGCAACAAAAGTGCGTCTGCGGCCTGACATGTTCCAGCTCGAGCTATGCCAACCTCGGCCCATCCGAAGCAGAAGGCGCGGTCTTTCAGGCCATCCAGACAGCCGTCGCCAACGGCCTGGTGGTGGTCGAGGCGGCGGGCAACGGCAGTGTGAACCTGGATCAAGGCGCCTGCGGCGTCACATTCAACCGCACCAGCCGTGACTCAGGCGCCATCCTGGTCGGTGCGGGCCGCCCGCCCAGCAGCGGCAACGATCGGCAGCGCGAGAATATCTCATGTTATGGCAACCGAGTGGACGTGCAGGCCTGGGGCAGCGGCGTGATGACCACCGGCTACGGCACTTATTACATGTCCTGGGATGACTATAACTCCGATTACACCGCCACGTTCAGCGGCACTTCCAGCGCCTCACCCATGGTCGCCGCTGCGGCCGCCGTCTTGCAGGGGGTCGCAGTCCAGC
>DAOUAT010000445.1:0-7316 GCA_034433275.1 Anaerolineae bacterium
CTGGTAGATCCCCAGCTCGATCATCTTCGTGTCGATCATGATGAAGCGGACCTCGGCCGGCGTCGCCTTGTAGAGGATCGAGGCGATCATGCCGTTGAGACCGACCGACTTCCCGGCGCCGGTCGCGCCGGCGATGAGCATGTGGGGCATGCGCGTCAGGTCGGCCACGATGGGATCGCCCGACACATCGCGGCCCAGAGCCACGGTTAAGGGCGAGCCGGCCCGCGTGAATTCCTTGGCTTCCAGGATGCTGCGCAGGCTCACCAGCGTCTTGGCGGTGTTGGGCACCTCGATGCCGACGTAGGGCCGGCCGGGCACCGGGGCCTCGATGCGCAGCGACGGCGCGGCCAACGCCAGCGCCAAGTCGTTTTGCAGGCGCAGGATGCTGGCCACCGAGACGCGGCGCCGGATCACCTCGCCCCCGCGCAGCTCGCGCACCAGCTCGCCCGGCTCCAGGCCAAACTGCGTGACAGTGGGGCCTTCCTTGATGGACACGACCTCGACCGGCACGCCGAACTCGCCCAGGGTCGTTTTGATGAGCTGGCCGCGGTAGCGCGCGTCGGTGTTGGCGCCGCCGTTGGCCGGGTCGCCGCGCAGCAGATCCAGGGGCGGCAGCCAGTCGGGCCGCGCGGCCGGTTTGCCCTCGCCGCGGGACTTACGCCGGCCGGCCGCGGGTTCGAGCTTAGGCGGAGGGACGGATTCGACCGCGGGTGCGGGGACGGACGTGCGGCGTTTGGCCGGCGCCGGTTCCAGCAGGGGTTCTGCGACCGGTGCTGGCGCGTCTGCCTGGCGCCGGAGGGGCAGCGCCAGCCAGACGCCAGACGCCCAGGCGCGGGCGCGGGCTGATGCCTCGGCCAGGCCTTGACCCACGCGGGACGGGGCGTTCAACTGGCTTGCTTGCCGGGACACCCACTGCCCGGCGCGCGTGACTGCGGACCGGGCGCCACCGGCGACTATTCTTAGCCCATCACCGATGCTGTCAGGAATGCCCTTGAGTGTCACCCTGAGCGGGTCGGCCCCAGGCAGCCCATCTCGGCGCGCCTCCCGCGAAGGGTCTCTTGTCACGCGGGAGCGGTCCTGGGCAGGGCGAACAGATGCTTCGCTGGTGTTCTGTGGTCGCGGACGTCGGCTCGCTGACCCGCTCAGCACGACACTGTCATCAGCCGAGGTAGCGCTGCCGGTGCGAGTTTGCACCCCAGGCCGGTTGATTCCCCGAAGCCAGTTGAGCCGGGTCCAGCGTTCCGGCAGGGCCAGCCACAACCCGATCACGGCTGCCAGTGCGCCCAGGGCGATCACCACGGCCGCCCCACTCCGACCCAGCAGATCCAGGAGCAGTTGGGCGACCGCCCAACCGACCAGGCCGCCCCCATTTCCCGCCTGTGCGGCGGCGAAGGGGTCGGCCTGCCCCAGGTGGAGCGCGGCCAGGGCGGCCAGGATCAGCGCCTCGGCCCAGGCCACGGCGCGCCAGCGCACCTGCCAGCCCATGCGCGAGGCGAAAGCCAGCGCCACGCCGCCCAACACCAGGGCCGGCGCCAGCGCATAGGCTCCCCAGCCAAAAAGCCAGCGCGTGGGCGTCGGCGCGGCCGCGGTGCTGCCCCAGCCGGGCGTGAGCAGCAGCACCAGCAGCAATCCAGCCCCGGCGATCAGCCAGCCCAACGTGTCTTGTGCGCTCCGTTTCAACGCCACCCGCCTCTACAACTGCGCCACCAAAGCAGCTGGCTCACCGTGTACACGAAGGTTCCCGTCGCCGCTGCGTAAGGTGAGCGCGATCCGCCGCTTGTAGCCGTCCACTTGCATCACGCGCGCCCGCACCCGGTCACCCTCGCGAATGACATTGCGCGGGTGCATGAAAGTGCCTTCAGCCAATTCCGATACATGGATCAGGCCTTCGAGTCCCTCTTCGAGCCGGGCGAAAGCGCCGAAGTTAACGACATTAGTGATAATCGCTTCGACGGTCTGGCCGATCTGGTAGCGCTCTGCCACCCCGGCCCAGGGATCAGGCTGTAGTCGTTTCAGGCTTAACGCGATCTTTTGCGCTTCGGAACGAACCTCTAACACCAGCAAGTCTATCGTATCGCCGGGTTGCACCACTTCGGCCGGTGAACCGACGCGGCCCCAAGAAAGCTCAGAAATGTGAACCAGGCCCTCGAACCCGCCCAGGTCAACGAAGGCGCCGAACGGGCACAGGCTGGTGACCTGGCCCTGGCAAACCTGACCGGGGCGGATGCTGGCCAGCACGCTGTCGGCGCCGCCGTTCTGTCGGGCCAGGCGCTCCGACAGGATCAGCCGGCAGCGATCGCGATCGATCTCGGTGACGCGCACGGTCATGGTGGCGCCGATGTGAGCCGCCAGCGCGGTCGCTCGCTGCTCGGCCGACTGGCCGGGGATCGGCGTGACCAGGTGCGAGGCCGGGATGAAGCCCTGTAAGGCGCCGAAGTCGGCCAGCAGGCCCCCGCGATTGTAGCCAGCGATGTGTACGGTGGTCGGCTCACCACTGCTCAAGTAGGTCTCAGCTTTCTGCCAATCCTCCTCGCTGTCCGCGTTCATGCCGGCCGTGCTGGGCCAACGCGGCGCGGCCGGCATCATGACGTGCCCGGCAGGCGCCTCATCCGATTCGGTCGCTGGTTGCGGCAAGTCATGTTCAGCTTCGACATCACGCAACAACGATTCCCAATACCCTTCGTCCATGAATTCCTCCCCTTCACTCCGATAGTTTTTCGATTACTGTGGCATGATTGCCATCCGGTTCGCGCCAACGGTGGCGGTGTCCGGGCCTGAACCGATGGCCTGCGTTGTTTCTGCGATCACCGTCGCTTCCATCTCGGCCAATGTGCGGGCAACGGCCGCGATGGCGACGCGCTGTTTGCGATACAGGTCAGATTCGCTCATGGCCAGACGCCGCGATAGATCCAGCACGCGTTGGCCCTGTACGAAGCGCAGGTCTAGAATGTTGAAGACAAGCCATTCCGGCGCCGTAAGCTTGCGTTCGCCGGATGGGCGCTGGCGATCGATCGCCTCTTTCAGCACCAGGCGCAAGGCTTGGGTCAGGTTGCCCTCGGCCGTCCGCACCTGTTGGTGGACAACGCGCAACCGCAGCAACGGGCTTTCGGTCAGCTTGGGCCCACCCCAGTAGTGGCTCAGCGCATCCTTCACCCACTGTTGCCAGGTGGGCTGCACCAGCGCCAGGTCAAGCCGGGCCTCCGGTTCATCGGTCACGCTGGGCGGTTGCGGCAGCGGCGGCGCGTAACGCACGGCGCTGCGCCATTCCTGGATGCGTTCCAGATCAGGCAGGATGCTCCGCAGCGTCGCAAACACACCCTGCTGCATATAGCGATCGGCCAGCGCGGCGGCGGCCTGGGCCAGCAGTATCTCGGCCTCGACTTGTTCGATCGCATCCAACATTACCTCTGGGGTGCGGGCGCGTATCGCTAACAGGCCCAGGAGCATTTCCCCGTCCTCGCTGCGCAGGGGACAGAGCCACAAGCCGCCGTCGGCGCGGAACCTGGGTGGTTCGGCCTCGGCCTTGGGCTGTGCGGCGAATGTGCGCCACATCTGTTGGCCGGCCTCGCTGGCCGCGTAGGCGCGGGCCGTGGCCGCATCCCCGATGAAGGTGTCAACGCTCAGTCCGTCATCGGTTTGGAGCAGGACGAAGCCATCGTGTACGCGCAAGAGCTCGCACAGGTTAGCCAACAGATTGCTCAGGAACTGGCGCAGATCACTGGTGGTGAGCAGGCGGCGGTCCAGGGTCTGAATCAGCGCCATCTCATCCCGATCCTCCGGGTAGAGCAGCCGGTCAATCCATGGCTTGGCGGCATTGACAGCTAGTTGCCCGATTACCACCACCCCGACGACCGCAAAAATCAGCGCTGTGTCCCGCGGCAGGCCGAGGATCAGCTCAACCCGTGGCATAACCAGCATGACCACGAGGACCAGGGTGCCCACGATGGGGCCACGCAGCAGGTAATGGATCAGATCATGTTTGATGACCCGGTCGGGCGAGAGCACGCCCAGGTAGGTGACGCTGTAGGCCATGACCACCAGCATCGTTCCCACCGCGAAATTCGCGGCCATGGAAAACAGCAGGATGATCAGCGGATCGAGGCGGCCGATGATCCCGGCGGCGAGCACGTAGGGGAATACACCCAGCCCCGGCGCGGCAAAGGACAGGGTTAGATAGGTCATGCGCCGCCGCGACGTGGGGGTGAGGCAGCGCCGCCGCGCCCGGAAGACGTTCCAGCCGCCGTAGATCGCGGTGCTGACAAAGTAGGCCACGAAGAGGGGGAACAGGCGCCCGGCCGTCAGGTGATCGTCGGTTGAGGTCAGGGTGCGATCGTCGTATACCAGGGCATGGGTGAACAGGGCCAACAGGATGAAGGCCACGCTGAACAGGTAGCTGGCAACGACGACCAGGCGCCGGCGCATCGAGAAATGGCGCGTGGTGCGCAACACGGCATCGGAGAAGTGCAGGTAGGCCGCGGGCACCAGGGCGATGCCGATCCATTGGACGCGCAACCAGAGCGCTGCCGCCCGATGGGCTTCGACGCGCGGGATGATGATATCACACGCGAAAACCAACAGGACGCACGCCAGCAGGATACTGAACGTCTGTGCCACCTCACTGCGCAGGCTGCGGGTCAGGATATACCCCAGCAGCGAAAACGCGACGAGCACGATGGCCGAGGACAGGATGAGGTTGCCGAAAGCAAAGATCACGGACCAACTCAGGCCCGAGGTGTCTATCATACGTTACAACCCACGCACAAAGTACAATCCGATATCCCGGTTTCGATAGAAGCGTTCGTTATAACCGCAAAACTTAAAGCCGTGCCGGCTCAGAAAACGCGTGGCCGGGTGATTCTTGCTCTGTACGACCGTCATCATGTGCGTCAGGCCCTGTTGGCGCGCTTGTTGTATGCCGCGCTGCAACAGCGCCGTGCCGATCCCCTGCTTGCGCCACGCGGGCGCGACGATCAGGTGGTGCAGCCAGGCGATGCCCTGATCGGGCTGCGTTTCCTGGTCAATGTACCCGCGCACCTCGCTGGCTTCGGCCGCGACCATGATCAGGTCACCGCGCTGCTGGTGGGCCAACAACGCTTCACTCCAGCCCGGATAGGCGACGCGCATGGCGCGGGGCAGGCGGATCACCTGGAACTGGGTGACCACCTGCTCGTCGTCCTGGCGTTGTGTCACCTGCCAGACGTGGTCGGTCTCGTATGAACCGTCCAGCGTCAGGCAGGCGGTCAGGTCACGCAGATCGGCGCGGTAGATGTGCATGGCAAAAACAAACGATTCCGAGGCGGCGTAAGATGTGTGGATTTTATCACCGCTGCGGCGGTTTGGCAAACAAGGCTTACGGCGTCGGCGTCAGGTATCCGCCCATCTCTTCGATGCACGCTTCGGCCTGGGCCTGCATCTTGGGCGCCGCATCGTCCGGGCTGAGTTGGCCGGCCATGGTCGCGCTGAGCTGAGCGCCGATGCCCTGCCAGGCGCACGCCATCTCGAGCGCGGGCGGCACACCGCGGGCCACGCGCAATTGGCCCATGATCCCGGAGCGCAGCGGATCGCTTGTGATCAACTCACTTTGCGCCGTGTCTTTGCGGCTGGGCAGCCGGCCCATCTGGGTGAGCCATTCGTGCTGCACCTCGGCCGCGGTCATAAACTCCACAAAGGTGGCGGCGGCGTCGAGCGTAGCGCCTTCCAACCCCGCGGCGATGAACCAGTAGCGGCCGGTGGCCATGGTGGCCGGGGTCAGTCCGGTGGCGCTGACCTTCGGCAGCAACGCCATGCCCACGTCAACGCCCAGGCCCTGATACTGCGCCAGGTTCCAGGCGCCGTCTATGATGTAGGCGGCCTTGCCCGCGCGGAACAGGTCGAACGCCGATTGATACGTGGCATCTTCGGGCATCACGCGTTGGGTGAACTTGAGATCATAGGCGAACCATAGCGCCCGGATCATTTCCGCGGTGTCCAGGGCGATATGGTCTTGCGCGTCCAGCGGCCAGCCGCCAAACCCGGAGAGCCACGGTGTCAGCCAGTACGACTCGGCAATGGGGTAGGCCAGACCATATTGCCCATTGGCCGCGTCGGTGAGGGACTGGAGCTGCGTGATCCAGGCGTCAGTGTCGGCCGGCACGTCAGCCACCAGCGCCCGGTTGTAGAGCAGCAGCAAGTGGCCGCCGTAGTTGTCGGGGATGGCCCACAGGCGGCCTTTGGCGGTGGCGCCGGCCAACGCGCCAGAGAAGAATTGCGCCAGGAACTCGGCCGAGAACAGCTCGTCCAACGGCTTGACGATGCCCAGCTCACCAAAGGGGCCGGCGAACTCACCCGGCGCGCGCACCAGCGCCGGCGCCTTGCCCTCCCAGGATGCAGCGCGGAAGCGATTGCGCAGATCATCGTAGCCCAGGTGTTCCCGCACGATGACGATGTCAGGATGCGCCTGCATGAAGGCGGCAGCAAGCCGATCCAGCAGGACCACGGCTTCGTTGCTGTCTTCTTCCCAATAAGTGATGGTGATCGGCCCGGCGGGCGTGGCCGCTTCAATTGAGGGCGCGGGCGTGGTGAGGGCGGCGGTGGCAGTGACCGGCACGGGCGTCGGCGCCTGGGTGCATGCGACCAGCGCCAGGCAGGACCATAGCAACAACACAATTCGCAAACGCATCGCAGCCTCGACCTGAGATGATGGAACGATTATACCCCGAGAAGCACGTTCCCCACAAGCGGCCGCGCCCATAATGATTCGCATCCCATTTCCAACTATGATACAATGGCTGTCCATATGAGACGCATTGTTGATATCACCCGTCCGCTGCACGATGGAATACCGGTCTGGCCAGGCGATCCGCCGGTCAGCCTCCGGCCGTCTGCCTCGCTGCCGGCGGTTTCCCAGTTGAGCCTGAGCAGCCACGCCGGCACCCATGTGGACCCGCCCGCGCACTTCGTGGTGGGAGGACGCACCGTGGACACACTGCCGCTGGAGACGTTGCTGGGCCCCGCCTGGGTGGCGCACCTCCCCGGTGACGCGCCCATCACGGGGGCGATGCTGGCGGCCGCCGCCATCCCTTCGGCCGTCACGCGGCTCTTGTTGCGCACCGCGAACTCCGACCGGGTGGCCGCGGGCTTCGATCCGGCGTTCGTGGGCCTGGCCCCGGATGCGGCCGCCTGGTTGCTCGAACGCCAGGTGCGCCTGGTTGGGATTGACGGCCCCTCCATCGAGCCGTTCGACGCGACGGGCGAGCCGGTCCACCACCTGCTGCTGGGGGCCGGTGTGATCATTGTGGAGGGCCTGGCGCTGGCCGGCGTGGCTCCGGGCCCCTGGG
>DAOUAT010000446.1:0-19364 GCA_034433275.1 Anaerolineae bacterium
AAGATCCTGATCAAAGATGTCAACCAACCGGTGAACTTCATCGTCCACAAGGGCGACGTCAAGGACCCGGCGGACAGTCCCAACCGCGCCTTCCTGCCGGCCGAGACGGCCACCATCTGGCTGAAACAAGATGATGTCAAGGTCTACAACCAGCGCGGCGCGGCCCTGAACATCGCCACGCTTCACTACCACCGGCCCGCGGGCGACTACGGCGACTACACCAGCACTGACTTCAACGACTTCTGGGGCCTGCACACCTGGGGCGGCGCGGCCGATCCGGGCTGGACGACCCCGCGCAAACCGGTGAGGGACTTGTTCGGCGCGACCTTCAAGGTGCCGCTGAACGCCGGTGCGGCGCAGATGGGCTACATCCTCCACCGCGGGGATGAGAAGGATCCCGGCCCGGACCAATTCCTGGTCTTCGCGGACAAGGGCTACGAGGTGTGGCAGCTCCAGGGCGCCGACCCCGAAGATCCCTACATCCTGCCGGTGCCGCAGGTGGGCGGCGGCAACAAGGGCAACATCGGCGAGCAGCGCGCGTACTGGGTGCTGGCCGACACCATCGCTTGGGCCGCGGCCGACAGCTCGGCGAACACCTACAAGCTGTGCTACGCGCCCGACGGCGGCCTTGAAGCCACGGTGGATGGCATCACCGGCGGCGAGTGCATCACCCTGACCCGCGACCCGGCCGGGCTGCCGGCGGCGGTCAAGGAGAAGTTCCCACACCTGGCCAGCCTGCCCGCGCTCAAGATCGCCGAAGCGGACCTGCCCCTCGTGCCGGAGATCCTCCGGGGCCAGATGGCAGTGTCGGCGCTCAACGCCGACGGCGTGTCGCAAAACGCCACCGGCCTGCAAATCCCCGGCGTGCTGGACGACCTGTACACCTACGGCGGCGAGTTGGGCGTGGCCTGGGAAGGGAACGTGCCCGTGATCCGGCTATGGGCGCCGACCGCCAGGTCGGTCAAGCTGCACCTGTTCGCCAACTCGAACCCGGCCACCGCCGGCACTGTCCATGACCTGTACTTCACCCCGGACAGCGGCGTGTGGACCATCAAGGGCGAGCCGGGCTGGAAGAACCAATTCTTCCTGTATGAGGTCGAAGTTTACGTCCATTCGACGGGCCGGGTCGAGCACAACATGGTCACCGACCCCTACTCCTTCAGCCTGTCCACCAACAGCGCGCGCACCCAGATCGTGGACCTGAATGACTCTGCGTTGAAGCCGACCGGTTGGAACAGCAAACCCAAGCCTAAGGCGATCGCGCCGGAGGAGATCAGCGTCTACGAGATCCACGTGCGCGACTTCAGCGTCTACGATCCCGCCGTGCCCGCGGCGCTCAAGGGCACCTACAAGGCCTTCACCTTGCCGCCGGCATTCAGCAATGGCGTGCGCCACCTGCGCGCCCTGGCCAAGGCCGGCCTGACCCACCTGCACCTGCTGCCGGTGTTCGACATCGCCACGGTCAACGAGGACAAGAGCGCCTGGCAATATCCCAGCTTCGCCGATCTACTGGGCTTCCCGCCCGATTCCGTGGAGCAGCAGAAGTTGGTGGAGGCCACGCGCGACCTGGATCCCTTCAACTGGGGTTACGATCCGTGGCATTACACCGCGCCTGAGGGCAGCTATGCCACCAACCCCGACGGCTCGACCCGTATCGTCGAGTTCCGCGAGATGGTGCAGGCGATCAACGGCATGGGCCTGCGGGTGGTGATGGATGTGGTCTACAACCACACCAACGCCGCCGGCCAGAGCGAGAAATCTGTGTTGGATCGCATCGTGCCTGGCTACTACCATCGCCTGAACGACCGCGGCGCGGTGGAGACGAGCACCTGCTGCCAGAACACCGCCACCGAGCACAACATGATGGAGAAGCTCATGATTGACTCGGTCCTGACGTGGGCCAGGCAGTACAAGGTGGACGCGTTCCGCTTTGACCTGATGGGCCACCATATGAAGAGCAACATGCTCAAGCTGCGCCAGGCGCTGGATGGCCTGACCCTCACGAACGATGGCGTGGACGGCAAGTCCATCTACGTCTACGGCGAAGGCTGGAACTTTGGCGAGGTGCAGGATAATCGCCGCGGCGAGAACGCGACGCAGCTCAACATGGCCGGCACCGGCATCGGCACCTTCAGCGACCGGCTGCGCGACGCGGTGCGCGGTGGCGGCCCCTTCGACGGCGGCTTGGACCTGGTGCGCCGCCAGGGCTTCGCCAACGGCCTGTACTACGACCCCAACGCCTTGAACAGCGGCTCCGCGGCCGAGAAAGCCAACCTCCTGCTGCTGGCTGACCAGATCCGTGTCGGCCTGGCCGGCAACCTGGCGGATTATCAGTTCGTGGATCGCAACGGCAACCTGGTCAAGGGCTCGCAGGTGGACTACAACGGCCAGCCTGCAGGTTACACGGCGGACCCACAGGAGAACATCATCTACATCTCCAAGCACGACAACCAGACCTTGTACGACATCAACGCGTACAAGACGCCAGTGGGCGCCAGCATGACGGATCGGGTGCGCCTGCAGCAGGTGGGCTTGAGCATCGTGGCGCTCGGCCAGGGCGTACACTTCTTCCATGCCGGCAGCGATCTGCTGCGCTCCAAGTCCATGGATCGTGACAGCTACGACTCCGGCGACTGGTTCAACCGGCTGGACTTCACTTATCGAGACAGCGGTTGGGGCTCCGGCCTGCCGGTGGCGCGCGTGAACCAGGACAACTGGCCCATCATGCAGCCGCTGCTGGCCAACCCGGCCCTCAAGCCCGCGCCGGCCGACATCAGCCGCAGCGCCCGCACGTTCCGCGAGTGGCTGGCCATCCGCAGCAATTCGCCGCTGTTCAGCCTGGAAACCGCAAAGGACATCCAGGCGCGGCTGGCCTTCCACAACACCGGCCCGAGCCAGATCCCCGGCCTGATCGTCATGAGCCTGTCGGACCTGGTGGAACCCGACCTGGATCCCCGGCTGGAGTTCATCGTGGTGCTATTCAACGCCAACGACGAGGCGCAGAGCTTCTCTGCCCCCGCGCTGGCCGGCATGAAGTTCTTGCAGCACCCGTATCAGATCTCGTCGGTTGACCCGGTGGTCAGGACGGCCAAATACATCTCAGGCACCGGGACGTTCGTGGTGCCGGCCCGCACGACAGCAGTTTTCGTGCTACGCGATAAATCAGCGGCCCCCTACGAACCGCTGGGCGAACCGACCGCGGTCGAACTGACCGCGCTCCAGGCCTTGCCGCTGGCCGGTTCAGCGGGAGGCGCGGGCGCGTTCACGGCATTTGGCGTTATCCTGATCGCCCTGGCCGTCAGTTTTGCCATCCGGCGTAGGATCGCGTGATGCCCTTGCTGCGCAATTTGCAGTGAGCGGTTGTGAACTGAACCGCTGAAGAAAGAAGGCGCTCATCCGAAACGGGTGAGCGCCTTCTTGCGTATAGGCGCATGATGAGCAACACGTTGTCAGCCTTGTGTCCGGCGAAGTTCGGACACTGCGTAGAGTTGTGGTACAATATTGCCGTGTTTAAGAATTGGCTGCGAGGAGTGACGGTATGATCCATCTACTTGACCGGGCTGCCACCCAACAGCAGTTGGTAGATATGTCAGAAGTCTACCCAACCCTGATCAAGATCGTGGTGGACATCCGGCGTGCGTTTTTGGCCGGTGGAGGCGAAATGCATGCCGATTGCGAATCGGTGTTGCTGGACGCCGGCAGCGAGCAAGACGATCTATGGGGCGCCAACTGGTATCCGGCGGAGCAGCGCATCGAGTTTGAATCACTGATCAACATCCGGCCAGCGCTGGGTAATCGTAGTATCGTGATTCAGAGCCAGGATGTCCGCAACGCGGTGGAAGCCGTCACGCGTAACTTGCTCGGAGATGTGGCGTGAAGAACCTGGAGCGCATCCGAACGCGCTACCTGCGGGATCCATTGCCTGCCCGTCTGGCCGGGTTGGCTGCTGACCTGGCCCGGGTAGCGTCTTCTGCGCGCCAGAGCGCCGGCGCAGATGCGGCTGCTGCTATGTTGGAGGAGAGCCAGTACTTTATCGAATGGACGGCTGCAGAGGCGCCGGTGGAAGTAGCCGCCGAGTTGGTGGATCTACAGGTCATGCTGGCACTCTGGCGACGAGCCTGGCCAGAGGCGCAACACAGCCACCGCCAGCGCAGCTTGTTGGCAGTGCAGGCCAAGCAGTGGTCAAATCGTGTATTAGCCCTCTCTGCGGGAGTGGTGGTATGAATCAAAAAAGACTATCCTTCCTGTTATTAGTCCTCGCCCTGGTGCTGGTCTTCGGCAATGTCACCCAGGCTCAGAGCATGACCCTTTACTGGCAGCGCTATGACGTTGACATCACAGTGCTGGCGAACGGAAGCATGCGCGTTGTTGAGACCCAAGAATTGGTGTTTACCAGCGGCGCCTTCCGGTTCGGCGAGCGCGTGATCCCTCGCTTCCGGTTGGATTCCATTGACGATGTTACGGTGGCTGAGTCGGGCGGGCCGGACTACACCCGTTCTGAGCTGGATGCGCCGTACACCTATCGCACCTACTCGGAAGGCAGCGACCTGGTCGTCCGTTACAACTTTCCGCCCAGCAGCGATACGCGGCGCACCATCGTCATCAGTTACACCGTCTCCGGCGCGCTGCGTTACTACCCGGACAAGGGGGTAGACCAGTTGTTCTGGAAGGCCGTGCCAAAGGACAACCCATTCCCCACTCAGTCATCCGTCATCACCCTGCACGTGCCTGAACCGGCCACGTTCACCAATTACGGCATTTACGGCGCGGAGGCCGAGGCCACGTTCCAGCCGGGCCAGCGCGATGCTACGATTCGGGTTAAGGGCCGGATTGACTCCGGGCGGGAAGTGGAGGTGGTGGCCGAGTGGCAGCACGGCATCGTGGCCGGCCAGCCGTCTGTCTGGCAGCAGCAACTGGACGCGGAAGCCGCGGCCCGCGCGCGGGAGGAGCAGTTCCAGGCGCAGTGGGGGCCGGTGTTCACCCTGGGTTTCGGGTCGTTGGGCGGGCTGCTGGCCCTGGGCGGGCCCGTGCTGCTCTATCTGTGGTGGTACCGGCGAGGCCGCGACAAGCCCGTCGGTCTGATCGCCGACTACCTGCCCGAGCCACCATCGGACCTGCCACCAGGCATCGTGGGCACGCTGCTGGATGAGCACGCCGACATGCAGGACATCCTGTCCACCCTGCTCGACCTGGGCAAACGGGGGGTGTTGGAGATCGAAGAGGTCAAGGAGCCAGGCTTCCTGGGCATCGGCGCCAATACCGACTTCATCTATCGGCGCACCGATCGCAACCAACCGTTGCGCAGTTACGAGAAGCTCCTGGTGGATAAGCTGTTCGGCAAAAAGAAGGAGGTCAGGCTTTCCAGCCTGAAAGAGAAATTCTACACGGCTATTCCCACGTTACGAAGTGAGCTGTACAAGGCCGTGGTCGAGGAAGGGCTGTTCAAGGAAAGCCCCGACGCCACCCGTACGCGTTACGGCGTCTTGGGAGTGTTCGCGCTGTTCGCCTCCTTCTTCCTGGGCGTGGTGCTGCTTGGGGCGTTCGGGCGTTTCTCCGGCGCGATTCTGTGCGTGCCGTTGGGACTGGTGATGATCTCGGTTGGCATCATCATCCTGGCGCGCCACATGCCCCGGCGTACGGATGTGGGAGCGGAAGCCTACGCGCGCTGGAACGCGTTCAAGCGTTATCTGCAAAACCTGGAGAAGTACACCAAAGTGGAGGAAGCTGCGGACATCTTCGGCGGCTACCTGCCCTACGCGGTGGCGTTCGGGCTGGAGCAGAGCTTCATTCGCAAGTTCCAGAACGTTCAGGCGCCACCCCCGCCGTGGTGGATCCCGGCCGACACCGGGCGGCCATACTACGGCGGCAGCACCCCTTCATCGGCGGGCGGGGGTCGGGTCGCGGGCAGCGGCAAGGTGACCGGTCGCGGCGTCCCGATGGAAGGCGGGGCGCCACCTTCCCTGGAAGGAATGTCCCGAGGCCTGGGCACATCGCTGGCCGGGATGAGCGCCGGGCTGGGCACCATGCTCTCGCAGGCCTCACGCACCCTCACCAGCACGCCTGCGCCCAGCGGTGGCAGCGGCGGCAGCAGCGGCGGTGGCTTCTCCGGCGGCGGCGGGTTCTCCGGTGGCGGTGGTGGCGGCGGCGGCAGCCGCTTTGGGTGATTGGAAGGGGCCAGGAGATGGTATGATGGTTACAGCGGACTTCTTTCAGGTTGTGGATTCCGCTCCGGAGTTGGCGATTGTGCCGACTGGCTGCGAACGGCCTGTTAGCGAAACACTGCCATCTGCTGTCGAACGTATCGTAGAGGAAATCAAGCCGAACAAAGTGGTGCTTTTTGGTTCGTATGCTTATGGCGTGCCGACGCCTGACAGTGACGTGGACTTGCTGATCATTCTGGAAACGGATGCGCCGGGCAAAGAACGATCATGGGCGGTCTCAAGACTTCTGTTGCCGAGGCCGTTTCCTGTGGATATTCTGGTCAAGACGCCGCAAGAAGTGGCCCAGGCATTAGCAAAGGGTGACTTCTTCATGCGCGAGATCCTGGAGCGTGGCCGGGTGTTATATGAGCGCCGTAACTGATCCCCGCGCCTGGATCCAGCGCGCTGAGGAGGACTACGCAGCGGCCCTGTCTGCGGTGCGACGCAGGACACCGCTGACCTATGTGGCGTGTTTTCATGCTCAACAGTGTGTGGAGAAGTACCTGAAGGCTATCCTGGTCGCAAAGCAGGTGACTTTTTCGCGGACACATGACCTGCTGCTGTTGAATGACCAGTGTGAGAGAGCCGGTGTTTTGTTGGGACTGGATGCGAAGATCTTGCACACGCTTTCGGATCATGCGGTGAAGACGCGTTATCCAGGTGATGATCCGACATCGGAGGATGCGCGCGAGGCGGTGGCGCTCGCCAGGACGGTGCGTCGGTTTGTGCGAGCGTATCTCGGACTTCAGTAAGAAAGGGAGGTTGTTATGCCCGGACAAGGCCGGACTATCGGCATCATTCTGATTGCGATTGCTGTGATTGTTCTGCTGGCATCCGTTACCTGGTTGCTGTCAGAATCATCCACTGGCGCAGGAGGCAGGGCTTTGGGGCTGCTCCTGGTATTGCTCGTCTTCGTGCTGCCCCTGGGTGGCGGCGGCTTCTACCTGCTCGCCAAGGGCCGGCAGGAGGTCACCGAGTTTACGGAGGTCGCCAAGCAGAAGAAGATCCTGAACATGGTGCTGGCCCAGGGCCGGGTGACGCTCTCGGACGTGGCGCTGGAGCTGAACACGCCCATTGACCAGGTGGAGGACATGGTGCGCGACCTGGTGGGCAAGAACCTGTTCAGCGGCGCGATCAACTGGCAGGACGGCGTGCTCCACTCCAAGCAGGCCAGCCAGATGCGCGCGGACCGCAAGTGCCCCAACTGCGGCGGCCAGGTGGAGCTGGTCGGCAAGGGGGTCATCAAGTGCCCGTTCTGTGGGTCGGAAGTGTTTTTGGCGGGGTGACAGAGTGACTGCAAAAACCTATGTTCGCGAAGACCCCGGCATACCCTTCATCATCCGGGTGCTCTGGTTCTTTCTGATCGGCTGGCACGTGACGCTGTACTGGATCGTGGCAGCGTGGCTGCTCAACCTGATCATCATCGGCATGCCGCTGGGCGTGTGGATGCTCAACCGCGTGCCGCTGGTGTTTACGTTGCGGATGCCGCGGGGGTACAATGTTGCCAGCGCGCGCGATAATGACCTTGTGGAATGGCGCTATCAAAGCGCACACCAGCGCTCATGGCTGGTCCGGCTGGTCTACTTCGTGCTAATCGGCTGGTGGTTCAGCCTGCTCTGGTCGTTACTTGCCTGGCTCTTGTGCGTCACTATTATCGGCCTGCCGTTGGGCGTGTGGATGTTCAATCGCCTGCCGGAGGTTACCACTTTGATGAGGCATTAGAAGTTAGAAGTTGGCGGTTGGAGGCGCGCGCCTTCAACCGCCAACTTCCAACCTCCAACCTCCAACAACAAGGAGACAAATATGGACCCAGTTGAACAAGCCAAGTCCGAAATGGGCAGCATCGAGAAGTTTGTGGCGAAGCTGCCGGGCATCAAGGGCTACCGCGAGAAGGAGTTGCGCCGCGATGCCGACAAGCAGGTGCGCGAGAACCTGGCGCGCCGCCTGGAGAGCCGCCGGCGCAAGCTGACCGCGCTGCAAAGCGATCTGCTGTCGTCCGGCGGGCTGTTGTGGATGGACGATGTCGAGCGCGTGGTGGGCCGGCTGCAACTGCTCATTGACCGCATCAAGACCGCGTCCTACGGCTATGCCCCGCTCTGGGGGCTGAACAGGGTTAAGGAAGACGACCTGGACCGTCTGATCGCCTTTGATCAGGCGCTCTTCGATGAGGTGGGCCAACTCGACGCAGCCATCGGCGCGCTGGAAGGCGCCGTGCAAGCCAATGAGGGCATCAAGGGTGCGTTGACAGAAGTCGGCGACCTGTTGGCCGGCCTGAACGAGACCTTTGGCCGTCGGTCTGATGTGATTCAGAATGCCGGCGAATGATGCACTGATATGGCGTACTACGTGCTGCGTACTGCATGAACCTTGACACTGTTTCAACACGCAATACGCACCACGTAATACGCACCACGTAACACGACACCCAGGAGGTAACCTACATGGCCCGTATCTTTGACATCGTCGAAGCCCCCGACCAGGGGTTGAACCAGATGGTTGTCCGCGTGCCCAGCACCGGCAGCGGCGACTTCCGCATCGGCTCACAGGTGATCGTGCGCGAGAGCCAGAGCGCGGTGTTCTTCCGCGACGGCAAGGCGTTGGACACCTTCCGCGCCGGCCGCCACACCATCACCACGGCCAACATCCCGCTGCTGATTGACCTCATCGGCATGGCGTTCAGCGGCAAGAGCCCCTTCAAGGCCGAGGTCTACTTCGTCAACATGCGCGACTTCATTGATATGAAGTGGGGCACGCCGGAGCCGATCTCACTGCGCGACAAGGACCTGGGCCTGGTGCGGCTGCGGGCTAACGGCCGCTACTCCATGGCGGTCAGCGACCCGCAGATGTTCGTGGCCAAGATCGTCGGCACGCAAGGGCTCTATCAGACCAGCCAGATCGAGGATTATCTGCGCAACATCATCATCAGCCGCCTGACCGACCTGCTGGGCGAGACCAAGGCCAGCCTGTTCGATCTGCCGGCGCTGTTCGATGAGATGAGCGCGGCCATCCGGGTCAAGGTGAGCGAGGACTTCGCGGCCCTGGGCATCGTGTTGAAGCAGATGTTCCTGGGCAGCGTCAGCCCCACCGAGGAGACCCAGAAGGCCATTGACGAGCGCGCCGCGATGGGCGCCATCGGTGACATGCAGAAGTACCTGCAATACAAAGCGGCTCGGGCCATGGGCGATGCGGCGACCGCGGGCGGTGGCGGCGAAGCGGGTGGCGCGGCCGGCACCGGCGTCGGCCTGGGCGCAGGCTTCGGCCTGGGCGCGGGCATGGCCGGTATGATCACGCAGGCGATGCAGGGCGCGGCGCAGCAGCAGCCGGCCCAGGCGGCCGCCGCAGCCGTCCCCGAGGTGATGACCCTGGCCGAAGCCGCGGCCTACATGCGCGTCAGCGAGGCCGATGTCGAAGGGCTGATCTCCTCCGGCCAGGTCAAAGCCAAGAAGATCGGCAGCGCCTATCGGATCAGCAAGAAGGCGCTGGACGACTTCCTGGCGGAGTGACGCAGGGAAGTAGGGAAACAAGGGAACTAAGGAACTGAGGGAACGCGGGAAGGAGTGGCCCGGCCACCGGGTGAACGGGGGTCGGGCCACTGGCGTTTGGGATCCTGTTCGGCAGACCAAGAACGCCAACGGGAAAATCTGGTAGGCGCCGTTCCGCACTCTGCCAGGTCGAGCCAACGTCACGCCCACTCACTTGTTGGGGCCAGCGCACCGCACGCCGATTTGCTCGCGTTCGACGGTCACCTCGCCGTTGGCGTTGACGGTGACGTGGATTTGCACGTCGTGGATCTGCAGCCGGTTCCTGGTTACGTTCTTCATGGACAGCGGCCACACCCAGTGATAGGTCTCACCAGTGCGCCCGGTGATAGTCTCTTGCAGGGTGTAATTGGACCTGATCAGGTCCCTCTGAATTCTCGACCCGACAGCGACAGACCATTGATTTCGTGCTGTACTTGTTGTAGAATATTGGCATGTTCGCTACACGTTCGTACCTCACACCAGCCAGGGAGGTGGAAACATGGCTAACATGGAACGGTGGTGTTTCGCGTGGTTGATGCGACGGTCCAGCGACCTTAGCTCACGTGGCCTCATCCTCAATAACGCAAAGTGGGATGCCGGTCAGATCATCACGGTTTCTTTCCTCGGCGGTCCCCAGGTCTACCGTGGGACGGCCGCCTTTGACAAGGCCTGCGCACAGGTGAAGGAGGCAGCTCGCGAATGGGTGGGCCCCGGCATGGCCAATCTGACGTTGGATTTCGTCGCAAGAGATGGCAACATCCGCATCTCCTTTATGGCCGGCGGATCATGGTCGCTGATCGGGAATTCTGTGTTGAAGTATACGAATCCCGATGAAGCCACGATGAACTTCAGTTGGCCGTTGCGCGATGATCTCACACCTGCGGACATCCGTGGGGAGACGCTTCACGAGTTCGGCCACGCCCTGGGCTTGGCGCATGAACACCAGAGCCCCATTGCCGGGATCAACTGGGACCACGATGCCGTCATCCGGGATCTTACCGGGCCAGGCTACCGCT
Organism: Anaerolineae bacterium; assembly: GCA_034433275.1. Lineage (GTDB taxonomy): Bacteria > Chloroflexota > Anaerolineae > CG2-30-64-16 > CG2-30-64-16 > DAOUAT01. The sequence goes on from DAOUAT010000446.1 coordinate 10,738, forward strand.
GGAGTCTGGCGGACATCTACTATAATGTCTTCGATGCCTACACGGCCGCGGAAGTCGCCTTCTCTGGAGCCCTTGACCCCAATTCTATCATGATGTATCCCATCCCGGCCCGGTGGACCCTGGATGGCTTCCAGACCGATTGGGTGCTCGACTTCTCTGAGCATGACCGGACGTTTATCCAGGAGCAGTACCCTTTTGAGGAGTGAGCGCGGCATGGCTCACGATGATTGGGCCATCGTGGTCGGGATCACGGATTATTCGGTGGTCCAAGGGGACGCGCGCCTCAAAATCACGCCACTGAAGAGCCCACACCTCGACGCGCAAGATTTCTGCGACTGGCTCACGAGTCCGGCCGGTGGAGGGCTCGCCCCTGACGGAGATCACCACATCTGGCGCATCGTCTGGCCCGACGGCGCCGCCGTATCATCAGAGGATCAGGTCGAGCCCGCTATCCGCCGGGCCGTGCGCGCCATCCAGCAGACCGCCGACCTGAACGCCAGCCAGGGCAAACCGCGGCGAGTGGGCCGCCGGCTCTATGTGTACATGGCCGGCCACGGGTTCTCGCCCCGCGAAGACCAGACCGCCCTGCTCATGCCCGACTTTTCCGCCGATTGCATGGGCCCGCCCTATCATTGGCTGGGGGAGTATACAGCCAACTGGTTCTATGAAGCGGGATACTTCGACGAAGTGCTATTGTTCATGGATTGCTGCCGGAGGATCCAGGGTTTCCCCGCACTGCACATGCCGTTTCCCCCCAAGCGCGCGGTCAACTATCAGCAGGGCAAGCGTTTCTTCGTGTTAGCGGCCAAACGCGGCCTTGAGACGTGGGAACAGAAGCGGCCCGACGGCGAAGTGCGCGGGATCTTCACCACGGCGTTGCTCAATGGTCTGCGCATCGGCGGCCAAGTCACTACACGATCCCTTCGTGATTACCTGGTGAATACATTGCAGGCTGCCGCGCCCGAGGTGAGGGAGGTGGACGACTTTGTGATCAACCAGGCGCACCCCCTCACCTATCCGGTCACCATCCATCTCCCCCCTGGCGCCATCGGCACGGACGTCGAGGTGCAAATGAGGCGCTGGGTGGCGAGCCGCTGGGAGGTGAAAGCGCAAACGACAGCCGCAGCAGACACCTGGCAGGTGCACCTTGAGCCTGACATCTACAAAGCGGTGGTCCCGGCGCTGCACCTGGGGATGCTGTTCGAGGTGGACGGCGAAGGAGAGGTCCATGTCCGCTTCTGAGTCGCGCAAGGTGGGGCTGTATCTGTACGCGCAGGACCAGGCGACGGAGATCACCGTCTTCGACGGGCCATCGCGGATCGTCGCACGCGGGCTGGGCCGTCTGGAGACCAGTCTGGATCCCGGCTTCTACAAGGTGCGCGCGACCGCCGGTTCGGCGATGTGGCAGGAGCTGGTGGCGCTGGAGCCGGGGCAGCGCGGTCGCGGCATCGAGATCCCGACACTCCAGTTCGCCACGCCCATCCCGTTGCCCGATACGGCCCAGGCCGTGGCGGATCACGAGGCTGCGGCGCAGCGCGAGAGCCGGTGCGTTCATGTGCGTGCTGGCGTGGGCAGCGCCATCTTCCTCTTCGTGCGCTGCGCGACCGCAGGCGCGGCGGCGCTCCCGGGGGCGCAGCTTGTGCAGGGGATGGCGCTGCAGGACCTGGCCGGAAAGCCCATCACTGACTTGGCCGGAAACCCCATCACCGACCTGGCAATGTGCGCCGTCACAGCCGGGGGCGGCGACCCGGCGCCGTGGGCAGCTTGCAACATCGCGGTGGATCCTGGCATCTATCGGTTGGTGGCGCGGAGCGCCGGCCACGAGCCGGTGGAGCAAACGCTGGTCGCCGCGCCGGGGTGGCAGACACAGGTGTTTGCGTTGGCGAGCGATCCTGGGCTGGGCATGGCGGGCACACGCGCCGACCTCGCCAATGCGGCGATTTTGTATCTCCACTATGACCCCAGCCACCAGAGTGCGAGCCGGGCAGAGGAGGAGTACCTGCGCCAGGCGTATAGCAAGGGCGCACGGCTGGTGGAACTAGCGCGGCTCGGCTTGACCGACCGGCGCCAGGTGCTGCCGCACGATGTGACCGAGATGCTCTGGGCGAAGTGGCGCAATCCCATGCTCGGCATCCTGGGCGCTCATCTGTTGCTATTGCGTGCGAACCCCAATCTGGAATTGCTGGCCACCGTGGTGCGGAACCTGCGCCGGATGCTCGGCCGGCACCCGGATGTGGAAGCCCTTGCGCTCAAGGTCCCGCCTGACCCCGCATTCCCGTCGTACACCTTCTGCGCGCCGCCCATGTTGCGCCGGAGCTGGCGACTGATCTCCGAGGCTGCGTTTGATCGGCCGGAGATCCTGCCTGACGATTCATTGGCCCTCCGCGCTGGCGAGCGTTTGCGGGGCGAAGGCCCCTGGCACGCCTGGCAGACGCCGCCCGAAGCCGTGACCGCCGCAGGGATTGCAGAGTCGAATAGCAGCTTGTTTAAGAAGTGGCACCCAATTACGCAGGGGCCACTGCCGTTCAGCGCTGAAACGGAGCGCGCCGCCTCGTTGCAGCAGACCGAGCGCGCGGTTGCGCTCCAGGCGCAGCTCCGGATCATGGGGTACGAGTATGGCAGCACGACTGCAGGGCCGAAACATCCCGACGACGTGCCTTCTCGCCTCACTCTGGGCGATGATGAACTCCGTAGGTTGTGTTATGTGCTCGGCATTCCCCGTTCTAGCGTCGAGGCGCTGTGGGATGAGATGTCGGCCACCGCCCGCGACTACGAAGCCATTCGCCAAAGGGAACCGTACACCTGGGCGCGCACCATGAAGCTGGAACGCATCTTGCAGGACATCCGAAAGGATGCGCAGCGCCAGGACAAGAACCTGGTCTGGTGGCTCGCCAACAACCTCATCGCCGAAGATTGGCCGGGCAACCGGGTCACGGCGCTGGCTTTGCTGCAGGTGTATCCGGCGCAGCGATTCTTTCCCTTCGTGCTCGACGGGATCTGCCATTGGCGTTCGCCCTTCGAGCAGTATCATGCGCTGGTCGCCGCCCAGGAGATGGTCCCGCTGCTCGATGCGGACCAGAAACTACAGCTTGGTGCAGCCATCAAAGAGCAGCAGCGCTCCGGTGGGGGCATCAAGCGCACAACGGATCGCTGGGACCTGAGCGAGGAAGTGCTCGGCCAGTTGCGCGGGATCAGGTAGATAGTGCTACAACCAAACTGGTCAACAGCCTGAACCGAGATTAAGACGTCGCACCTGCGGCGCAGCTTCTTTTTGGAGGGTGTGCAACCGTTTCAGGAGAGGGGTCAAGCATGGCTGTCGCCCTGTTGTCCACCAAACTCAGCCCGCCCCAGTCTCGTGACGACCGGGTGTCTCGCCCCCAGCTCACGCGACGACTGCACGAAGGGCTGCAGCCCGGCCACAAGCTGATCCTGGTCTCGGCGCCGGCCGGTTACGGCAAGACGACGCTGCTCACCGGTTGGCTGACTGAGGTGGCCTGCCCCTACGCCTGGCTCTCCCTCGACGCGGCCGACAGCGACCCGGCCCGGTTCCTGGCCTACCTGCTGGCCGCGCTGCGCCAAATCAATCCCCGCATCGGCCGGGCCGCTGAAGGCCTTTTTCAGGCGCCGCAGCCGCCCCCGGCCGAGGCCCTGCTCGTCGGCCTCATCAATGAACTCGCGCTGGTTCCCGCAGACTTCATCCTCGTCCTGGATGACTATCATCTGATCCAGTCCATGCCCGTGCACCAGATGTGGTCGCCTTGTGCCGGCGCGTTGAAGGGTGGGTCGCTGGTCTGCAACTGGCGGCCCTTTCGCTGCAAGGCCGGTTGGATGTTCCGCAGACGCTTCACGCGTTCGCCAGCAGTCAGCGTTACCAGCTCGATTACTTGATGGATGAGGTTTTCGGCCGGCAGCGGGCCGATGTGCAGCAGTTCCTGCTCCAGACCGCGATCCTGGAACGTTTGACCGCCCCGCTGTGCAACGCGGTGACCGGCCGGGGCGACAGCCAGGAGATGCTCCTGAGCCTGGAGCGCGCCAACCTTTTCATCACACCCCTGGGCCAGGACGGGCAGTGGTACCGCTACCATTCCCTTTTCACCGACCTGCTGCGGCGCCGGCTTGATCTGGATGCAGCTGACGCCAGCGCGTTGCACCTGCGCGCCTGCCGTTGGTATGCTGAGCATGGACTTCTGCGCGATGCGATTGACCATGCCCTGGCCGCGCGTGCCTGGGAGCAGGCGGCCGGGTTGATCGATCAGGCCAGCAGCGTGGTACTGCGCCAGGGCGAGATCGTAACGTTGATCAATTGGTTCAAGGCCCTGCCGCTGGAGGTCGTGGCGGCGCGGGCGCGGCTGTGCCTGGACTATGCCTGGCCGCTGCTGTTGGCGGGCCAGACAGATGCCGCAGCCGTGTTGCTGGAGCGTGCGGCCATCCTTGCGCCGGTCGAGGATCCGCCTCCGGATGGCGACTTGCGTTCTTTCCAGGGCCAGCTTGCGGCTGGGCAATCTTACCTGGCGCGGGCGCGGGGTGACCTGTGGCACTCGGCCGAACTGGCCCACCGGGCGCTGGCGCTGCTGCCGGAAACGCAAATGGTGACGCGCAGCGTGGTGGGGGTGACCCTGAGTATGGCCTATTGGCACGCCGGCCGCATGGCTGAAGCCGAGCCGGTGCTGCGCGAGACGCTGCGCACGGCCCAGGCTGCGGAGAATGACTACGCCCGCCTGACTGCCCAGATCTTTCTTGGCCGGGTCGCAGCCGTCCGGGGCGAGATCCATGAAGCGGCTCGCACCTTCCGCCAGGTGATCGCGGAGGCCAGCCAAAGCCCAATCATCACATTGGCTTACCTGGATCAGGCCACCTTGGATTATGAGTGGAATGATCTGGTGCGCGCGGCCGATCATGCGCGCCAGGCCTCTCTGTTCGCAGAACGCAGTGGCAATGCTGAGTTCCGGGTCGCAGCATACCTGGTGCAGGCGTTTGTGGCCTCGCAAACAGGCGACGCGGCGGCCGCCTTCACGGCTATCCAGCGGGCCGAGGGGTTGGCGCGCGACCAGGGCCTGTCTGCTGCGATCTTAGGCCGCGTCGCTGCCACCGCTGTCGAGATCGCGCTGGTTCACGATGATCTGGGTGCGGCGGAGCGCTGGGCGGTAGGCCTGGCCGATGATAGCGGCGCGCATCCCTTCCACCGGTTCCACTGCCTGGCCCGCGCCCGGCTCTTGATCGTGCGCGGCCAACTGCGCGCGGCGGGCGAGGATCTGCGGCAACGCGCCGAGGCTGCGCAGCGTGCCGGCTGGGGCTACGGGCTGATCGCTGTGCGCGTCCTGCAAGCATTGGCGGCCGAATCGCGCGCAGCCGCGCTCGAATTCCTGGCCGACGCCCTCCAACGCGGCCAGCCCGAACGCTTCGTTCGCACCTTTGCCGACGCCGGCGAGACGCTGATCCCGCTGTTGAGGCAGGCTGCCCGGCAGGGGATCACGCCAGATTACATCGCTGAGATCTTGCACGCCCTGGGCGCAGGCGCGGATACGGCGGCCGCGGGCGCCTTGGCCCTGGTCGAACCGTTGAGCGAGCGCGAACGAGAGGTGTTGCGGCTCATCGTGATCGGCCGGTCAAACCCGGAAATCGCCGCAGCTCTTTTCATTACAGTGAATACCGTAAAAACCCACCTTGAGCGCATCTACGGCAAGCTGAGTGTCGGCAACCGGACCGCCGCGGCCGCGCGGGCCCGCGAGGTGGGGTTGGTTTAAGGAGCACCTAACCCCCCGACCCCCTTCCCTGCGAGGGACGGGGGAGCAAGACTCCCCCTCTCCTCGCAGGAGAGGGGGCAGGGGGGTGAGGTCCCCAAAATCACCCCCCAAATTCACCCGACCGGGTGACACGCTCTCACCCTTCTCCCTCCTATACTATTTGTGACCGCCGAAGCTACGATTCACAGGAGGGCCCCATGTTGAGTGACCTGCAAACCAGAAAGCTGACCCATCGTTTCAATGTCTCGGACGCGGACAGCAACGGCGTGATCGAGCGCGCCGATTTTGAGCGCATCGCGGAGCGATCCGCGGCGTTACGCGGCTGGTCAGTTGATTCACCGGCGTACAAGACGCTGCACGCCAACCTGATGGGCTGGTGGTCGGGCATGCAGTCCGTGGCCGACGTGGATCAGAGCAACCAGATCACCTTACAGGAATGGTTGGATTACCATGACCGACTCATCCACGACCCCACGGCCTACCAGGCTACCATCGGCGTGGTGATCGAGTTTGATGTGCAGGTTTACGATTTGGACGGCGACGGGCTGTTGAGCCTGGGCGACTACACAGCTTTCTGCAAGTCACTGGGTATTTCCGCAGCTACGGCCGCTGAGGCCTTTCCGCACCTGGATCTGAACGGCGATGGGTTGATCTCGCGCCCCGAATTGCTGCACCTGGTGGATGAATTCTTCAAGAGCGATGACCCGCAGGCGGCGGGCAACTGGATGTTGGGGGCGTTCTGATCTGTTTTTCGAGTAACACGAGCATCACACCCCGAGGAGGCAACTTATGCTCACGGAACTGCAGAAACGTAAGCAGACGGCGCTGTTCCGTCGCGAAGACATGAACAACGATGGTTACTACGGCAAGGCTGATGCCAAGGAGTTTGCCAGGCGGGTCTGTGAGGTCCTGGGGCTCCAACCAGACTCCCCCGAGTGTGCTCTGGTCCATGCCCGTGTTGGCCGGCGGCCCGAGGCGCTGCGCGGTTTCTACGCGGCCGTCGGCGACCAGTATTCTTTGGACGACTACTTGAAGTTGGGCGACTTCATCGTCAGTGACGACGCCTTGTTTGACGAGATCATCGCGGAACAGGTGCGGGCTGTTGTGGGGTTGTGGGATCGCGACCGCGACGGCAAACTGAGCGCCGCCGAGTTCGTAAAGCTCGAATGGTGCTATGCTATCAACGAGGAAGATGCGCAGGAGGTTTTCCGGCACCTGGACCGGGATGGGGATGGCTATCTTACCGTCGAGGAGTGCGAGCAGGCTGCTGAGGAGTTCTACCGCAGCGACGATCCGGACGCGCCCGGCAACTGGTTGTTCGGGCCGTACTGATTGGAGAACAACAAAACCACAAGGAGGGTGACATGGATCTGTGGTTGAGTCTTTTCTGGACCGGCCCCATCGGAGTCGGTGCGTTTCTGGCTGGACTGGGTATCCTGTTCATGGGCCTGGCTCAGTTGCGCCGCCCGAAATAACGCGGTGCCGCCGCGGGCGTTCGTTTTCCGGAAAGAAACCCATGCCGCGCGTTGAGATTCGTGTCAAAGGCCAGCTTGACGAGCGCTGGTCGGCCTGGTTCGACAGCTTGACCATCACGCACCCCGTCGCGGGGGAGACTGTGCTGCTCGGCGTCGTACAGGATCAGGCCGCTCTGTATGGCGTGCTGGCCCGGCTGCGCGATCTTGGGTTGTCGCTGCTATCAGTTGACTCACGGGCGGATACCGACACGTAGCGCAAGATGCCATCTTGCACTACGTGTCGGCCACCCACCGGTTACGGGGTATTGCCCGCCGTCCGCAGGCCCAGGTTCTTCACGTATTTGTCGAAGAACGCGATGGAGCGCTGCACGGCTGTGTTGAAGTTGTTCGACAGATTGTGATTATCCCCCGGATACTCGTAGTACTCCACTGGCATCGGGATCCCCTCTTTCTGGGCTTGCTGGTGCAGGTTGCTGGAGAACGCCACCGGCACGTCGGTGTCGGCCGTGCCGTGGTGAAGTTGTAACGGCCCGGACAGGTCGGCCAGGTGTGCGCTGGGCGAGATCGCGGCCCAGAACTGAGGGTTCTGTTCCGGCGTGCCGTATTTCTCGATGAACTCCGTTCGCCAGCGCCGCGCGCTTTGGGGGATGCTGGGCGTCGGCGCGGCAGCCGGCCGGCGCCAACGGCTCATCAGGTCGGGGTATGACGCCACCACCCCGGCCCAGATCACGCCCGCTTTGATGTCCTCCGTGGTGACCATTGCGCGCAGGGTGATGTGCCCGCCCATGGAGTGGCCCCACATGCCGATCCGGTTCGGGTCGGCATCGGCGTACCGCTTCACGGACGCGACCGCGTTGAGCACGTCAATGGTGTACGCGGGCGAGCCGTAGCCGCCGGTGGCCTCCCCTTCAGAACTGCCATGGCCGCGGTAGTCGGGCCGGAACACGATGTAGCCGTTGCGCGCAAACCCATCCACGTAGGCGACATAGCGCTCCGTGGTGCGATACTGCGCGGGCGGAATGTAGCCGTGGTTGAACACGATCACCGGCCAGCCGGTGGCCGGCTTCTGCCCGTTGGGCACAGTCAGCAAGGCGTACTGCTTCAGCCCCTCGGACAGGTGCGAGGCGATGTAGCGCTGATAGTTGGCGCCCGGCTGCAGCGTCTGCTCGATAACGATATCGCTGCCGGGATATTGTTGTGTCCGCATGAACGCGACCGTGAGCGGCTCGACCGGCGTCGGGGTTGCTGTGGGTGTGGGCGACGCAGTGGCGGTCGGCGTGGCGGTGGGCGACGGTGTCGGGGACGCGGTCGGTGTTGCCGTGGGGGGCGCGGTTGGCGGCCGCGGGGTCGCCGTGGGGGCCGGTGTGGCCGTGGCGGCCACCTCGCTGACGAGCCGACTGACCGGCGT
>DAOUAT010000447.1:0-7987 GCA_034433275.1 Anaerolineae bacterium
GCGACAGAGCGCGCGGCCGCGGCAATGCGCCAGGTGCCGGGCATCATTCTGCCCTTCCCCGGTGGGATCGTCCGTAGCGGCAGCAAGACAAGCTCACGTTACAAAGGGCTGATCGCCTCCACCAACGACGCTTTCTGCCCCACACTGCGCTGCATCACCCACACTGCGCTGCCTGAAGGCGTCAACTGCGTCCTGGAGATCGTCATTGACGGCCTTGACATCACCGCGGTGGAGGAGGCCACCCGCATCGGTGTCCGCGCGGCCTGCATCCCAGGCATCCGCCGCATCTCGGCCGGCAACTACGGGGGCACGCTGGGCCAATTCCAGGTTCACTTGCGCCGGGTCTTGGAGGGCTAACCATGACGATTCTGCAACTGAGAAACCTGCCCGATGTGCCGCTTGAGGCAGAAACCATCACGCCCGATCGTTTTGCCGGCAAGAGCGCGGCCGAAATCGCTGCGCTTCCGGTGGCCGTCGGCAACCAACGAGGTTGCCTGGGTGATTTTTTCGCCGTTTCCAACACGGATGAGTCCGATATCGTCGTGGAAGGCGATTGTGCGCGCGTGAAGATGATCGGCGCCGGGATGACCGGAGGGCAGATCCATGTGCACGGCGATGTGGGCATGCACCTGGGTTCGGGGATGCGCGGGGGCACGATCACGGTTCATGGGAATGCCGGGGACTGGGCCGGCGCTGAAATGCGCGGCGGGCTCATCCGCATCCGGGGCAATGCAGGCCACTGCGTGGGCGCGGCGTATCGGGGTAGCCCCAAAGGCATGGATCGGGGAGTCATCATCGTGGACGGCAATGCCGGCAATGAGGTTGGGTCCACCATGCGCCGCGGGCTGATCGTGGTCGGGGGCAACAGCGGCGATTTCACCGGCGTCTTCATGATCGCCGGCACAGTGGTCGTCTTCGGCGAGCCGGGCGAACGGTGTGGGGCCGGCCTCAAGCGGGGCGCCGTGGTGACTTTCAAACCACCCCACCTGCTCCCTTCCTACCGCTATGCCTGCACCTATACACCACCCTTCATCGGCCTGCTCGCGCGTTATCTGCAGGACAAAGGTGTGATATTTCCCGAAGCCTGGGCCGCCGGTCGCTTTCGTCGCTACTGCGGCGATCTAACCGCGCTCGGCAAAGGGGAGATCCTGGTATGGGAGGCAGCATGATTAGCGTTAACCGGGAAGCAACTCGAATCGTCGAGCAAATGATAACGCAGGCCGAAACCCTCAGCATCGCGACCGCGCAACTGCCCGGCGGCGCGCGCGTCATAGATTGCGGCGTGGCCGTGTCCGGCGGTTTGCAAGCCGGGAAATACCTGGCCGAAGTCTGCATGGGCGGCCTGGGCCGGGTGACGTTCCTGCCGCTGGCGTTCACCGACGAGGAAGGCCGTGATTTTTGGTTGCCGGGCCTGAGCGTGGCAGTTGATCAACCGGCTATCGGTTGCATGGCGGCGCAGTACGCAGGGTGGGCCATCAAGCGCGACAAGTTCTTTGCCATGGGTTCCGGGCCCGCGCGCGCCCTGGCCGTCGTCGAAAAGCTGTACGAAAAACTGGGCTACCGCGACCAGAACGAGGCCGCGGTCATCGTGCTGGAGACGCGACAGCTGCCCGGCGACGAGGTTGCAGCCTATATTGCCGGCAAGTGCGGTATTGACCCGGCGAACCTAACCATGCTGGTAGCGCCGACCGCATCGCTCGCCGGTTCCATCCAGATCTCGGCCCGTGTGGTGGAGACGGGGCTACACAAGCTGGTGGAGCTAGGCTTCGATGTGACGAAAATACTGAGCGGTTATGGCACGGCGCCCAGCGCCACCGTTGACAAGGACGACTTGCACGCCATCGGCCGCACCAACGATTGTATCCTCTACGGCGGTCAGGTCTTCTACACCGTCCAGGCCGACGACGAGGAGCTTGCCCGCCTGATCGACCAGATCCCTTCATGCGCGTCGCGCGACTACGGCCAGCCGTTCTACCGCCTGTTCAAACAGTATGGGGGCGACTTCTACGCCATTGATCCCATGTTGTTCAGCCCCGCGCGCGTCACCATCAACAATATCCGGAGCGGCAAGAGTTTCTCTGCTGGCCGACTGAATGCAGGCGTGTTGCGGACATCACTCCTGGCCGCTTAGGAAGATGCTGAATGCCGGACACGATAGTATCATTCCGTAACGTGCGCGTCGAATGCGCAACTGTTCGGTTGCGGAACAAGTTCCGCGTTACGCTGATGCACAGGTGTTATCACTTCTGGTTGCCGGGGAACCGAGCATGAAGATCGGTATCCTGGCCTCGGACGCCACCGGGTGGCACGTTTTACGATTGCAAGAGGCACTGACACAGCGCGGGGTGACGGTTGAGCATTTCAACACGACGCGGCTGGTGGCGCGCGTCGTCACAACGCCCCGCGCCAGCGCAGAGGGTGGCGTCCTGGACGACTGTGCCGCGTTAATCGTCCGCGGCATCCCCATCGCGTCCTTGGAACAAATCATCTTCCGGGTTGACTTGCTTCACCGTCTGGAAAACATGAGGCTGCGCGTCATCAACACGCCCGGCGCCATCGAGAAGACCGTAGATAAATACTACACGTCCACCCTGCTGGAAGATGCCGGCCTCCCGACCCCGCGCACCATCGTCACAGAGTGCTTCGATGAGGCCATGGCGGCCTTCGTCGAGCTGGGCGGCGATGTCATCCTCAAGCCGCTGTTCGGCTCAGAAGGCAAGGGCATGATGCGCCTGAATGACCGCGACCTGGCGCATCGCGTCTTTCGAGCGCTGGAGCAGGGCCGCTACGTCTATTACTTGCAGGAATACATCCCGCACGACGGTTGGGACATCCGGGCGTTCGTGTTGGGGGGAAACTTGCTGGCAGCGTCGGCGCGGCGCGGTACGGGCTGGAAAACAAACGTCGCACAGGGCGCGCGCAGCGAGGCGTTGGCCCTTGACCCGCACCTGACGGCGCTGGCGCTCAAGGCTGCGGCAGTAGTAGGCACCGATTATGCTGGCGTAGATATCGTTTGCAGCCGCCAGGGCGAGCCGTACGTGCTAGAGGTCAATAGCATCCCCGGCTGGCACGGCCTGCAGACCACGGTCTCATTCAATGTGGCTGGCGCCATCGCTGACTATGTATTGGGGCTGCTCGCATGACAAAGGGCGCATGGCCCATCTTGCAGCGCACGGACACAGATGTGGCGCTGGCCGCCCAACTGGCCTGTCTTCTGGAGGTCAGTGCGCCAAAGCCCGGCAACGTGAATCGCCGGTTCGACTTCGCCGATGCGAGCTTCGAAGATTTCGTGCTCAGCGCTGCCGCAATCGGGCCAGCTTTTGTGCGGTGCGCGCAAGATCGTGTAGGGCATATCGTCTGGCACGCCATTAACAACACGGCAAAACTGGCTGGCTCTAACACAAACCTCGGCATGGTCCTGCTGCTCGCGCCCCTGGCCAAGGCTTGTGTGACTCCTGGCGAGCCGCGCCAAAACGTGACGCACATCCTGGCCGCCTTAACGGTTGAGGACGCGCAAACGGTATATGCCGCCATGCGCGTGGCGCGGCCGGGCGGCCTTGGCCAGGTCTCTGAAGCCGATGTCGCCGACGAACCTGTGATCACGTTGCGCGAAGCGATGCAACTGGCACAGGATCGCGACACGATTGCGCGCGAGTATGTCAGCGATTTTGCGACTACTTTCAATATCGCCTACCCAGCCCTCCGACAGGCGTGCGCGGCCACCGATCGACGCGATCTGGCGATCGTGCAGGCATTCCTGACCATCCTCGCCCGCGTGCCAGACACCCTGATCGCACGCAAGCGCGGGCGCGAGGTGGCACAGCGGATCTCACAGGATGCGGCTGCCGTCCTGGCGCGCGGCGGCGCCCTGACGCGAGCAGGGCAAAGGGCGTTGGCCGATTTTGATCGTACCTTGCACGACAAACATCACACCCTCAACCCCGGCACCACCGCGGACCTCATCACAGCGGCCATCTTCCTATACTTGCTGCGCATTTAGCAATCAGTATTCCATCCTCACTTTCATTGACAGTACTGTGGCCGGCATGTTATACTCTGCTCGGTTAGCTGGTGAGTGCAACCAGCCCGGCTACATATAATTGGCCTACAGTCGCACCCATGTCATCATGCGCATCCTAACCGTCAGCGACAAAATCGAGCCTGTGCTCTACGGCGCACATATCAGCGAGCGCGTCGGCAACATTGACCTGGTGCTGGCATGTGGCGATTTGCCGGAGTACTACCTGGAATATATCGTCAGCCTGACTGATGCCCCGTTGTATTATGTCCATGGCAATCACGACGGCCCACGGCAGCGTGTAGCCACGGATGTGATACCCCCGGCCGCGCCTGGCCTGTCGTCCACCTGGGCGATTGACTTGCACGTGCGCCAGGCGAATCACCGAGGCTTGTTGCTGGCGGGGTTGGAAGGCTGCCGGCGCTATAATGACGCACCGTTTCAATATAGCGAGGGGGAGGTCAGGCTGCAGACCGGGTGGTTGATTGCGCAACTGCTGCTGAACCGCGTGCGCTATGGCCGCTTCGTGGATATCCTGATCACCCACGCGCCGCCGCGCGGGATCCATGATGCCGAGGACCTGGCCCATCAGGGGTTCACAAGCTACTTGACGTTCCTGCGTCGCATGCGGCCCTTACTGATGATTCATGGTCATCAGCACATCTACAACCGGAACCTGATTACCGAGACGGTGTATGCCAGCACGCGCGTGATCAACACGTACGGCTACCGCATCATTGAGCTGGCCCGCGACGATGAGCGGGGCTGGCGCCTGGTGAGCAGCCGCCGGTAGCCTGAACAGGATGGACTTTTGAACGACGCACAACGCACCATCGCCGTTTTCGGCAGCTCGCGGCGCGACGAGCAGAGCGACCTGTACCGCGAAGCCTATACGCTGGGCGGGGTGCTGGCGCGCGCGGGTTACGCGGTGCTCAGCGGCGGTTACCAGGGCGCGATGGCCGCGGTCAGCCGCGGCGCGGCCGAGGCCGGCGGCCGAGTCATCGGCGTCACGTGCGCGATCTTCGATCCGCTGCCGCCGAACCCGTGGCTGACCGAGGAGATCAAGGCGCCGACCCTGATTGACCGCCTGACCATCATGCTGGAGCGCGCGGACGGCTTCGTGGGCCTGCGCGGGGGCATCGGCACCCTGTCCGAGGTCACCCTGGCCTGGAGCCTGCTGCAAACGCGTTCATACGCAAAGCCGCTGGTGCTGCTGGGCGCGGGCTGGCAGCCGGTCGTTGATGCGTTCCTGGCCCATACCGACCTGGGGCGTTCCATCGCCGCGCTGGCCCATGTCGCGCTTACGCCGGCCGACGTCCTCCCCGTCCTGGAGGCTCCCCCAACACCTCCCGGCCCTCCGCCCCTGGGTTGAGCCATCCGGGGGTAGGAGGGCAAAAAATACTGTGTGCTGCGTATTGCGTACTGCATGGTTTTTAATTCGCTGATAATCCGCAATGTGCGGCACGTCGCACGCAATACGCACCACGAACTACGAAATACGCAATACGTCATACGTCACACTGGAGCACTCCCATGGCAGAAAAAGGCATCACCCCGCGCAGTGAAGATTACTCGCGCTGGTACAATGAACTGGTACAGAAAGCAGAATTGGCCGACTACTCGCCGGTGCGCGGCTGCATGGTCATCCGGCCCTACGGTTACACCCTGTGGGAAAACATTCGCGACGCGCTGGATCGCCGGTTCAAGGAGACCGGCCATGTCAACGCGTATTTCCCACTTTTCATCCCCATGAGCTTCTTGCAGAAAGAGGCCGAGCACGTCGAAGGCTTCGCGCCGGAGCTGGCCGTGGTGACACACGGCGGCGGCAAGGAACTGGAGGAGCCGCTGGTTGTCCGCCCGACCTCGGAGACGATCATCGGCCACATGTACAGCCAGTGGGTGCGCTCGTATCGCGACCTGCCGCTGCTGATCAACCAATGGGCCAACGTGGTCCGCTGGGAGCTGCGCACCCGGCTCTTCCTGCGCACGGCCGAGTTCTTGTGGCAGGAGGGGCACACCGCGCACGCCACACGGGAAGAGGCGATGGAGGAAACGCTCCGCATGTTGGGCGTCTACGCCGACTTCGCGATCAACGAGGCGGCCATCCCGGTGATCCCGGGCAAGAAGAGCGACCGGGAGAAGTTCGCCGGCGCGGTGGCCAGCTACACCATCGAGGCCATGATGGGCAACGGCTGGGCGCTGCAATCGGGCACCAGCCACTATATGGGCCAAAACTTCGCCAAAGCCTTCGACATCAAGTTCCTGAACCAGACCAACGAGCTGGATCACGCCTGGACCACGAGCTGGGGGGTGAGCACGCGCATGGTGGGCGCCATCATCATGGCTCATGGCGACGACCAGGGCCTGATGCTGCCTCCGCGACTGGCGCCGATCCAGGCCGTCATCGTACCGATCTGGCGCAAGGATGTGGAGCGGGCCGCGGTGCTGGCCAAGGCGCACGAGGTCGCAGCCGCGCTCAAGGCCGCGGGCGTGCGGATCAAGCTGGACGACCGCGACGAGTTCAACGCGGGCTACAAGTACAACGATTGGGAGATGCGAGGCGTGCCGCTGCGTCTCGAGATCGGCCCGCGCGATGTGGAGCAAAACGCGGTCGTGTTCGCCCGCCGCGACCTCCCCGGCAAAGAGGGCAAGACCTTCGGCGTGCCGGTGGCCGGCGTTGCCGACGCAGCCCGCGACATGCTGACCACCATCCAGGCCGGCATGTTGCGCCGCGCCACCGAATTCCGCGACGCCAACACCCGCACCGTGCGCTCCTACGATGAGTTCAAGCAGGTGCTGGAAAGCCAGATCGGCTTCATCCGCGTCCATTGGGCGGGCACGGGCGAGAACGAGGATCGCATCAAGGACGAGACCAAGGCGACCATCCGCTGCTTCCCGCTGGACGCGCCGGAGGGGGAAGGGGTCTGCTTCTACACCGGGCAGCGGACGGATCGGGTCGCGATCTTTGCGCGCGCGTATTGAATTCTGTATCTTCGGAATCAGGACAAGGATCATACCACCGGGCCTGGCAGAAGTACAATCCCGCCACCTCCCGCCGCTGGCCGGTGAACTGGTACGCCGTGCTGCCCAGGCGGCAACGACGCCTTGCAACGTCGCCAGTTCTTCGGCCGTCTGAATCATAGCTGCTCGTCGCTCGCGCTCGTCGGCAGGCCGAGCAGCACTGAGAGTTTTTTGGACCGCGATGATCGTCTCGGCGCACTGCAAACGCTGCTGCAGGCGCGCATTCTCGCGGTGGAGCCGGGTGATCTCGGCCGCCTGCGGGTCAGGCTTGGGACCGCGCTTCTGCGGGGCTAGGGCCTGCAACGCACCGGCCCGGCGTTGCGCACGCCATGTGTCCAGGTGCGAGCGGTAGAGCCCTTCCCGGCGCAGCAGAGCGCCAATCTGGCCCCGCTGCGTACAGACGTCGGCTTCTGCGAGTATGCGCAGCTTGTATTCGGCGGTAAACCGCCGCCGTTCGGCTTTCGGTACGACCTCCGGGTCGGGCGTGCTGACGACTTCGGCCGCCGACTGGCCATTGCGACGGGGTTGAACGATCGGTTCCTGTGACATGACTACTCTCCCTGGCTGAATTGTACACTAAATTCAGCGGAAGAGTTGTCTCAGACATCATTGACACAGTGGGTACCGCGCGCCATAATACAGCAGCCCGCTGTCTCTGTCCAACTTCTGCCCGATGAACGTATGGTCGGTCGGCAGGGCGAGCAGGTTGCCCGTGCGTTGGCTGCCGTAGGCGAAGTAACGAACATTGTTCGTCGCCGCGCCGCTGTTGTTGGTCGTGACCGCCGTGCTGCCGAGATGGTCGCTCAGCAGGTAGCTCAGCGTGCCGTTCTGGCGCACCGCGATGCGCTGGCCGCCGAACTCGTAGTATTTCGTCGTCGTCAGCACCTGCCCGCTGCCCACCGCCACCACCACTTCATAGTGCGGGCCGATGGTGCGGGTGACTTCGGT